>KL569385.1:39037-41147 GCA_000715685.1 Streptomyces lilacinus
GTGTATAAGAGACAGGGCCAGGCCGCCCGCGGCGGCGGCCGGCTCCAGCAGCACATCGCCCCCGCCGACCCCGAGGCCCTCTCGGCCGGCCGGCACATGATCCGCGCGGCGGTACGGGCCTGGGGCGCCCGGGACCGCTCGGACGAGATCGAGCTGGCCGCCGACGAGTTGGTCACCAACGCCCTGCTCCACACCGACGGGGCGGCGGTGGTGACGATCCGTATGCTCACCGGCCCCCAGCGCCGGGTCCGCGTCGAGGTCGAGGACAAGTCCAGCGTCCTGCCGCGCCGCCGGGAGCCGGGCGAGTCCGGGGTGTCCGGCCGGGGCCTGATGCTCGTGGACCGGCTGGCCGACGTCTGGGGCGTCGAGCCGCGCGGCGGCGGCAAGTCCGTTTGGTGCGAATTCGTCGTCACCGACCGGCACCACGGCCCGAACGGGGACGGCCAGGGCGGGGCGAACGCGCCGGACGCCGACATTCCGGTCAGCGAGGGGCCGGGCGGGCCCGACTGACCGCCCGACCGCGCCGCGTACGCGAAGAGGCCAAGGTCACAGCGGTTGCCCCTGCTGCCGGGCCGGTGCGCTCCCCTAGCCTTCCCCCCATGACGGTCCTGCCTGACGACGGCTTTTCCCTGGCCGCCGAATTCCCCGACGCGACCCGCGAGCAGTGGCAGCGCCTCGTCGCGGGCGTGCTGAGCAAGACGGGTACCGCGGTCGAGGGCGCGGCGGCCGAGGACGCCCTGGCCACCACGCTCCTGGACGGGTTCGCCGTCCGCCCGCTCTACACGGCCGACGACGCGGCCGGCGCACCCGGCCTCCCCGGCTTCCCGCCCTTCGTGCGCGGCGGCCGGCCCGAGGGCACCGCCGTCTCCGGGTGGGACGTACGCCAGCACCACGCCGACCCCGACCCCCGGCGGGCCAACGAGGCCGTCCTCGCCGACCTCGAGAACGGCGTCACCTCCCTCTGGCTCACCACCGGCGCCGCGGGACTGCCCGTGGACGGCCTCCCGGCCGCCCTGGAGGGCGTCTACCTCGACCTGGCCCCCGTCGTCCTCGACCCGGGCGCCGACTTCGAGGCCGCCGCCCACCAACTCCTGGCGCTCCACGACGAACGCGGCCTGCCGCCCGGCGCGGCCCGGGGCAACCTCGGCGCCGATCCGCTGGGCACCCTGGCCCGCACCGGCGGCACCGCCGACCCCGCCGAGCCCCTCGCGGCCGCCGCCGCGCTCGCCGCCCGGTGCCTCCGCGAGCGTCCCGGCATCCGCGCCCTGACCGTCGACGCGCTGCCCTACCACGAGGCCGGCGGCTCGGCCGCCCAGGAGCTGGGCTGCTCCCTGGCCACCGGCGTCGCCTACCTCCGCGCGCTCACCGCCGCCGGGCTCACCGTCGACCAGGCCTGCGCCCAGCTGGAGTTCCGCTACGCCGCCACCGCCGACCAGTTCCTGACCATCGCCAAGCTGCGCGCCGCGCGCCGGCTGTGGGCCCGGGTCGCCGAGGTCAGCGGGGCGGCGCCCGCCGCGGCCGCCCAGCGCCAGCACGCCGTCACCTCCTCGGTGATGATGACCCGCCGCGACCCGTGGGTGAACATGCTGCGCACCACCATCGCCTGCCTGGGCGCCGGCGTGGGCGGCGCGGACGCCGTGACCGTCCTGCCCTTCGACGAGGCGCTCGGCCTGCCCGACGCATTCGCCCGGCGCATCGCCCGCAACACCTCCTCCATCCTCATCGAGGAGTCCCACCTCTCCCGCGTCGTCGACCCCGCGGGCGGCTCCTGGTACGTCGAGCGGCTCACGGACGAACTCGCCCGCGCGGGCTGGGGGTTCTTCCAGTGGATCGAGCGCACGGGCGGCCACGCGGAGGCCCTGCGCGACGGGCACTTGGCCCAGGACTTGGCCAACAACTGGGAAGCGAGCAGCGACAGGATCGCCAAGCGGCGGTATCCGATCACCGGTGTCAGCGAGTTCCCGAACCTGACCGAGAAGCCCCTGGAGCGCGAGCCCGCGCCCGAGCCGCTGTCCGGCGGCCTGCCCAGGGTCCGCCGCGACGAGGCGTTCGAGCGGCTGCGCGCCCGGTCCGACGCCCACCTGGCCGTCACCGGCGGCCGCCCCCGCGT
>KL569385.1:41333-43294 GCA_000715685.1 Streptomyces lilacinus
CCCCCGCGTCTTCCTCGCCGCGCTCGGCCCCGCCGCCGCCCACACCGCCCGGGTCGCCTTCGCCGCCAACCTCTTCCAGGCCGGCGGCATCGAGCCCGTCCACGATCCCGTCACCGTCGACGCGGAGTCCGTCGCCGCGGCCTTCGCCGCCAGCGGCGCCACGATCGCCTGCCTGTGCTCCAGCGACGCGCTCTACGCCGAACAGGCCGAGACCGTGGCCGCGGCCCTCAAACAGGCCGGCGCCACCCGGGTCTTCCTCGCCGGCAAGCCGCGCGGCGAACAGCAGAAGGCCTATGTGCGGGCAGGAGTCGACGAGTTCGTCTTCGCCGGCGGCAACGCGGTTGCCGTCCTCTCCTCCGTCCTCGACCGCATGGGAGTGGCGTGATGTCGATCCCCGACTTCTCCGGCATCGACCTGGGGCCCGCGGCCGCCGCCCCCGCCGACCCGGCGGCCTGGCGCGCGGCGCTGAAGGAGAGCACCGGCAAGAGCGCCGAGGACCTCCTGTGGGAGACCCCCGAGGGCATCGGCGTCAAGCCGCTCTACACCGCCGAGGACCTCGCCGGACTGGACTTCCTCGGCACCTACCCGGGCATCGCGCCCTACCTGCGCGGCCCGTACCCCACCATGTACGTCAACCAGCCCTGGACCATCCGGCAGTACGCGGGATTCTCCACGGCCGAGGAGTCCAACGCCTTCTACCGCCGCAACCTGGCGGCCGGTCAGAAGGGCCTGTCGGTCGCCTTCGACCTGCCGACCCACCGCGGCTACGACAGCGACCACCCGCGCGTCACCGGCGACGTCGGCATGGCGGGCGTGGCCATCGACTCCATCTACGACATGCGGCAGCTCTTCGACGGCATCCCGCTGGACCGGATGACCGTCTCCATGACGATGAACGGCGCGGTGCTGCCCGTCCTCGCGCTGTACATCGTCGCCGCGGAGGAGCAGGGCGTACCGCCCGAGAAGCTGGCCGGGACCATCCAGAACGACATCCTCAAGGAGTTCATGGTCCGCAACACCTACATCTATCCGCCCCGACCCTCGATGCGGATCATCTCCGACATCTTCGCGTACACCTCGCAGAAGATGCCGCGCTACAACTCCATCTCCATCTCCGGCTACCACATCCAGGAGGCCGGGGCCACCGCCGACCTCGAGCTGGCCTACACCCTCGCCGACGGGGTCGAGTACCTCCGCGCCGGCCTCGGCGCCGGGCTCGACGTGGACGCCTTCGCGCCCCGCCTGTCGTTCTTCTGGGCGATCGGCATGAACTTCTTCATGGAGATCGCCAAGCTGCGGGCCGCACGCCTGCTGTGGGCGCGCCTCGTGAAGCAGTTCGAGCCGAAGAACACCAAGTCGCTGTCGCTGCGCACCCATTCGCAGACCTCCGGCTGGTCGCTGACCGCCCAGGACGTCTTCAACAACGTCGCCCGCACCTGCGTCGAGGCCATGGCCGCCACCCAGGGCCACACCCAGTCGCTGCACACCAACGCCCTCGACGAGGCACTGGCCCTGCCCACCGACTTCTCCGCGCGCATCGCCCGCAACACCCAGCTGCTGCTGCAGCAGGAGTCCGGCACCTGCCGGGTCATCGACCCCTGGGGCGGCAGTGCCTACGTCGAGCGGCTCACCCACGACCTGGCCCGCCGCGCCTGGCAGCACATCCAGGAGGTCGAGGCCGCCGGCGGCATGGCGCAGGCCATCGACGCGGGCATCCCCAAGATGCGCGTCGAGGAGGCCGCCGCGCGCACCCAGGCCCGCATCGACTCCGGCCGTCAGCCGGTCATCGGCGTCAACAAGTACCGCGTCGAGGCCGACGAGCAGATCGAGGTCCTCAAGGTCGACAACTCCTCGGTGCGCGCCCAGCAGATCGAGAAGCTGCGCCGCCTGCGCGCCGAGCGCGACGAGGCCGCCTGCCAGGACGCCCTGCGGGCGCTGACCGCCGCGGCCGCCGCCGACCC
>KL569385.1:43532-45716 GCA_000715685.1 Streptomyces lilacinus
CCCTGCGGGCGCTGACCGCCGCGGCCGCCGCCGACCCCGGGCCCGGGCTCGAGGGCAACCTCCTCGCCCTCGCCGTGAACGCGGCCCGCGCCAAGGCCACCGTGGGCGAGATCTCCGACGCCCTCGAGAAGGTGTACGGGCGCCACGCCGGCCAGATCCGTACGATCTCCGGTGTGTACCGGGAAGAGGCGGGGGCGTCCTCCGCGGTGGAGCGCACCCGCGCGCTGGTCGAGGAGTTCGAGCGGGAGGACGGCCGGCGGCCGCGCATCCTCGTCGCCAAGATGGGCCAGGACGGCCACGACCGCGGCCAGAAGGTCATCGCCACCGCCTTCGCCGACCTCGGCTTCGACGTCGACGTCGGCCCGCTCTTCCAGACGCCCGCCGAGGTCGCCCGGCAGGCCGTGGAGGCCGACGTGCACATCGTCGGCGTCTCCTCGCTGGCGGCGGGTCACCTCACGCTCGTGCCGGCGCTGCGGGAGGAGCTGGCGGAGCAGGGCCGCGACGACATCATGATCGTCGTCGGCGGGGTCATCCCGCCGCAGGACGTGCCCACGCTCCTGGAGATGGGCGCCGCCGCCGTCTTCCCGCCCGGCACGGTCATCCCGGACGCCGCGCACGACCTGCTGAGAACGCTGGCGGGAGCGCTCGGCCACGAGCTCGGCGCGGAGCGCTGATGGCGGCCCCGGCCCGGCGGACCGTCGACCTCGACGCCTACGTCAAGGGCGTGCTCGACGGCAAGCGAGCGGCCGTCGCGCGCGCCATCACCCTCGTGGAGTCGACCCGCGCCGACCACCGGGCGCTCGCCCAGCGCATGCTGACCGAGCTCCTGCCGCACGCCGGCAGGGCCCGACGCATCGGCGTCACGGGCGTGCCCGGCGTCGGCAAGTCGACCTTCATCGACGCGTTCGGCACCCTGCTCACCGGCCTCGGCCACCGGGTCGCCGTGCTCGCCGTCGACCCATCCTCCGGGCGCACCGGCGGCAGCATCCTCGGCGACAAGACCCGCATGGAGCGCCTGGCCGTCGACCCGGCGGCCTTCGTGCGGCCCTCCCCGACGGCCGGCACCCTCGGCGGTGTCGCCCGGGCCACCCGGGAGGCCATCGTCGTGATGGAGGCCGCGGGCTACGACGTCGTGCTCGTCGAGACCGTCGGCGTCGGCCAGTCCGAGACCGCCGTCGCCAACATGGTCGACACCTTCCTGCTGCTCACCCTCGCCCGCACCGGCGACCAGCTCCAGGGCATCAAGAAGGGCGTCCTGGAGCTCGCCGACGTCATCGCCGTCAACAAGGCCGACGGCCCGCACGAGCGGGACGCCCGCTCCGCGGCGCGCGAACTCGCCGGCGCCCTGCGCCTGCTGCGTTCGCCCGATTCCGCCTGGAACGCCCCCGTCCTCACCTGCAGCGCGCGGGAGGGCACGGGTCTGGACGTGCTGTGGGAGCGGATCGAGCAGCACCGCCGCGTCCTGGACGCCACCGGCGAACTCGCCGGGCGGCGCCGGGACCAGCAGGTGGACTGGGTGTGGACCATGGTCCGCGACCAGCTCCTCACCGAGCTGCGCGACCACCCCGCCGTGCGCGACCTGGGCCCCGGCCTGGAACGGAGCGTGCGCGAGGGCACCCTGACGGCGAGCCTGGCGGCCGAGCGGCTCCTCGAGGCCTTCCGCTCGCCGCGCTAGCGGCGCGTCGGCCACCGCGTACGGACCACCCCCGGGCCCATGACATCCTGACCCGGCACAGTTCCGCCGGGCGGCATCGGCGGTGGTCCGGGGATTTCGAGGATGATGCAGCACATGAGACTCTGCTTCCTGGTGGAGGAGCAGTACCGCCACGACGGCATGCCGGTGGACGTGATCCGTCAGCTGACCGCCTGGGGCCACCGTGTGGACGTGCTGCGACCGGGCAGTTCGCTGATCCGCCTCTCCGAGACCGTCCGCACCGGCGACCACGACGCCTGGGTGCTCAAGACGGTCTCCGGCGGCCCCGGCCTGACGCTGCTGGAGGCCGCCGCGGCCGTCGGCCTGACGACCGTCAACGACGCCCGCTCGATCCGCGGCGTGCGGGACAAGGTCCTGGCCGCCGTCGTCGCCGAGGCGCACGGTCTGCCCGTGCCGCCCACGTACGCCGCCGCGCGGGCCGCGGAGTTCGCCGAGCTGCCGGCCGCCGCCTACCCGCTCGTGGTCAAGCC
>KL569385.1:45953-46395 GCA_000715685.1 Streptomyces lilacinus
TGTGTGTATAAGAGACAGGTACGGATCGTCGCCGACCCCGAGCAGCTGACGAACGCCGTTCCGGGCGAGCCGGACAATCCGCCCGGCATGCTCATAGCCCAGCCGTACATCGCCAATTCCGGCACGGACCTCAAGGTCTACTGCGTCGACGGCGAGTTCTACGCCACCGAGCGCCGCAGCCCCCTGCACCCCGACCTGCCCGCCCACGAACGCCATGTGCCCCTCACCCCCGAGATCGCCGGGATCGCCGGCGCGGTCGGCGCCGCCCACGGCCTCGACCTGTACGGGGTGGACATCGTCCTGGGGCCCGACGGCCCCGTCGTCGTCGACGTCAACGACTTCCCCAGCTTCCGTCAGGTGCCGGACGCCGTCGCCAAGGTCGCCTGGGCCGTGCTGCGGCTCGCGAGCGCCGGCGGCCGCGGGACCGACGGGGAGCACGCCC
>KL569385.1:46631-47510 GCA_000715685.1 Streptomyces lilacinus
AGACCGACGGGGAGCACGCCCCGCTGCCGCTGCCCCGGCCCCTGACGAGCGGATCCCGGCGCGCGGTCGGCGGCACCGCATGAGGATCTGCCTGCTCACGCCCGACCCCCGGCACCCCCTGCTCGCCGAGACCACCGCCCTGCTCGAGCCCGAGCACACCGTGGAGTGGATCGACCCCACGACGCTCGAGGAGCTCCCCGAGCCCGGCGCGCTCGCCGACGTCTATCTCCTCAAGACCCGCACCCCCCGCGCCCTCGCCCTCGCCCGCCACCTCGAGGCGCACGGCGCACCGGTGCTGAACTCCGCCTCCGCCACCGAGCTGTGCCAGGACCGCACCGCCATGGCGGAGGTGGCGCTGCGCGCCGGACTGCCGTTCGTGACCACCCGCACCGCGCCCTCGCTCGCCCCCCTGGTCGCGGCGGGGGAGCCGGCCGGGCCCATGGTGGTCAAGAGCCGGCACAGCCGCCGCGACGACCTGGTGGCCCGCGTCGACGACCCGGCCGGGCTGCGGGAGCTGGCCGCGCGCTGGCCGGACGAGCCCGTCGTCGTCCAGCCCTTCGCGCCCAACGACGGCTGGGACCACAAGATGTGGGTGGTCGCCGACGAGGTCTTCGCCGGCCTCCGCCGCTCCGAGCTGGCCACGCCCGTCCCCGACAAGCGGACCCGCTCGCTGCGCCCCGCCGAGCTGCCCGCCCGGTGGCTGGAGGTCGTCCGGCAGGTCGGCGAGGTCTTCGCCCTCGACGTCTACGGCGTCGACCTGCTGGACGCCGGCGGCGAACCCGTCGTCGTCGACATCAACGCCTTCCCCGGCATCCGCGGCCAGGCCGGCGCCCCCCACGCCCTCGCCGCCCTCGCCCTCCGCGCGGCCGCCGGCAGCCG
>KL569385.1:47753-49451 GCA_000715685.1 Streptomyces lilacinus
GATGTGTATAAGAGACAGGTGCCGGTGGGGCCGTAGGGCCGCCCGCCCGGAAAGATCTCCCGCGCGGGCTCTCGCCGCCCCGCCCCTCCCGGCCGATACTGCGGACGCCTCGTCGTCCGCGGTACCGGAGGAGAACGGCATGCTTCACGGCATCGACGTCAGCAGCCACAACAGCGACCAGTACGCCCTGCAGGGGCTGGACTTCGTCTTCGTCAAGGTCACCGAAGGCACCTCGTACACCAACCCCAAGTGGGTGACACAGCGCGACCGGGCCCGGCGGGCCGGGCTGGTCGTCGGCTACTACCACTACGTCACACCCGGCTCGATGTCCGCACAGGGCAACTACTTCCTCGGGAAAATAGCGTTACGGGCGGGCGACGTCCTCGCCCTCGACTGGGAGCACCCCGACGTGTGGTGCCGCGACAAGGACCGCTGGCTCGCCCACGTGAAGGCCAAGGCACCCGGGCACCGCGTGGTGCTCTACTGCAACCGCGACTACTGGCTCAACCGGGACACCACCAGCGACGCCGGCGACGGCCTGTGGATCGCCGACCCCGACCACGCCGCCGGCCGGCCCGCCGTCCAGCACCCGTGGACCTTCCACCAGTACAGCTGGGCCGGCGGCCTGGACCGCAACGTCGCCCGGTTCACCGACCGCGCCGGCCTGCGCGCCTGGGCGGGCGCGCCCCGGGAGGCCGACGCCTAGCGCGGGTTCATCACGCGCGGTCCGCACTCCCACGACCGGCGTCAGGTGGTCGTGGAGACAGCGCGAACCCCGCCGAGACGATCATCCAGATCAGCAGGGCGAGGAAGCTGCCCGGGGTGATACACCTGAAGCCGCGGCCCTTCGCGTTCGGCGCCGCCCGGTACAAGATCGCGATCATGGTGGTGACCAGCAGGACCAGGACGGGCCACTTGGCGATCGACCACGCCGTCAACTCCGCGTCGCCGATCCCAGGGCGGTGCCGACCCGCCGGGCGAGGCCGCCGATGAACACCACGATCAGCGCACTGCCGCACGCCAGGACCATCAACACCAGCGTTTGCTCATCGCGGTCGGCTTGTCCGGGACATTCGGTGGCATGCCGGGACGGGTAACCGCTCGGGCTCCGCCTAATCCTTCCGGGTACGAGCCGCTCCCCGAGCGGGATGGCGAGGGGCGCGGTATGGTCGAAAATAGTGTGAATCGACACATCGGGCTCAGTTGAGGAGGCGACATGTCCTCGAAACGGCGCCGCAAGAAGAAAGAGCGTCGCAAGCACGCCGCCAATCACGGCCGGCGACCGCAGTGCTGAGACGGTCCCGCGTCAGCGCACCCTTCCCCGTGGCTTGAGCGCCACCGGTGGCAGCGCGGGCGCGGGCAGCCGGCTTCCCTCGTAGCCCGTCACCTCGCCGAAGCGGGAGCCGGCCGTCCAGTCCTTCCGGGCCTCCTCGATCTCCTGCTGGGAACGGCCCACGAAGTTCCACCACATGACGATCCGCTCCTCGAAGGGCTCCCCGCCCAGCAGCATGAACGTGCTGTCCACGTCGGCCCGCAGCGGCAGCTCGGTGCGTCCGCAGCCCAGGTACAGCATCGAGCCCGGCGCCAGCCGCACGCCGTCCACCTCCGCCTCGCCGGACATCGTCAGTGCCGCGTACTCGAAGTCCGCCCGCACCGGCAGCCGGGCGGACGTGCCGGCGGCCAGCGCGACGTCCGCCC
>KL569385.1:49695-65303 GCA_000715685.1 Streptomyces lilacinus
CGGCCAGCGCGACGTCCGCCCCGACGATCGGCGTGAACGTCGTGGCGGGGGAGCGGGCGCCGTCCAGCTCGCCCATGACGACGGTGGCGCTCAGCCCACCGCCCCCGGTGACGCGCGGCAGTTCGGCGTGGTGCTCCCACGTCGGCGCGGTGTGCCGGTGGGCGTCCGGCAGGGCCACCCACAGCTGCGCGCCGTGCAGCAGGGGCGCGTGCTCGCGCGGGGACTCCTCGGAGTGGGAGATGCCCCGCCCGGAGGTCATCAGCCCCAGTTGGCCGGGGCGCAGCGTCTGCCGGCTGCCGAGGCTGTCGCGGTGCAGCACCTCCCCCTCGTGCAGCCAGCTGACGGTCTGCAGGCCCATGTGCGGGTGCGGGGGGACCTGCATGCCCGGCTCGTCGGCGATGTCGTCCGGCCCGTACTGGTCGACGAAGGCCCACGCCCCCACCATTCGGCGCCCCAGGCTCGGCAGCAGTCGGCGGACGACGGTGCTCTCGCCGAGCGGAACGTTCTTGGCGGGCAGCAGCTCGCGCACCGGGCGCCCGGTGACGTCCTGGCGGCCGCCGCAGGTGGTGGGGGTGGGGTGGAGATCGAGATCGCTCATGGAAGGCACTCTGCCACGCGGGGAGCCGGATCTGACGCCCCGTCCGGCGGGTGGCCCCGTGGGCGTCAGCCGCTCAGCGCGCTCAGCCCCGGGACGAACGTCACCAGCACCGGCACCACCGGCACCAGCGCCGCCGCGGCCGTCAGCCGCAGTCGCTGGGGGACCGTCAGGCGGGGCGCGGGCGCCAGCAGGCGGTCGACGCGGCCGGGGAGGTGGGAGAGCGAGGAGGGGCAGGGGCCGAAGACGCCGCTGTCCTCGTTGAGTTCGACCAGGGCGAGGGCCGTGGTGAGGCGGCCGAAGCGGCGGGAGGCGGAGTCGTCCGCGGCCAGCTCGACCAGGTGGTGCACCTGGTCGCGGAACGCGGCGAAGACCGGCACCTGGGGGAAGCCGTACGCCAGCGCCGACGCGCAGTGCAGCAACCAGTCGTGCCGTGCCCGGGCGTGCCCCTGCTCGTGCGCCAGCACCGCGTCCAGCTGGGAGCCCTTCAGGCGGCGCAGCGCGGCCGTGGTGATCACCAGCTGGGGCTCGGCCCCGGCCCGCAGCAGCCAGGCCTCCGGGCGCTCGCCCTCCAGCACCACCAGCCGCTCCCCGCCCCGCTCCTCGCCGGGCAGCCGGGGCGAGCGCACGAGGAGGTCGGCGCGCCGGTGCCGGCGGCGGGCCCGGGCCCGGCGGACCTCCCGGGTCAGCATGGCGGCGGTCCACACGGCACCGGAGGCGAGCAGGATGGCCAGGGGCGCGGCCCAGGAGCCGTACGCCGTGAGCGCGTAGGCCTCCATGACGCCGTGCGGGGCGGGGGCGAAGACGTGACCGCGCACCGCCGCCCAGGCGGCCGCGGCGCTCAGCGCCATGGCCAGCACGCAGCACAGCAGCACGGTGGCCACCGCGCACTGCCACACCCACAGGGCCAGCACGGGCTCCCGTGCCGGCCAGTGGGCACGGGTCAGCACGCGCGGCGCCATCGCCGAGACCAGTCCACCGAGGACCAGCAGCGCGAGCGGGACCAACATGGGCGTCGTACCCCCGGGATCGTTCCGAAGCGAAGCGAGCGGTGCCGTCCTCGAGCCTAGTGGCCGCGCCCACGCGGCGCAGTGGCCCGGCCCACGCTCCGCCCGTCGGGTTGCCCAACGACGAGCCCCCCGCCCCGACGTGAGCCGGAACGGGGGGCCTGTGCGGCGAGGGATCAGCCCTTGCGGGACTTGATCTCGTCGGTCAGCTGGGGGACGACCGCGAAGAGGTCGCCGACCACGCCGTAGTCGACGAGCTCGAAGATCGGGGCCTCGGCGTCCTTGTTGATGGCGACGATCGTCTTCGAGGTCTGCATGCCGGCGCGGTGCTGGATCGCGCCGGAGATGCCCGCGGCGATGTACAGCTGCGGCGAGACGGACTTGCCGGTCTGGCCGACCTGGTTGGTGTGCGGGTACCAGCCGGCGTCGACGGCGGCGCGGGAGGCGCCGACGGCCGCGCCGAGGGAGTCGGCGAGGGCCTCGATGACGGGGAAGTTCTCGGCGCCGTTGACGCCGCGGCCGCCGGAGACCACGATCGCGGCCTCGGTCAGCTCGGGGCGGCCGGTGGACTCGCGCGGGGTGCGGGAGACGACCTTGGTGCCGGTGGACTTCTCGCCGAAGGAGACGGCGAGCTGCTCGACCGTGCCGGCGGCCGGGGCGGCCTCCGGGGCGGCGGAGTTGGGCTTGACGGTGATGACCGGGGTGCCCTTGGTGACGCGGGACTTGGTGGTGAACGCGGCCGCGAAGACGGACTGCGTGGCCACCGGGCCCTCGTCGCCGGCCTCGAGGTCGACGGCGTCGGTGATGATGCCGGAGCCGATGCGGACCGCGAGGCGGGCCGCGATCTCCTTGCCCTCGGCGGAGGACGGGACGAGCACGGCGGCCGGGGAGACGGCCCGGTACGCGGCCTCGAGCGCGTCCACCTTGGGCGCGACGAGGTAGTCGGCGAACTCGGCGGCGTCGGCGGCCAGCACCTTGACCGCGCCGTACTCGGCGAGCGTCGCGGCGGCGGTGTCCGCGCCGGCACCCAGGTGCACGGCGACGGGCTCGCCGATGCGGCGGGCGAGGGTCAGCAGCTCGAGGGTGGGCTTGCGGACGGCGCCGTCCACGTGGTCGACGTAGACGAGGACTTCAGCCATGGATCTGCACTCCTGCGGGAATTGCGAGGGCGGTTGAGGGTTCGGGTGTCGGAGCTCAGATGAACTTCTGGCTCGCGAGGAACTCGGCGAGCTGCTTGCCGCCCTCGCCCTCGTCCTTGACGATCGTGCCGGCCGTGCGGGCCGGGCGCTCCGCGGCCTCGTCGACCGTGGTCCAGGAACCCTCCAGGCCGACCTCGTCGGCGTCGATGCCGAGGTCGGAGAGGTCCAGGGACTCCACCGGCTTCTTCTTGGCCGCCATGATGCCCTTGAAGGACGGGTAGCGGGCCTCGCCCGACTGGTCGGTGACGGAGACGACGGCCGGGAGGGCGGCCTCGAGCTGCTCGCTCGCGGCGTCGCCGTCGCGGCGGCCGGTGACCTTGCCGTCCTCGACCTTGACCTCGGAGAGCAGGGTGACCTGCGGGACGCCCAGGCGCTCGGCCAGCATCGCCGGGACGACGCCCATGCCGCCGTCGGTGGAGGCCATGCCGGAGATCACCAGGTCGTAGCCGACGTGCTCGAGGGCCTTGGCCAGCACCAGCGAGGTGCCGAGCGCGTCGGTGCCGTGCAGGTCGTCGTCCTCGACGTGGACGGCCTTGTCGGCGCCCATGGAGAGCGCCTTGCGCAGGGCGTCGTTGGCGTCCTCGGGACCGACCGTCAGGACGGTGATCTCCGCGTCGCCGTCGGCCGCCTCCTTGATCTGCAGCGCCTGCTCGACCGCGTACTCGTCGAGCTCCGAGAGCAGGCCGTCCACGTCGTCACGGTCGACGGTCAGGTCTTCGGCGAAGTGCCGGTCGCCGGTGGCGTCGGGCACGTACTTCACAGTGACAACGATCCTCAAGCTCACGCCGGCTCTCCTACTGCATCGTCTCTATCAAAGCTGCCTTGGCAGGCAGCATAGGCGCCTGGTGGGGCGGATCCCGTTCGGGTGCGGGCCTCGCTCCGACCGGAATGTTACTCGTCAGTACATCGAGCGTGTTCCCCGAGCGCAAGGCCGGTCGACTGTGATCTGCCCAACGCGGCCGAAGGGGATGTCTCAGTCCCGCAATCCGTTGAAGCGCCCCTGGTGGTAGAGCAGCGGCCGGCCGTCACCGGTGGGGTCCCCGGCGACCGCCTCGGCGAGCACGACGCGGTGGTCGCCGGCGGGCACCCGGGCCACCACGCGGCACACCATCCAGGCCAGCACGCCCTCCAGCAGCGGCACGCCGTGCGGGCCCGTGCGCCAGCGCGTGGGCGCGGCGAAGCGGTCGGCGCCGCTGCGCGCGAAGGTCGCGGCGAGCTCCCGCTGGTGCTCGCCGAGTATGTGCACGCCGACGTGCTCGGCCTCGGCCAGCACGGGCCAGCTGGAGGAGCCGGTGCCGACGCCGAAGGAGACCAGCGGGGGCGTGGCCGCCACCGAGGTCAGGGAGGTGGCCGTGAAGCCCGCGGGACGGCTGCCCCCGGCGGTGATCACCGCCACGCCCGCCGCGTGCCGGCGGAAGACCGAGCGCAGCAGCTCGGGCGCGTCGAGGCCGGCGGCGCCGACGTCGGAGGTGTCGAGGCCGGGGGCGCCGAGATCGGGGGAGGCCGTCATGGGGTCGTCGTTTCCTTCCGCCGGAATCGGGTCGGGAGCGGTGCGCGGGGGTTCACGGCGCGTCAGACCGCCGCGCCCAGGGCCGCGATGACGTCGGCGCGGCGCGGCTGCCCCGTCGCCCGCCGCACGACGCGGCCGGCGGCGTCGAGGACGAGCGTGGTGGGCGTGGCGGCGATGTCGAGGGCGCGGACGAGGTCGAGCCGGTCCTCCGCGTCGATCTCGACGTGCGCGACCCCGTCGACCATCGCGGCCACGTCCGCGAGGACCCGGCGCGTGGCCCGGCAGGGCTGGCAGAAGGCGCTGGAGAACTGCACGAGCGTCGCCCGCTCGCCCAGCGCGGCGCCCAGCTCGACGCCCAGTTCGGCACCGGGCTCGGCACCCGCCTCGCCGGCGGCGAGCCGCGGCGCCGGCCCCGTGTCGCGTCCGTCCCGCTCGGCCACTCCACCCTCTCCTTCATCGATGTGCACGCGCGCACGGCGGCCCGCGTGACCTTGGCAAGTGTCCCGCGCTCCGGGAAATTTCCCGACGTGATGAGGATCTCCCGGCCCGCGGGGCCTCCCCGCTGGCTCCGGGGCCGGGCATTCGGGCACGATCTGGCGAAAGCCCGACCCTACGTCCGCGTAACTTCAGTATTTCAGCCGGGAGCACCCTCCCCAGGCCGGAAGGATCTTCCCGACATGGCAGAGCTCGTCTACCCGCCGGTGATCGGTTTCGCCCGCACCATGTTCAAGGCGCTCGACCTGCGCTTCGACATCCAGGGAAGCGAGCACATTCCGCAGCGCGGGGGCGCGGTGCTGGTGAGCAACCACATCGGCTACCTGGACTTCGTCTTCTGCGGCCTGGCCGCCCGGCCCGCCAAGCGGCTCGTGCGCTTCATGGCCAAGGAGTCCGTCTTCCGGCACAAGGTCTCCGGGCCGCTGATGCGGGCGATGAAGCACATACCCGTCGACCGCGCGGCCGGCGCGGACGCCTACCGGCACGCCCTGTCCGCGCTGCGATCGGGCGAGGTCATCGGGGTCTTCCCGGAGGCGACGATCTCCACGTCCTTCACGCTGAAGAACTTCAAGTCGGGCGCCGCGCGGCTGGCGCAGGAGGCCGGGGTGCCGCTGGTGCCGATGGCGCTGTGGGGCACGCAGCGGCTGTGGACCAAGGGCCGCAAGCGCGACCTGGGCCGCAACCACGTGCCGGTGGCCATCCGCGTGGGCGAGCCGGTGACCGCGGCCGCGGACGAGCCCGCCGAGCAGCTCACCGAGCGCGTCCGCGGCCGTGTCCAGGACCTCCTCGAGGCCGCCCAGCGGGCCTACCCGGTGCGCGCCGACGGCCCCGGCGACAGCTGGTGGATCCCCGCCCACCTCGGCGGCACGGCCCCCACCCCGGCCGAGGCCGCGGCGGGCGACCGGCGCTGATACGCGCGACGGGTGCGGGGTACGTACGTCCTCGTACGTACCCCGCACCCGTCGAACCCAGTAGGGAGGTCCCCGTCGGCAGGGGGATTTCCTACGGCCGGATCGGCTCCTACTGCTTCGCCATCTCCTCGGCGACGAGGGCCGCGAAGGCGTCCACGTCGGCCTCGGTGGTGTCGAAGGAGCACATCCACCGGACGTCGCCGGCAGCCTCGTCCCAGAAGTAGAAGCGGTAGCGCTTCTGCAGTCGCTCGCTCACGTCGCGCGGCAGCCGGGCGAAGACGGCGTTGGACTCCACCGGGTGGAGCACCTCGACGCCGTCCACCGTGCGCACGGCCTCTGCCAGCCGCGCCGCCATGGCGTTGGCGTGCGAGGCGCTGCGCAGCCACAGGTCGCCGGAGAGCAGCGCCTCGAACTGCACGGAGACGAAGCGCATCTTCGACGCCAGCTGCATCGACAGCTTGCGCAGGTGCTTCATCGCCCGCACCGCGTCCGGGTTGAGGACGACGACGCACTCGCCGAAGACCATGCCGTTCTTGGTGCCGCCGAAGGAGAGCAGGTCCACCCCGGCGTCGGTGGTGAAGGCCCGCAGCGGCACCCCGAGGGTGGCCGCCGCGTTGGCGATGCGGGAGCCGTCGAGGTGGACCTTCATGCCCCGCTCGTGGGCGTGGTCGCAGATCTCGCGGATCTCCTCGGGCGTGTAGCAGGTGCCCAGCTCGGTCGTCTGGGTGATCGAGACGACCTGCGGCTGGGCCCGGTGCTCGTCGTCCCAGCCCCACGCCTCGCGGTCGATCAGCTCGGGGGTGAGCTTGCCGTGCTCGGTCGGCACGTGGAGCAGCTTCAGGCCGCCGACGCGCTCGGGCGCCCCGCACTCGTCGACGTTGATGTGCGCCGAGGAGGCGCAGACGACCGCGCCCCAGCGCTCGGTGGCGGCCTGCAGGGCGACGACGTTGGCGCCCGTGCCGTTGAAGACCGGGAAGGCCTCGGCCGTCGGGCCGAAGTGGGCCCGCATCACGTCCTGCAGGTGGGCGGTGTAGTCGTCCTCGCCGTAGGCGACCTGGTGGCCGCCGTTGGCGAGGGCGAGGGCCGCGAGGATCTCCGGGTGCGCGCCCGCGTAGTTGTCGCTGGCGAAGCCGCGCACCGCGGGGTCGTGCCGCCGTATCGCGTCGGTCGGGTGCGTCGGCGTCGCGGTCACGGTTGCGGGGTCAGCCACTGACGGGTTCCGTTCACTTCGTGGGCGGGCTTCTCCCAGACGCCGGAGATGGCCTGCGCCAGGTCCTTGACGTCGGTGAAGCCCGCGAACTTCGCTTGGGGGCGCTCGGCGCGCATCGCGTCGTGCACCAGGGCCTTGACCACCAGGACGGTGGCCGCCGCCGGCGGGGCGTCGTCGCCGCCCGCCTTGCGGAAGGAGTCGGCGAGGGCGAGGGTCCAGGCCTCGGCCGCGGCCTTGGAGGCGGCGTAGGCGGCGTTGCCCGCGGTGGGCTTGCTGGCGCCGGCCGCGCTGACCAGCACGTACCGACCGCGACCGCTGCGGGCCAGGGCGCCCTCGAAGGCCAGCGAGGTGTGCTGGACGGTGCGGATGAGCAGCTTCTCGAGCAGCTCCCAGTCCGCGAGGTCGGTCTCGGCGAAGGTCGCCGAGCCCCGCCAGCCGCCGACCAGGTGGATCAGGCCGTCGACCCGGCCGAACTCCTTCTCGGTCCGGTCGGCCCAGGCCCGGGCGGCGTCCAGGTCGAGGAGGTCCACGATCTCGCCCGTGACGGTCGCGCCGCCGTGGGCGTAGCGGGCGGCATCCACCGCCTCCGCGAGGCGGGCCGCGTCGGCGTCGGAGGCGACGACGGTCGCCCCGGCCTCCGCCAGCCGCAGCAGGACCGCCCGGCCCGCCGCTCCGGCCGCTCCGGCCACCGCCACGACGGCGCCCTCCAGCGGGCCGTTGCCGTTCCTCGGAGTGCTCATGCCAGTCGCCTCCTTCTTCCGCTCGCTCATGCCGCCACCTTCGCCATGTCCGCGGAGGTGATTCCCTTGGTCGAGGCGATCACGCCGCGCAGCTTCTTGGCAAGCGCCTCGAAGAACATGCTGAGCGGGAACTCGTCCGGCAGCACGTCGTCCACGAGCTTGCGCGGCGGCTGGGTGAGGTCGAGGGCGTCGGGGCCCTTGGCCCAGACGGATCCCGGGTGGGGGGCGAGGTAGGTCGAGACGAGCTCGTAGGCGGCGAACCAGTGCACGAGCTTGGGACGGTCGATGCCGTCGCGGTAGAGCTTCTCGATCTCGCCGCACAGCTGGTTGGTGACCTTGGGAGCACGCTCCCAGTCGATGTGCAAGGTGTTGTCCGTCCAGCGTACGACGTCGTGCTTGTGGAGGTACGCGAAGAGGAGCTGGCCGCCGAGGCCGTCGTAGTTGCGGACGCGCTCGCCGGTGAGCGGGAAGCGGAACATCCGGTCGAAGAGCACGGCGAACTGCACGTCACGGGCCTGGGCGTAGCCGTCGGCCTCGAGCTTCACGGCCTCCTTGAAGGCCGTGAGGTCGCAGCGCAGCTCCTCCAGTCCGTACATCCAGAAGGGCTGGCGCTGCTTGATCATGAACGGGTCGAAGGGCAGGTCGCCGTGGCTGTGGGTGCGGTCGTGGACCATGTCCCACAGGACGAAGGCCTGCTCGCAGCGCTGCTGGTCGTCCAGCATGGCGGCGATGTCGGCGGGCAGCTCCAGGCGCAGGGTCGCCACGGCGGCCTCGGTGACCCGGCGGAAGCGGGCGGCCTCGCGGTCGCAGAAGATGCCGCCCCAGGTGAAGCGCTCGGGGGCCTCGCGCACGGCGATGGTCTCCGGGAAGAGCACGGCGGAGTTGGTGTCGTAGCCGGCCGTGAAGTCCTCGAAGGTGATGCCGAGGAAGAGCGGGTTGTCGTAGCGGGTGCGCTCGAGCTCGGCGAGCCACTCCGGCCAGACGACGCGCAGTACGACGGCCTCGAAGTTGCGGTCGGGGTTGCCGTTCTGCGTGTACATCGGGAAGACGACCAGGTGCTGCAGGCCGTCGGCGCGCTGCGCGGCGGGCTGGAAGGCCAGCAGCGAGTCCAGGAAGTCCGGCACGCCGAAGCCGGTGTCGGCCCAGCGGCGCAGGTCCGCGACGAGGGCCGTGTGGTACGCGACGTCGTGCGGTACGAGCGGCGAGAGCTGCTCCACGGCCGCTACGACCGCGTCGACCTCGGCGCGCACGGCCTCGCCCGGCGGCGCGCCGTCGGCCTCGAGATCGATGGAGCCGTCGGCCGACTGCCAGGGGCGAATTGTCTCGACGGCGGTCTTGAGCGCGGCCCAGGCCGGGTGCTCCACCACACGATCCACAGACAAAATGTCGGTTTTGACTGGTGCCGACGCAAGAATTTCCGTCACGACTGCCCCTCCTCGGGAGAACCTGGCGTTAAGACACCGTATCTGTGCGAGGTTCTCCGCCTCAAGGGCAGTGGCGACAAATTATCCTGCGGACCCCCCGGAAGGGCCGACATTTTTCCTGCGCTCCTCCTCCGTTCGGGGGAACGTGGGCGAACATCCGCCACTTTGGGCACATCCGTCCCGGCCACTGTCCCAGTGGTGTCCCAGTCGTATTCCGGCCACCGCGCGGAGGGCGCGCCGGCCGATCGTACGGGTGCCCGGCCATCGGCCCGGCCACGCGTTGTTCACGAACCGGCAACACTCTTCCGCCATCCGGACGGTTCATGGGCCTGACCTGGACAGATCACATCGCCCGCTGCCAGTCTCGCGCCATGCCCGTCGCCACTTCGCCCAGACGCCCGGCCGCCGTCCTCGCCGTCCTGCTCCTCGCGGCCGTCGGCTGTGCCCCGCAGGACGACACCACCGACTCCGCCGCGTCCCCCGCGGCCCCCGGCGCCCGGGCCGCCGCCTGCGCCCGGGAGCGGCTCGCCACGCAGACCGTCGGGAAGCTGACCGTGGGCACGGACAAGCCGGCGTACGCCCCCTGGTTCCAGGGCGACGACCCCGCCAACGGCAAGGGCTTCGAGTCCGCCGTCGCCTACGCCGTCGCCGACCGGCTCGGCTTCGCCCGCACCGACGTCGTCTGGCAGACCGTGCCCTTCAACAGCTCCGTCGCTCCCGGCGCCAAGAAGTTCGACTTCGACATCAACCAGGTCTCCATCAGCGACGAGCGCCGCCGCGCCGTCGACTTCTCCTCCGGCTACTACGACGTACGGCAGGCCGTCATCGCCCTCAAGAGCTCCGACGCGGCCAAGGCCGGCACGCTCGCCGACCTCCGCCGCGCGCGGCTCGGCGCCCAGGTGGGCACCACCAGCCTCGACGTCGTCAACGACGTCATCAGGCCGAGCCGGAAACCCGCCGTCTTCCAGAAGAACGACTACGCCAAGACCGCGCTCAAGAACGGCCAGGTCGACGCCATCGTCGTCGACCTGCCCACCGCCTTCTTCATCACCGCCGCCGAGGTGCCCGAGGCGCGGATCGTCGGGCAGTTCGACACCGGCGGCAAGCCGGCCGAGCGGTTCGGTCTCGTCCTGGACAAGGGCAGCCGCATCACCGGCTGCGTCAGCGCCGCCGTCGACGCGCTGCGCACGGACGGCACGCTGGCCCGACTCGAGAAGCAGTGGCTCTCCGAGGCCGTCGACGCACCGGTGCTCCGATGACGGCGGAGGGCTCGGTGGACGCGGCGCCGAAGGACGCCGCGCACGACACGTACGTACCGTCCGCGCGGCGCCTGGAGCGGGAGCGGTTCAAACGCGCCCGGGCGCGCCGGGCCACGGCCGTCGCGGCGGTCAGCACGCTCGTCACGGGCGTCGTCCTCCTCCTCGTCGTCGTCAACTCGCCCGGCTGGCCCCGCACCCGGCAGACGTTCTTCAGCCTCCACTACGCGCGCGAGGCCCTGCCCGACATCCTCGAGGGCCTGTGGCTCAACGTCCGGCTGCTGGCGGTGTGCGGCTCCGCCGTGCTCGTCCTCGGCATGCTGATCGCCGTGGCCCGGACGCTGCGCGGGCCGGTGTTCTTCCCGCTGCGCGCCCTCGCCACCGCCTACACGGACTTCTTCCGCGGCCTGCCGTTGATCATCTGCCTGCTGATGGTGGTCTTCGGCATCCCCGCGCTGCGGCTCCAGGGCGTGACGACCGACCCGGTCCTGCTGGGCGGCACGGCGCTGGTGCTCACCTACTCCGCGTACGTCGCCGAGGTCTTCCGCGCCGGCATCGAGTCCGTCCACCCCAGCCAGCGCGCGGCGGCCCGCTCCCTGGGACTCTCCGGCGGCCAGACGCTGCGCTTCGTCGTCCTGCCGCAGGCCGTGCGCCGCGTGGTCCCGCCGCTCCTGAACGACCTGGTCTCGCTGCAGAAGGACACCGGCCTGGTCTCCATCGCCGGTGCCGTGGACGCCGTCTACGCCGCGCAGATCACGGCGAGCAAGAGCTTCAACTACACGCCGTACGTGGTGGCCGGGCTCATCTTCGTGGCCCTGACCATCCCCATGACCCGTTTCACCGACTCCGTCACCGCGCGGATGGACCGCCGCCGGGCCCAGGGAGGGATCGTATGAGCGGCAGCTCCCAGGCCGTGCTGCGGCTGGAGGCCGTGCGGAAGACCTTCGGCCGGTCGGTCGTGCTGCGCGACGTGGACCTCGAGGTCGCCCCGCACACCGTGACCGCGCTGATCGGCGCGTCCGGCTCGGGCAAGTCGACGCTGCTGCGGTGCGCGAACCTGCTGGAGGAGATCGACGACGGCGCGATCTACCTCGACGGCATGGAGATCACCGACCCGCGCGCCGACCCGGACGCCGTGCGCCGCCGCATCGGCGTCGTCTTCCAGGCCTACAACCTCTTCCCGCACATGACCGTGCTGGAGAACATCACCCTCGCCCCGCGCCGGGTGCACGGCGTGCCGAGGGCGGAGGCGGAGGACCGCGCGCGCGAGCTGCTGGAGCGGCTCGGGCTGGGCGGCAGGGCGGGAGAGTACCCCGATCGGCTCAGCGGCGGCCAGCAGCAACGCGTCGCGATCGTCCGCGCGTTGGCGGTGCGGCCCCGGCTGCTGCTCCTGGACGAGATCACCGCCGCCCTCGACCCCGAGCTGGTCGGCGAGGTGCTCGGCGTGGTGCGCGGGCTCAAGGACGAGGGCATGACCATGGTCCTGGCCACCCACGAGATGGGCTTCGCGCGGGACGTCGCCGACCAGGTGTGCTTCCTGGACGGCGGCGTCGTGCTCGAGCGCGGCACCCCGGCGGAGGTCTTCGGCGAGCCGAGGGAGGAACGGACACGGCGCTTCCTCGGCCGGCTGGTGGAGGCGGGACGGCTGTGAAGGACCGCCCCCGGCCTCAGCCCAGCTCCTTGACCAGCAGCTCGAACTCGAGGTCGGCGCGGCGCGGGACGCCGAACCGCTCGTCGCCGTACGGGAACGGGCTCATCTTCCCGGTGCGGCGGTAGCCGCGGCGCTCGTACCAGGAGATCAGCTCGTCGCGCTGCCTGATCACCGTCATGTGCATGGCGGGCGCGCCCCACTCGGCGCGCGCCAGCCGCTCGGCCTCCGCCATGACGAGCTTGCCGAGCCCACCGCCCTGGGCGGTCGGGCGGACCGCGAACATGCCGAAGTAGACGTGGTCCCCGCGGTGTTCGAGGTGGCAGCAGGCGACGGTCTCGCCGTCGACCTCGGCCACCAGCAGCCGGCTGTTCTCGTCCTCGACCACGGCCAGCACGCCCTCGGCGTCGGTGCGCTGCCCGTCCAGGAGATCGGCCTCCGTCGTCCAGCCGACGCGGCTCGCGTCCCCGCGATAGGCCGACTCGACCAGCGCGACCAGCGCGGGCACATCGGCGGCCGCCGCGTTCCGGAAGGTCGGCTGCGCGGTGCTGCGGCTGGCGGTCTCCATGGGTTCCGGGATCCTCTCGGTGCGGTTTCGGGCGTACGTACGACCCTAGCGGAGGAGGTGTGCGTACAGTCACGGGCATGGTGCACGTACTGAGCAGCAGGTTCTTACTGAGGCCGACGGACCCCGAGCGGTCGCGGGCCTTCTACGGCGAGGCACTGGGGCTCGCGGTCTACCGCGAATTCGGCACGGGCCCCGACCGCGGGGTCGTCTACTTCCTGGGCGGCGGCTTCCTCGAGGTCTCCGGCCGCTCCCCGACCCCGCCGGCCCCGGGCCTCGAGCTCTGGCTCCAGGTCGCCGACGCCGCCGCGGCCCACGACGAGCTCCGCGCGCGCGGGGTGACGGTGCTGGAACCGCCGGAGCGGAAGCCGTGGGGCCTGATCGAGATGTGGATCGCGGACCCGGACGGGGTGCGCATCGCGGTGGTCGAGGTGCCGGAGGGGCACCCGATGCGCTACCGCCCGGGCATCTGACCGCCCGCCCGACGCATCCGTGCGCCGGTGGACCGCCGGCGCACACCCCACCGACCCCATGCTCCCCCGATGCGCCCGTGCGCTCCCGTGTGCGACGGCCGGGGCGGGCAGTCTCCGGAGGGTGGGTGCGCGTCCGGGGAGGTGTGCCGTGCACGGACCGCCGCTGGTCGGCTGGTCGCTCGTCGTGCTGTGCGCCGCTGCGGGCGCCCACTGCCTCGTCAGAACGCGGGCCGGCGCGGCGGGGGAGCGCCGGGCCGCGGGCGGCGACGCCCTCATGGGCCTGGGCATGGCCGCGATGGCCGTGCCGGCCGCCGTCCTGGACACCCGGCCCTGGGGGCACGCCCTCTACGCCGCGGTGTTCGGGGCGACGGGCCTGCGCGCCCTGACCCTGGCCCGCTCCCGCCCCGACTCCCACCACTTCCTGCACCACGCGGTCGGCGCGTTCGCGATGGTCTACACGGCCCTGGCGATGGCGACCACCCCCGCCGCCGCCCACGCCTCCCACCCCACCACCGCCCACCCCCCGGCCGGCACCCCTCTCCTCACCGGCCTGCTCCTGGTCTACTTCGCGGCCTACGCCGTCCGCACCGCGGCGGGCATCGTGCCCCTGCCCACCCTCGCCACGACCGCCGCCCCGGATCGCCGGCCCCGGGACGACGCCCCCCGGGGCCGGCTCACCGGGCCGGAGCTGACGAACGCGAGCCGGCTGTCGATGGCGATAGGGATGCTGGCGATGCTGCTGACGATGTGAGCGGTGTGGAGCGCCCGGCGCCGCCGAACAGGTGACCTTGAGCCGGGCGGGAGTGGGTGGACGCGGGGTGCTGGAAGAGATCCCGGAGAGATCCGGAGAGGGAGGCCCCCATGGAGACGGACACCGTGACGCGGTTTCTCCACGCGCTGAACCCCACGAGTCGGGAGGACGTGCGGCAGCTGCCGCGGGAGCAGCAGGAGAAGATGGCCGCGGCGTGGGAGGACTACCTCCGCGACGACACCGATCTGCTGACGCTCAGCGAGCTGGACCCGCCCGCCGCCGAGAGCAAGGCGGCCGAGCACGTGGTGGGGGAGTACTTCTGACCGCATGCGAGTCCGACTGTCGGGCGGGGTGTTGACCGGCCGTCGGTCCCTGGCTAGCTTCGCTGCACGAATGGTCAATTCCGTGCAGCGGAAACGCGGGAGGGCGGCATGGGGACACGACCGGCGGTCGCGACGACCTTCACGCGGGCGGTGAGCGAGGGGATAGGCGCCTCGCTCGCGGAGGTCGACGCGGAGCTCGCCCGCCGGTATCCGGGGGATCCCGGGACCCGGCAGCCCGTGCACACCGTCTACGTCCCGGCCGATGCCTTCTCGGCCGGGACCGCGCGTTCCTGGGGGCAGCGGGCGCTGGCCGCGCTCGACGAGCACGCCCCGGACGCGGGGGCGTTCGCCGCCGTCCTCGGGATCGCGGACGAGCTCGCGGGGCCCGTGTACGCGCGGGTGCGGGCGAAGCTGGAGCGGGAGCCCGTGGAGGACCTGCGCGTCGACTTCGAGGACGGGTACGGGGTCCGCGCGGACGAGGAGGAGGACGCCGACGCGGCCCGGGCGGCCCGCCTGGTGGCCGAGGCGTTCGACGCCGGCACGGCCCCTCCGTACATGGGCGTGCGGGTCAAGTGCATGGAGGCGGACGTCCGCGACCGGGGCATCCGCACCCTCGACGTCTTCCTCACCGGGCTGATGGCGGCCGGCGGACTGCCCGGCGGGCTCGTGCTCACGCTGCCGAAGGTCAGCCACCCCCAGCAGGTCGGCGCGATGGTGCGGCTGGCCGAGGAGTTCGAGAGGGCGCACGGCCTGGCGGCCGGGCGGCTGGGCTTCGAGATACAGATCGAGACCACCCAGGCGGTGCTGGGACCCGACGGGCGGGCCACCGTGGCCCGGCTGATCGAGGCCGGTGAGGGGCGCGTGACCGGGCTGCACTACGGCACGTTCGACTACAGCGCCGCGTGCGGGGTCGCGGCCGCGCACCAGGCGCCGGACCATCCCGTGGCCGACCACGCGAAGACGGTCATGCAGGTGGCGGCCGCCGGTACGGGCGTGCGGCTGTCGGACGGTTCCACCAACGTCCTGCCCGTCGGGGCGACCGGGCGCGTGCACGAGGCGTGGCGGCTGCACCACCGGCTCGTCCGCAGGTCGCTGGCGCGGGCGTACTACCAGGGCTGGGACATGCACCCGGCGCAGTTGCCGACGCGGTACGCCGCCGTCTACGCCTTCTACCGCGAGGGGTTGGAGGCGGCCGTCGCCCGCCTCGTCGCGTACACCGGCGAGGGCGGTGGGGACGTGCTGGACGAGCCGGCCACGGTCAGGGCGCTGAGCGGGTATCTGCTGCGCGGGGTGGACTGCGGTGCCGTGGACGCGGCGGAGGTGACCGGTCCCACGGGGCTGGACCGGGCGGGGCTCGAGCGGCTGGCGGGGCGCGCGGTGGTGGGCTCCTAGCGCGCCGGCGGGGGGAGTTCGCCGGAGCCGCGCACGACGAGCCGGGTGGGGAGCTCGACGCGGCGGGGGGCGTCCTCGGCGCCGTCCAGCCGGCGGAAGAGCAGTTCCG
>KL569385.1:65577-66938 GCA_000715685.1 Streptomyces lilacinus
CCGCCGTACGGCCGAGGCGGGCCGCGTCCTGGGCGACGACGGTGATGCCGGGGGTGAGGAGGTCGGCGAGCTCGAGGTCGTCGAAGCCGACGAGCGCGACGGGGTGCGGCAACCGGGCTATGACGCGCAGGACGGTGACCGTCACCCGGTTGTTGCCGGTGAAGAGGGCGGTCACGGGGTCGGGGCCGGTGAGCATGCGCTCCGCCGCGTCCCGTACGCGGTCGGGGGCGGTCGGGCCCAGCGAGACCCAGGGCTCGGCGACGGGCAGGCCGGCCGCGGCCATCGCGGCGTGGTAGCCTGTCTCTTATACACATCGCGTCGGCGGCTATGCGCCCGGCCGGCCGGTCGACGAAGACGGTGGCGACGCCGGCGGCGATCTCCGGCTCGAGGTAGCGGTGGTCGTCGCCCGCGGGGATGACGACGAGGCCGTCGACGCGGCGGGCGCAGAAGGCGAGGGCGAGCTCGCGCTCCCGCTCGGGGTCCTCGGCGCTGGAGCCGTTGATGAGCAGGGCGCCGTGGGCGCGGGCCACCTCCTCGACGGCCCGGTTGAGCGGGGCGTAGAAGGGGTCGGCGAGGTCCTCGAGGACGAGGCCCACGGAGGCGGTGCTGCCCTTGCGGAGGACGCGGGCGCTGTCGTTGCGCCGGAAGCCGAGGGCCGTGATGGCGTCCTGGACGCGCCGCTCGGTGTCCGCCGTGACGCCCGGCTCGCCGTTGACCACGCGGGAGACGGTCTTCAGGCCGACGCCGGCGCGCGCGGCGACGTCCTTCATCGTCGGCCGGGTGCCGTAGCGGGGCCGGTGCCCGCGGGCGCCTCCCGGGGTGGCGGGGGCGGCGGTCTCGGCAGCGTCGTTCATGGGGGCGCTCGTCCTTTGCGCGGAGGGACGTCTGATGCACGGAGGTGAGCTCGAGCATAGAGCCTGGACAACGTTGTCAACCCCGGGAAGACTGAGCGACCGCACATCCCTTCGCCGTGGGTGGATCATTGGCGGTTCATCGGCGGTTCGTCAGTGGATCACCCGTCAGTGGATCATCAGGAGAGAACGGCACCGTGCGCACCTCGCACCCCGACGCCGGCGACCTCGTCGCCGCGCTCGACATCGGCGGCACCAAGATCGCCGGAGCACTGGTGGACGGCCGCGGCCGGCTGCTCGTCCGCAGCCGGCGCGCGACCCCGGCACGGGAGGACGGCGCGACCGTCATGAGAGCGGTGGCGGACGTGCTCGCGGAGCTCGCCGGGGCCGCCGACTGGGCCCGCGTCCGGGCGGTGGGCATCGGCAGCGCGGGGCCGGTCGACGCCTCCACGGGCACCGTCAGCCCGGTCAACGTGCCCGGGTGGCGAGGGTTTCCGCTGGTCGCCGAGG
>KL569385.1:67216-67502 GCA_000715685.1 Streptomyces lilacinus
GGGGGGGGCTGCCGGTGGCGCTGGTCGGCGACGGGGTGGCGATGACGGCCGCCGAGCACTGGCAGGGCGCGGCCCGGGGGCGGGCCAACGCGCTGTGCATGGTGGTGTCCACGGGGGTCGGCGGCGGCCTGGTGCTCAACGGCCGCCTGCACACCGGGCCCACCGGCAACGCCGGGCATATCGGACACATCAGCGTCGACCTCGACGGGGACATCTGCCCGTGCGGCGCGCGCGGCTGCGTCGAGCGCATCGCCAGCGGCCCCCACATCGCCCGCCGCGCGCTGGC
>KL569385.1:67744-68791 GCA_000715685.1 Streptomyces lilacinus
GTGTATAAGAGACAGAGCCCGGACGGTGACGCGAGCGCGGCGGGCGTCGCGGCGGCCGCCCGCGCGGGCGATCCCGTGGCGCTCGCCTCCTTCGCCCGCGCGGCCCGGGCGCTGGCGGCGGGCATCGCCGCGACGGCGACCCTGGTGGAGATCGAGGTGGCGGTCATAGGCGGCGGCGTCGCGGGTGCCGGGGAGGTCCTCTTCGCGCCCTTGCGGGAGCGGTTGGGCGACTACGCGACGCTGTCCTTCGCGGCCGGTGTCGAGGTGCTGCCCGCCCGGCTCGGATCCGATGCCGGCCTGGTGGGGGCGGCGGCCGCGGCGGCCGGGCGGTTCGGGCTGTGGGGAGTCGCCGCGGGCATATGACGGGGGCTCAGGCGGCCTGTCCGGCCGCCCGCCGGTGCCCGCGCGGGCCGGCCACGGCCCCATGCCGCTCGCACACGTTTCCGTGGCAAGGTGGTGCGGGCACTGTGTTCCGGGGCAGTCCCAGGGGAGTACGGAGAAGGGGGAACCGTGATCGTCTGGCTGAACGGTCCGTTCAGTGGCGGCAAGACCAGCACGGCGAAGGAGCTGACGGGTCTCGTCCCGGGCAGCACCCTCTACGACCCGGAGGTGACGGGCGGCGCGCTGCGGTACCTGCTGCCGCCGAAGAGACTGCACGAGGTCGACGACTACCAGGACCTGCCCATCTGGCGGCGGATGGTCGTGGACACCGCGGCGGCGATGCTCGCGGAGCTGGGCGGGGTGCTCATCGTGCCCATGACGCTGCTGCGGCAGGAGTACCGGGACGAGATCTTCGGGGCCCTGGCGTCGCGGCGGATCCCGGTGCGGCATGTGGTGCTCACCGTCGACGAAACGATCCTGCGGGGGCGCATCGAGGGTCGGGTGGAGTTTCCGGACGACCCCGCGCGCAGCGAGTCCGTACGGCAGTGGGCGCGCGACCACGTCGGCCCGTACCGCGAGGCGCTGGGCTGGCTCCGCGGCGACGGGCTCGCCGTCGACACCAGCCGGCTGACCCCCCGCGAGACCGCCGAGCACATCGCCGAGGCC
>KL569385.1:69008-72358 GCA_000715685.1 Streptomyces lilacinus
AGATGTGTATAAGAGACAGGAGCACGACCGCGTGCTGCTCGTCGACCCCACGTACAAGCCCGGCTGGGAGTTCCCCGGCGGGGTCGTCGAACAGGGCGAGGCACCGGCCCGCGCCGGGATGCGCGAGGTCGCGGAGGAGATCGGCATCGAACTCGACGCCGTGCCGCGGCTGCTGGTCGTCGACTGGGAACCGCCGAAGCCGCCCGGCTTCGGCGGCATGCGCTTCCTCTTCGACGGCGGCCGGCTCACCTCGGCCGACGCCCGACGCCTCCTGCTGCCGGGCTCCGAACTGCGCGGCTGGCGCTTCGTCACCGAGGCCGAGGCCGCGACCATGCTGCCGCCCGTACGCCTCAACCGCCTCCGCTGGGCCCTCCGCGCCCGCGAGCGCGGCTGCGCGCTCAACCTGGAGGCGGGGGTGCCGGTGGGGTAGGGGCGCGCCCTTGCCGTCGGCCCGACGCGGCGGCGGCCGGTCGAGGAGTACGGACACGGGCCGTCGGAAATCAGCCCTTGCTGTTGGCGTAGTTGGTGAGGAACAGCGCCTCGGCGAGGGAGAGGGCCTCGAGCTCCTCCGGGGAGACGCTCTCGTTCACCGCGTGGATCTGGGCCTCGGGCTCGCTCAGGCCGATGAGGAGGATCTCCGTCGCGGGGTAGAGCGCGGCGAGGGTGTTGCACAGCGGGATGGAGCCGCCCATGCCGGCGGTCTGCATCTCCTCGCCGGGGTACGCGACGCGCATCGCCTCGGCCATCGACGTGTACGCCGGGCTGTCCGTGTCCGCGCGGAAGGGCTGGCCCTGGCCGATCTGCTCCGTCGTGACGCGGGCGTTCCACGGCACCGCCGACTCCAGGTGGGCGGTCAGCAGCTTCGTCGCCTCCGCGGCGTCCATGCCCGGCGGCACGCGCAGGCTGATGAGCGCCCGCGCGCCCGCGTGCACGGACGGCGTGGCGCCGACGACCGGCGGACAGTCGATGCCGAGCACGGTCACGGCAGGCCGGGCCCAGAGCCGGTCGGCCACGGTGCCGGAACCGATGAGGGAGACGCCGTCGAGGACCTTGGCGTCCTTGCGGAAGTCCTCCTCCGGGTACTGCAGCCCGTCCCAGACGCCGTCGGCCTCCAGACCCTCCACCGTGGTCGAGCCGTCCTCCGCGCGCAGCGAGTCGAGGACGCGGATGAGCGCGGCCAGCGCGTCCGGGGCGGCACCGCCGAACATACCGGAGTGGAGGTTGCCCTCCAGGGTGTCGACCTGGACCCGGACGAGGGTCATGCCGCGCAGGGTCGCCGTCACGGTCGGCAGGCCGAGGCGGAAGTTGCCGGCGTCGCCGATGACGATGGCGTCCGCGGCCAGCAGCTCCGGGTGGGCCTCGGCGTAGGCCTGCAGGCCGCCGGTGCCCTGCTCCTCCGAGCCCTCGACGATGACCTTCACGTTGACGGGCACGCCGCCGTGCTCCTTCAGCGCGCGCAGCGCCGTCAGGTGCATGATCAGGCCGCCCTTGCAGTCGGCGGCGCCCCGGCCGTACCAGCGGCCGTCCCGATCGGTCAGCTCGAACGGCGGGGAGACCCACGCGGCCTCGTCCAGCGGCGGCTGCACGTCGTAGTGCGCGTACAGCAGCACGGTCGGCGCGCCGGCCGGGCCGGCCAGGTAGCCGTAGACCGACTGCGTGCCGTCGGGGGTGTCGAGGACGGCCACGTCCGCGAAACCCTCCGCGCGCAGCGCGTCGGCGACCCAGCGCGCGGCGGCCTCGCACTCGCTCTTCGGGAACTGCGCCTCGTCCGCGACCGACTTGAAGGCGACCAGCTCGGCCAGTTCGGTCCTGGCGCGGGCCCGCAGCCCGGCGACGGTCGTCGCGAGCGCGGTGGGGTCCGGCAGCGGGGTCGGGGACGTGTCCATGGGAACGCTCCTTGGTGGCGCGGCGTTGTGTCCGTACGGCGTGTCGGTGAAGGCCCGTCCGTACGGCGGCGTCGAGTCGTACGTACGGGCGATTCGCCTCAGATCCTCCCACGGGCCGGATCGGGGGCCCGCCGGTGGTCCGCGCGTCCCCCGGGACGCCCCCGGGCGTCCCTCGCGGACCCTTCCCCGGAGGGGCGCGCCGGAGGGCGGGCCTTAGGATGCGGGCGACGGCGGAGCCGTTGATCCAAATGGAATACGAGCGGGAGCGGAAGCACAGGTGACCAGCGACAACGCAGCCCGGGACGCGGGCGGGGACGAGGCCGGGGCGAGCGAGCCGGTGTGGGACGTCGTGGTGGCTCCGAACTGCCGCGCTACAAGACCTGCGGCGGCGGCATCATCGGCCCCTCGCGCGACGCGCTGCCGCCCGGCTTCGAGCTGCCGCTGCGCGACCGCGTCCACGCCGTCACCTTCTCCCTCAACGGCAAGCTGACCCGCACCCGCCGCTCGAAGACCATGCTCTTCGGCCTCATCAACCGGCCGGAGTTCGACGCCGGCCTGGTCGAGGTCGCCAAGGCCGCGGGCGCCGAGGTGCGCACGGGCGTGACCGTCTCCCGCGTGGAGCAGCACGGCCCGTCCGTGCCCGACCGGCGCACGGTGGCCGTCGTCCTCGGCGACGGCCGGACGCTGCTGGCCCGGGCGGTCGTCGGCGCCGACGGCAGCGCGGGGCGCATAGGAGCACACGTGGGGGTGAAGCTCCAGCAGGTGGACCTCGGCCTGGAGGCCGAGATTCCGGTGCCGCCCACGGTGGCCGAGGACTGGGCCGGGCGCGTGCTCATCGACTGGGGCCCGATGCCCGGCAGTTACGGCTGGGTCTTCCCCAAGGGCGACACCCTGACCGTCGGCGTGATCTCGGCCCGCGGCGACGGCGCCGGCACCAAGCGCTACCTCGAGGACTTCATCGCCCGCCTCGGACTGGCGGGCTTCGAGCCGAGCATCTCCTCCGGCCACCTGACCCGCTGCCGCGCCGACGACTCGCCCCTGTCCCGGGGCCGGGTCATCGTGTGCGGCGACGCCGCCGGCCTCCTGGAGCCCTGGACGCGCGAGGGCATCTCCTTCGCCCTGCGTTCGGGCCGCCTCGCGGGGGAGTGGGCCGTCCGCATCGCCGAGGCGCAGGACGCCGTCGACGCCCGCCGCCAGGCGCTCAACTACGCCTTCGCCATCAAGGCCGGCCTGGGCGTCGAGATGGGCGTCGGCCGCCGCATGCTGGCCCTCTTCGAGCGCCGTCCGGGCCTGATCCACGCCGCCGTCACCGGCTTCCATCCGGCCTGGCGCGCCTTCGCCAGGATCACGCGCGGCTCGACCACCCTCGCGGAGCTCGTCCGCACCCACCCGGTCGCCCGCCGGGCGCTCTCGGCGATGGACCGGGTGTAGCCGGCTCCCCCCCCCAGGGACTTTCGGTCCGCC
>KL569385.1:72629-73825 GCA_000715685.1 Streptomyces lilacinus
TTCGGCGCGGGCGGGCCGAGGGCGTGCGCCCGGCGTGTGATCGGGCTGTACCCTTATCTGTTGATTCAAGTGGTTTGAACGGCACCTTCCGACGGCAAATCGGAGCGCCGCGTCGGGACGTGCCGGGAGAACGCGTGGCAGATACAGACATACGCCTCGACAGCTCTGTCGAGAGAGTGGAAGGCCCCCGCGCCACCGCACGGGGCGGCCGCGTCGGCGACGCCCGCCGTGCCGTGGGCGCGGCCTGGCGACGAGCCTGGCCCGCGTTGCTGCTGCACTGCGCCCTGCGCCTGGCCGGTGTCGGCCTGGTCGCGTTCTGGGGGCACCGCAAGGGGCTGGGGCTGCACGAGATCCTCGCCACGCGCTGGGACTCCGTCTACTACTTCCACATCGCCGAGCACGGCTACTCCAGCCCCATGGTCCCGGTGTGCGACCAGGGCGGGCCGACCTGCAAGCTGGCCTTCTTCCCGCTCTACCCCATGGCGATCCGGGCGGTGTCCGCCGTGACCGGGCTGCCCGCGAGCTGGGCGGCCTGGGGCATCGCCCTCGTGGCCTCCGTGCTGGCCGCCTGGGGCGTCTACGCCGTCGCGGACAAGGTCTTCGGGCCCCGCGCGGCCTTCTTCGCGGTCGCGCTGTGGGGCATCGCCCCGCACGCGCTCGTCGAGTCGATGGCCTACACCGAGCCGGTCTTCGTGGCTCTCGCCGCCTGGGCCCTGTACGCGGTCCTCACCGGGCGCTGGCTCACCGCGGGAGCGCTCGCGGGCCTCGCCGGCGTCACCCGGCCGTCGGGCAGCGCCGTGATCGCCGCGGTGGTCCTGGCCGCGGCGTGGCAAATCCTCGACGGCGGGCGGAAACGGGCCCCTCAGCGGCTCGCCGGCCGGCCGGACGGTGCCGGCGGCTCGCGGTGGTCGGGAGCGGTCCGGCCGTTGGCCTGCCTGCTGGCCGCGCCCCTGGGCTGGCTGGCCTTCGTCGCCTGGGTCGGGCACCGGATGGGCCGGTGGGACGGCTACTTCGAGGAGCAGAGCAGCTGGGGCTCCACCTTCGACGGCGGTGCCTTCACGGTGCAGCGGCTCAAGGAGCTCTTCACCCACCCCGTCCTGCAGCTGAACGACATCGTGGTGGCGGCGACCGTCGTGGCCGCCGTCGTACTCCTGGTCGTCTGCGCCGTCCGACGGCTGCCGGCGGTGCTGTGGATC
>KL569385.1:74143-75372 GCA_000715685.1 Streptomyces lilacinus
GGGCGGGCTTCTTCCACTCGAAGGCCCGCTTCCTGCTGCCCGCCTTCCCGCTGCTCTTCCCCCTCGCGTGCGCCATGGCCCGCGCGCGGCGGGCGACGGTGTGCTGGGTCCTGGCCGGCGGAACGGTCGTCTCGGCGCTGTACGGCGGTTACTTGACCATGGTCTGGACGCATTCCCCGTAGCGTTTCCCGGGCCCCCGGCTCTCGCTGCTCTTCCTCACTTCCTCACTTCCTCACTGAAGCCAGAAGCCGGTTCGCTCCAGCCACAGCTCGAGCAGCGCCGCGTCGCCGAGGATCTCGACGGCGGCGCCGCCGGGGCGGCGGTAGAGGTGGAGGAGGAGGGCGGTGAGCGGGCCGCGTGCGGTGACGGTCGCGGTGTCGGGCGTGTCGCGGTGGCACCGGGGAGTGGTTCCGGTGAGGTCGATCAGCCAGTCCGGATCGGCATCGGCCTCGGTGTCGGTGGCGTGGAAGCGGAGGGTGCGGCCGGGGCCGAGCAGCGGGGGCTTGCCGGGGGTGGATTCGTAGGCCTCCGGGAAGGAGGCGAAGCCCAACCACTCGTCCAGGGCGTCGAGGGCGACGTCCTCCTCGACGGCGAACGGCGCACCGGCCGTCAGCGCGACGTCGGACCGGTGCACGACGGTCTCGTGCGCCATCCGGCGGGCCCAGAAGGCCGTGGACCAGAAGGCCGGGGACTGTTCCGGGACGACCGTCCACACCGCCGTCGCGGGCCCCGCCTCGCGCAGGGTCGCCGCCAGGCGTGCCGCGCCGTCGGCGAGCCAGGCGTCCAGCTCGGCCGGGTCCTCGTCCGCGTAGGCGGCGACGTCGTTGATCTGGTGGTCGGAGACGGGTTCCTGGGCTCGGGTGCGCACGATGGTCTCGACCCAGCGGTGGGCGCCGCCGAGGTGGCGCAGCAACTGGCCGAGGTTCCAGTCCGGGCAGGAGGGCACGCGGGCCCGCATGTCGGCACCCCGGGCGTGCGACCTCAACGCGTCGGTCTGCGCGACGATTTCGGCACAGCAGCGCTCGAAGCTCAGGAGAGTCATGCTGCCACCGTACTGACGTACGCGGTTTGGGCGACCCGGGTTTTCGATGCCGCCCGTCTCGGCCGTCCGTCTCAGAAGAGCGCCTCGGGACCCGTCTCCTCCGGCGTCGCCCGTATCGCCCGCGCCTCCGCCGTCGTGCCCGCGTCCGGTGCCGCCGCCGTGAGGGTCCAGCCCGCCAGTCGGCGGG
>KL569385.1:75637-77870 GCA_000715685.1 Streptomyces lilacinus
GACGTAGACGTCCGGGCCCGCCACCGCGGCCACTCGGCCCGCCACCGTGCGGCCGGCGGTGAGCTCGACCAGCAGGGGGTCGGCGCGTATGCCCTCGAGGTGGAAGACCGTGTCGTGGTGGACGGGGGCGAAGGCCCGTATCTCCAGGGACTCCGGCAGGCCGGCGAGATTTCGCGCGCGCTCGTGGACGGCGGCCAGCTCGTCGGTCCGTCGCCCCGTCGGCGGCAGCGGGTGGCGGGCCGCGCGCTTGGCCGCGTACGGGAAGCGGTCCGGCACCGCGAGGGCGGTGCCCAGGACCGCCTCCGCACGGCGGGCCGCCATCAGCGGGCCGCGGCCCAGCAGCGCGTACGACAGGGCGGCCTGCTCCCGCAGCCGGGCGCCCTCGCGCTCGGCGGCCGTGATGCCCACCTTGACCAGGCCGGGGGCGAACCACGCGAGGTAGACGTCATAAGGGCGGGGGTCGTCGGCGGCGGTGTCCGCGGCGACGGAGTGCGACCGGTCGAGGCGGGCGCACTCGGCGCACTGCGCCGACACGGCCCCGGCCGGCACCTCCGCCCCGGTCGGGCACGGGGTGTGCCGCCCGCCCCGGCGCACGCCCACGCAGTGCCTGCCGTCCCCGGCGGTGAAGGCCAGCGGCCGCCCGGGCGGCAGGGCGGAGAGCCGCTCGCCGTGCGCCGGGTGGCGCCACACCAGCGCCGGCTCCGCCGGGCCCCACCGCAGCCCGGCGCACCGCCACTCCGTCCGCTCCGCACCCATCTCGCGCCGCCCCCTCTCACGTCCCCTTCATGGTGTCAGCCGCCACTGACATCGGCCCCGCCGCCGGTGTCCACGGCCGTCGCACGGCGCGTCGCGTACGCGACGACGGCCGCCACCGCCGCGAGCGCGGCCACCGTGGTCAGCGCCGAGGACAGCGAGAAGCGTTCGGCCAGCAGGCCGATGGCCGGCGGCCCGAGCAGCATGCCGCCGTAGCCGAACGTGGAGGCCGCGGCCACCCCGGCGGGGCCGGCGAGCGCGCCGGCCCTGCCGACCGCGACCGGGAAGATGTTGGCCAGCCCGAGCCCCGTCACGGCGAACCCGGCGAGTGCCGCCCAGACCGTGGGGGCCAGCGAACCCACCAGCATGCCCACCGCGGCGGTCGCCCCGCCCGCGACCAGGAGCCGTGTCTGGCCCAGGCGTTCGAGGAGCGCGGTGCCCGACAGTCGGCCCAACGTCATGGCGAGGGCGAAGACGGAGTAGCCCACGGCGGCGACGCCCGGGCGGGCGGCGAGGTCCTGCTCGAGGTGGAGCGCGCCCCAGTCCGCGAGCGCCCCCTCGCCGTACGCCGTGCACAGGGCGACGAGGCCGAAGACGGCGACCAGCCCGCGCTCCCGGCCGCCGGAGACCTTCCGCGCGGGCTCGGTGGAGTCCGCCGAGGGCGTCGGACGCGGTGCCGGGTGGGAGAGGAGGACCCGGCCCGCCGCGGTGCTCACCACGAGCCCGACCGCGGTGAGCAGCAGCAGGTGGGCGGTCGCGGACAGGTGCCCGGCGAGCAGCGCGCCCAGCCCCGCGCCGAGCATGCCGCCCACGCTGAACGCGGCGTGGAAGCTCGGCATCACGGGCCGGCGCAGCGCCGCGACGAGGTCGACGGCCGCGCTGTTCATGGCGACGTTGATGCCGCCGTAGGCGGCGCCGAAGACGAGCAGGACGAGGCCGAGGGCGAGCGCCGAGTGCGTCAGTGGCGGCAGCGCGATGCCGAGGGACATCAGGATCGCGGCGGCGACCGTCACCGGGTGGCTGCCCAGGCGCCCGCAGAGGCGTCCGGTCACCATCATGGTGGCCACCGCCCCCGCCGACACGCCGAGCAGAGCGAGCCCCAGCGCGCCCGCCGAGGCCCCGGTCTGTTCCTTGATCGCGGGGATCCGGACCACCCAGCCGGCGAAGAGAAAGCCGTCAAGAGCGAAGAAAAGGGTTAATGCGATGCGCAGACGGCGCAGGGCGGGCCGGGCCGGAGCCGGGCGTCGTCCCCCGATAAGGGCCGTCCGTATTTTGTTTAGCGTCGGCACAAAGTCAGAATAGGGGCGTGACCCAGACTCGGACAACACGCCTGGAGCGGGGCAGGGGCGCCCTCGGCCCGGCCCTCGAGCTCGTACACACCGGTCGCGCCCCCACGCGCGCCGTGCTCACCGCCGAACTCGGCGTGACCCGCGCGACCGCGGGAGCCGTGGCGGCCGAGCTGGAGGCGCTCGGGCTGATC
>KL569385.1:78152-78326 GCA_000715685.1 Streptomyces lilacinus
ATGTGTATAAGAGACAGGCCCTCGCACCGGCTCTCCGTCGCCCCGAACGGCCCCGTCGTCCTCGCCGCGCAGATCCACGCCGACGGCTTCCGCGCCGCCCTGGTGGGGCTCGGCGGCCGGATGGTCGCCACCGCGCCCGGCTGCATGACCGTGCCCGCCGACCCCTCGCACATC
>KL569385.1:78606-78980 GCA_000715685.1 Streptomyces lilacinus
CCGGACTCGCCGTGCCCTCGGCCGTCGCCGAGCCGGACGGTACGGCCCTCAACCCGCTGCACCTGTCCTGGCCCGCGGGTGCCCCGGTCCGCGAGCTGTTCACCGAGGCCCTCGCCAAGTCGCGCGTCCTGGACCCCGGGGGTACGCCCCTGACGGGCGTGTCGGGCAACGACGTCAACCTCGCGGCCCTGGCCGAGCACCGGCACGGCGCCGGCCGCGGCGCCCGTCACCTGCTGTGCGTGGCCACCGGCCACCGCGGCGTCGGTGGTGCGCTCGTCCTCGACGGCCGTCTGCACAGCGGCAGTTCCGGCCTCGCCCTGGAGGTCGGCCACCTCACCGTCAACCCGGCGGGCCTGCCCCTGTCTCTTATACAC
>KL569385.1:79229-79482 GCA_000715685.1 Streptomyces lilacinus
CGGCTGCCTCGACGTCGAGACCGACCCGCTCGCCTTCCTCACCGCCGCGGGGCGCACGCCCGGCCCCGCCGTGTCACTGCTGCAGCAGTCGCGCGAACTGCTCCGTTCGGAGTACGACGATCCGTCCGTACGGGCCGCGGCCGAGCTCGTCGTCGACCGCCTGGGCCTGGGCCTCGCGGGCCTGGTGAACATCCTCAACCCGGACCGCATCCTCCTCGGCGGCCTCCACCGCGAGCTGCTGGAGGCCGATCCC
>KL569386.1:0-316 GCA_000715685.1 Streptomyces lilacinus
GCCGCCCGCCGCACCGACTCCGGGACCGCGAGCAGACGGGCCACCGCGTCCGCCGTCGCCGGCGCGGACGAGGGAACCGCCAGTCCCGCGCCCCGCACCGGCAGTTCCGCCGCCGCACCCCGGTCCGCCGTGACGACCGGCGTCCCGCACGCGAGCGCCTCCAGCGCCGACAGGCCGAACGCCTCCACCGGGCACGGCGCCAGCGCCACGTCCGCCCGCGCCGTCAGCGCCGCCAGGGTCCGGCGGTCGGCGACGTGGCCGTGGAAGCGCACCGGCAGTCCCGCCGCGCGCCGCTCGAGGCGGCCGCGTTCCGGGC
>KL569386.1:558-1463 GCA_000715685.1 Streptomyces lilacinus
CGCGCGCCGCTCGAGGCGGCCGCGTTCCGGGCCGTCGCCCAGGACGTCCAGCCGGGCCGGCACCCCGCGCCGGCGCAGCTCGCGCAGCGTCTCCAGCGGCAGATGGGGGAACTTCTCCGCCGACAGCCGCCCCGCGCACACCAGCCGGATCTCCCGTATGCGGGACCCGGCCGCGGCGGGGGAGAAGACCTCGAGGTCGACGCCCAGCGGCACCCGGTGCAGCGCCGGCGCGCCCACGCGGGCGAACTCCTCGCAGGAGAAGGCCGACGCCGCCACGACCGCGTCGAACGCCCCGACGAGCCGGTGGTTCCACGCGTCCGCCGCCCGGTCCAGCGGCACCCACGCCGGCAGTCGGGGCGCCAGGATCGCGTCCAGCCGCTCGTGGGAGAGCAGCACCGTCCGTACGCCCATGGCCCGGGCCCACGGCACGGCACCGAGGAGGGTGAGCTTGTCGGAGACCTCGAGCACGTCCGGTGCCGTCCGCCGCAAGAGCGCGTACAGCCGGCGCAGCGCGCGCGGGGACCACACCATCCGATCTGTCTCTTATACACATCCCTGAGCGGTCCGGCGGCGTCGCGCCGGCAGGTGGCCCGGCGGCCCGGCACGACCAGCACCCGCTCGTGCCCGGCGGCGGCGTAGCCGCGACCCAGCGCGTCCAGGGTGGTGCGCAGCCCGCCGGAGGCGGGGCCGTAGAAGTTGGCGAGCTGGACGATCCTCACGCGCCGGACCGCCGCCGGGAGCGCACCAGTTCGGCGTAGGTCCTCGGCCGGGCCCCTGCCGCCAGGGCTGAGTCGACGGCCTCCAGCGCAGCCTCCCGGAGCCCGGGCCGGGCCAGGTCCGCGGGGTGCAGGGCGATGCGGAAGGACGTGCCGCGGCGGGACCAGCGGCGGGCGGCGGCCCGCATC
>KL569386.1:1671-2552 GCA_000715685.1 Streptomyces lilacinus
AGATGTGTATAAGAGACAGCCCGTGCGCAGGTCGTGCACGGTCAGGTGGCCGGTCGTGTACGCGAGGCCCGTCTCGCGCAGGGCCGCCACGGTCCCCGGCGAGGCGAGCCAGCCCGGTGGGGTGAAGCCCTCGGGGACGACGCCGACGGCGGCGAGGGCGGCCAGCCCGTTCGTCAGCCGCTCGCGCGCCGCCTCGCGGTCCAGCGCGCAGAACTCGGCGCAGCCGCGCGCCGCCACCGCGTTCAGCCACTGTCGCGTTCGTGGCCCGCCCGGTACGGCCCGGTGGTCCCAGCCGTGCAGGGCGAGCTCGTGCCCGCGCCGCCGGGCGCCGTGCAGCCAGCGTACGAGGACGGGGTCGTCCGGCAGCCGGGCCCCGCGCCAGGGTCCCGGGACGAGCAGCAGCGTCGCCGGCACCTCGCGGCACTCCAGCTCGGCCAGCCACTGCCGGGCCTGCACGAAGGTCCACGGGGCGACGTCGTGCACCGAGACCACGAATTCCGCTGTCACACCGCCAAGGGTCCTCCGGCCGGGGCGCGTCGGGGTGTACGGCCGGTGAACTCCCGCTTCTCCGGCGGCGGGCGGCCCTGGCGGTGCCGGGTACGGTGGTGGCAACACGTGCGGTTCATACGGGGGGTTGTGCCATGTCCGAGCGGCTCGTCATGGTGTCCGGAGGCGGAAGCGGAAGCGGCATGAGCGCCGGGGCGGCGACGCCGCCCCGCGCCCACCCGCCGTTCGCGCACCACGGCCCGGACCTCCTGGGCGCCGCGCTCGGGGGCCTGGCCGAGGACGCGGTGACGGAGTTCACCGCCTCATGGAACGACCTGCCCGCCGACCCCCACCTCGGCGTCGCGGTGCCCTACCGCTTCCGCCGCTACGGCAGG
>KL569386.1:2795-4799 GCA_000715685.1 Streptomyces lilacinus
CCCGCTTCCGCCGCTACGGCAGGTTCCGCGTCGCCGGCGGCGAACTGGAACGACTGCCGCACGTCCCCTTCTTCCAGGACCGGGCCGTCAACAAGGTGCACGGCGGCGTCGACCGCGTGTTCGCCCCGCTGCGGGACTCCGTCGCCGACGGCGCCGTCCTCCGCGCCCTGGTCCGTACGCTGTGGGACCACCTCCCCGGCCCGCGCGCCGGCGTCGACACCTGCGGAGTGCACCAGATAAGGATCACGGCCACCGCCGACACCGAGGGCCACCCCGCCCCGGAGGGCGTCCACCGCGACGGACACCACTTCGTCGCCCAGGTGCTGATCCGGCGGGAGAACGTGGCGGGCGGCGAATCCTGTCTCTACCACCCGGGGGAGCGGCCCGGGGAGCGGCCCGTCCCCGTCCACCGGGCATCGCTCACCGCGCCGCTGGAGACGATCGTCCTCGACGACCGGCGCGTGCTGCACGGAGTCTCCCCGATCCGCCCGACACCGGGCGCCGCCCGCGGCGTGCGCGACATGCTGCTCGTCGACTTCTTCGGCGAGACGGACCCGGCCGCGCACCACACGCCGGGCAGTGCACACTGAGGGCTGACAGCTTGTCATGTCCAGCTTTGAGGAGAACCCATGCGTTTCGCGGACGGTCCCGGCGTGCAGGAAGAGATCCACATCGACGCGGCCCCGGCCGAGGTCTGGAGACTCGTCACCGACATCGGCCTGCCGGCCCGGCTCAGCGAAGAACTCCAGCGCACCACGTGGCTGGACGGCGCGACGGAGCCGAAGCTCGGCGCGAGCTTCGAGGGCTGGAACCGGCACCCGATGATCGGAGAGTGGCGGACCGTCTCGCACGTCGTCGGCCTCACCCCCGAGCGCCTGTTCAGCTGGGCGGTCACGGACCCGGACGGCCGCTACGGCGGCGGCCCCGCGGACCCGTCGTATCCGCTCGCCACCTGGAAGTTCGAACTCCAGCCCGAAGGCTCGGGCGTCTCGCTGCGGCAGTCCGTCCGCATAGGCCCCGCGCCGTCCGGCGTCACCGTCGCGATCGGCCGCATGCCGGACCGCGAGGAGGAGATCGTCGCCATGCGGTTGGGCGAGCTGCGCGCGGGCATCACGGCGACGCTGGAAGGCGTCAAGCGCCTGGCGGAGGGCAGTTAGCCGGCACGCCGCGCGGAGCGCGGGGGAAAACCCACCCGAAAACGGCACGCCTGGCGCGGAATCGCCCGACTCTCGATCATGGTGATTCCATGACCACCATCAAGGCAGTCTCCTTCGACACCTACGGCTCCGCCGACGTCCTGCGCCTCGTCGACACCGACCTGCCCGTCCCCGGCCCCGGGCAGGTCCGGATCGCCGTGCGGTGCGCCGGCGTCAATCCGCTCGATCACAAGATCCGCAGCGGGGCCATGGCCGACTACGTCTCCGTCGAACTGCCGCACATTCCCGGCGTCGAGGCGTCGGGCATCGTCGAGGCGGTGGGCGAGGACGTCGTCGGCGTGCAGGCGGGCGACGCCGTGCTCGGTCGCACGGCCACCGGGGCCTACGCCGAGCAGGCCCTGGCCCGGGCCGACCAGCTGGTGGTCAAGCCGGTCTCGCTGGCGTGGGAGGAGGCGGCGGCCCTGCCCGTCGCGGCCGAGACCGCCTGGCGCGTGATGGATCTCCTGCGGCTCGGCGAGGGCGAGACGGTGCTGATCCACGGCGCGGCCGGGGGAGTGGGCACCCTGGCGGTGCAGTTCGCCCGGGCTCGGGGAGCCACGGTCGTCGGGACGGCGAGCGAGTTCAACCACGAGTACCTGCGGGGTCTCGGGGCGATCCCGGTGGCGTACGGCGAGGGGCTGGCCGAGCGGGTGCGGGAGGCCGCGCCCGGCAGGGTGGACGCGGCGCTCGACGCGGTCGGCAAGGGTGACGCGGTGTGGGTGTCGGTCGAGGTGACCGGTGGGGCGGACCGGGTGGTGTCCATCGCCGACCCCGAGGGCGCCCGCCTCCACAAGGCGCACTTCAGCGG
>KL569386.1:5063-7685 GCA_000715685.1 Streptomyces lilacinus
ACAAGGCGCACTTCAGCGGCGGCGGCCCGGCCGCGCGGCCGGTGCCCGGGATCGAGGCGGCCCTCGGACTCCACGAGGCCGGCATCCTGCAGTTGCCCATTCACCGCGTCTACCCGCTGAGCGAGGCGGCCGAGGCCCACCGTGCGAGCGAGCACGGCCACCTCACCGGGAAGATCGTCCTCGCCGTCGCCTGACCGACGGCGAGGACGGGCGGCGGCTAGTTGACGCGGCCGTACCAGACGCTGCCGGTCCAGATCTTCTCCAGGCGGACCGTCGTGCCGGGCTTGGGGGCGTGCCAGATCTTGTTGCTACCCGCGTAGATACCGACGTGGTAGACGTTGCTGCCCGAGTGGAAGAACACCAGGTCGCCGGCCTGGCGGGAGCCCGCGGAGATGTGTCGGGTGCGGTTGTACTGGTCGGCGGCGACGCGTGGGAGGCTCTTGCCGACCCGCTTGAACGAGTACTGGGTCAGGCCCGAGCAGTCGAACCGGTTGGGGCCGGTGGCGCCCCACTGGTAGGGGGAGCCCTGCTTGGAGGCGGCGACCCTCAGCGCCTGCTCGCCCACGGTCGCGGCGGAGGCGTCGGAGGCGAGGCCGGGGACGAGCACCGTGGCCGCCATCGTGGCGGCGGTGAGGGCCGACGCGGTGCCGGCCCGGGAGATGAGCGCAGGTATGCGAGGCAACGCAGACATGCCAAAGCCCTTCGACATCCGCCTGCGAAAGATGACCTGTCGGGTTCGGGCTGCGAAGTTGCCCGGCCAGCACGCTGGCTTCACCCCAAGGACCACCGCGTTCGTGGTCCGTACCGCTTGGGTCCTGTCTCTTATACACATCTATGTGTATAAGAGACAGATTCCGCACCCGGTGCGGCGGCAGGACTCGGCGTCCGCCCGGGTCGCCCGCCTCTGTGACGGGATCTTGTGTTCGGTGAGAGATCCTGCACCATCAATCGCTCGGATTCGGTGCCCAAACGGTCATCTGTGAACTTCTTCACTCCGGGGGCAAACCCGGAACCGACCCGTCATTTCGCGGTCTGTTCTGCGTCTAAACCCCGGTGAATCAAGGGAATTGGCGTGCGGAACAGCGGCTTCCGTTCCTTCCGTCAACAGGGTCGGCGCCAGGCGTCCAGCTCCAGCTTCTTCTTCATGGAACTCAGCCCGAGCCGCTTGCCCGTGGTGCAGAAGTCCCCGGGGTCCAGGTCGTATTCGACATGGAAGACCGCTTTGTTCTGCTTCACGAAGGGCGTCAGCTTCTCGCACTCCCCGTACTGTGCGCACTGCTCGTTCACCGCGAAGTCGAAGTCCCTCGCCAGCTCGGGAATCTGCTCCAGGTCGTTCTTCAACCCGATCGCCAGCCCCCGCTCATGGGCGAGCGTCGCCAGCATCCGGTTGAAGGCCAATTGGTGCGCCGCCGTCAGTGGAAAGCCCGTGCCGTTGCGGAAGCCCTCGGTGAGGTCCGGCTCGACGGCGTCGAAGCCCTTCTGCCGGCACATGTCCATGCGGGCGGCCATGAGCGGGCGCAGTACGTCGAGGCGGCGGATGTCCAGCCACTTCTCGCCGTCCCAGCCCTTGTTCTTCTTCCCCAGCAGCGGCTTGGGGAACTTCTCCTGGTCGGGCCGGAAGTCCTCCCACGCCCCGGCGTTGATGTAACAGATGACCTTTCGGCCACGGGCGTGCAGCTCGGCCACCACCTGGGCGGAGTTCTCGAAGCCGTCGATGTCGTAGACGGGGGCGTCCACGGACGTGTCGACCTTCCCGCCCAGCTGCCACTGCCAGCGGGTGCCCGGCCGGGGCTGCCAGCGGTCGCCGGCCGGCCGTGGCGTCGCGTCCGAAGCGGAGGGCGTTGCTCCGGAGGGAGCGGCCGCGGACGGCCCGGCGCCCGACGGCGTCGCGGTCGCCGACACCTCGGCGTCCGGCTCCGCCCCGGCCTCGTCGTCGGCATCGGGGGAGGCGGACGAGCAGCCCGCCAGCAGCAGCGCCAGCATCCCGGCGAGCGCCACCCGGGCGCGCCGGCGCCTCATCGGGCGCCCTCCGGGATCCCGGCACCGGCGACCGGCACGCTCCGCCACGGATTGGCACCCGTGCCCGGCACCGCGCAGTGCACGCCCGCGCCCCGGGCCTCCGCCGTGCGGGCCACCTGCCCCGCCCGCCCCTCGGGCACGGCGTGGACCAGGTGGCAGAAGCGCTCCGGCGGATGGTCCGCCGTCCAGTCCGGCACCCGCGCCCGGCGGTAGTCCTCCCAGGTGCCCTCGAAGGTGACCAGGAGGTCGGCGAACGAGGCGTATCCGGGATCGGGATGCGTGCCGGGATTGAGCACCGTCACCCGTGCCCCCAGCACCCGGGCCGAGAGCACCAGACGGCGAAAGCGGGGCAGCTGGGCGGCGTCCGCCGGCACTTGGTCGAAGAAGACACCGTCCACGGCGTACCACCGGCGGTGCCTGCGGATGTCGGAGACCACCGCGCTCGTCCGCCGCCGGCCGTAGCCGGTGTCGACGTACCCCAGCAGCCGCACGCCCGCCTCGCGCAGCCGCTCGGCGGCGGCGCGGAAGGCGGGGTCGGGGCGGTCGCCGGGGCCGTCGGCCGCGTTGAGCACGACGCCGTGCAGGCGCTGTCTCTTATACACA
>KL569386.1:7896-8134 GCA_000715685.1 Streptomyces lilacinus
GTCTGCCTTGCCAGCCCGCTCAGAGATGTGTATAAGAGACAGTCCCAGGCCTCCGGCCGCTCGGCGGGGTGGACGTACAGCGGGACGAGCAGCCGACGGCCGGTCACCGGGCGCACTCCTCGGCCCGGTCGCGGGTCTCGGCCCACAGGTCGGCGAGGGAGTCGTCGAGGCCGTGGCGCGGCGCCCAGTCCAGGGCCCGGCCGACAGCGGTGACGTCCGCCTGCTGCCAGGGCACGGC
>KL569386.1:8450-8702 GCA_000715685.1 Streptomyces lilacinus
GTCCCCGAGCGGGCCGGTGAAGCCGGAGGCCCGCAGCAGCCCCTCGGCGACGTCGCGGACGCAACGGGCCGTGCCGCTGCCCACGTTGAGCACGCCCGGCAGGGGGCGGGGGGCCGTGACGGCCAGGGCCACGGCCTCGGCGACGTCCCGCGCGTCGACGAAGTCGCGGTGCGTGGCGAGGCTCCCCGTGCGGATCCGGCCGTCGGGGCCGGCTCGGCGCAGCTCGGCGGCGAGCCGGCCGGGCAGCGAGGC
>KL569386.1:9008-11868 GCA_000715685.1 Streptomyces lilacinus
GACCGCGAGGGTCCCGGCCAGCTTGCTCGCGCCGTACAGGCCCAGCGGGCGGGCCGGATCGGACTCGGCGACCGGCCGGTGGCCGTCGGCGGGCCCGTACTCGGCGGCCGAGCCCAGGTGGACCAGGCGCGCGTCCGGGGCGGCCGCGCGCAGGGCCTCGCACAGCACGGCGGGGCCACGGGCGTTGACGCTGGTGAGGGTGACGGCGTCGCCGCCGACCGCGCCCGCGCAGTTGACGACGGCGTCGGGCGCGGCCCGGCGCAGCGCGGCGGCCAGCCGGGCGGTGTCCGCCCCGGCCAGGTCGACGGGCAGCGCCGCACCGGGGGAGCGGCCGCCGTCGAGCACCAGCGCGCCCGGGAGGGCGCGCAGGCGCTCGACGGCGTGCCGGCCCAGGAAGCCGGTGGCACCGAGGACGAGAATGCGCATCGGAACCGGTCACGCTCCCTTGATCAGCAGGTCGCGACGGACGGAGAACTCGGCGTTGGCGCGGTCGTAGTCGTCCGGCCGCCCGATGTCCAGCCAGTACCCGTCGAACTCGTAGGCCCGCGGCGGGGTTCCCGCCGCGAGCAGGTCGAGCACCAGCTCGTCGAAGCCGAGCGGGAGGCCCGGGGTGTAGCGGGCGAGGGCGGAGCGCGAGACTCCGTAGACGCCCATGGAGACCCGGTAGTCCATGCTGGGCTTCTCGGTGAAGCCGACGACGCGACCGGCCTCGGTGGTCAGCACACCGAAGTCGATGCTCACCCGCCGCGCGTAGGTGGCGATGGTCAGCGGTGCGTCGGAGGCGATGTGGTCGTGCAGGACGTCGCCGAAGTCGAGGTCGGTGAGGACGTCGCCGTTCATCACCAGGAACCGCTCGGGCAGCCGGTCGCCCATGGTGAGCAGCGGGCCCATCGTGCCCAGCGGGCTCTCCTCGGTGGTGTAGTCGACGCGCAGCCCCCACTGGGAGCCGTCGCCGACGTAGGCGCGGATGATGTGGCCGAGGTGGCCGATGGCCAGGGTGCAGCTGGTGAAGCCGGCGCCGGCGAGCTGGCGCATGACGATCTCGAGGATGGCGTGCTGGTCGCCGATGGGCACCAGGGGCTTGGGCAGTGCGGTCGTGTACGGGCGCAGCCGGACGCCCTTGCCTCCGGCCAGAATGACTGCGTGCATGGGGTGCCGTTCCTCTCTCGTGCCGCGTGGGTTTGTCGTGCCGCGTGGGTTGGGGTGGAACGTCGGAACGTCAGACGTTGTAGATGCCGGTCTTGTACCGGCCGAGGTTGACCGGGTCGCGGAAGAACGCGACGGTCTCGGCGAGTCCTTCCTCGAGGGTGTGGGCCGGGGCCCAGCCGGTGGCCGCCCGCAGCCGGGAGGTGTCGGCGACCAGGCGCATCACCTCGGAGTTGGCGGGGCGCACGCGCCGGGCGTCCTCCGTGACCTCGAGCTCGGCGTCCATGAGCTTGCCGATCAGGGTGACGAGGTCGCCGATGGAGATCTCCTCGCCGGTCCCGGAGTTGAAGGTGCGGCCGACGACGTCGTCGGCGGGTGCGGTGCCGACGGCTCGGAAGGCGGCGACGGTGTCCTTGACGTAGCTGAAGTCCCGGGTGGGACGCAGGTCGCCGAGGGTGATGACGCGCTCCCCGGCGGCGACCTGGCCGATGACCGTCGGGATCACCGCGCGCATGGACTGGCGCGGGCCGAAGGTGTTGAAGGGGCGCAGGGTGACCACGGGCAGCCCGAAGCTGGCGTGGTAGCTGTCGGCCAGCCGGTCCCCGCCGGCCTTGGAGGCGGCGTACGGCGACTGGGTGTTGATGGGGTGGTCCTCGCTGATCGGCACGGTCTGCGCCGTGCCGTAGGTCTCGCTCGTGGAGGTGTGCACCAGGCGCGGTATGCCCAGGTGGCGCACCGCCTCCAGGACGTTGAGGGTGCCGGTGACGTTGGTCTCCACGTAGCTGTGCGGGGCCCGGTAGGAGTACGGGATCGCGATGAGCGCGGCCAGGTGGTAGACGGTCTCGGCGCCGGTCACCAGCCCGGTGACGGAGCCGGGGTCGCGGACGTCGCCGAGCACGACCTCGACGTTCTCCATCACCTCGGCGGGCAGGTCCTCCAGCCAGCCGAAGGACGAGAAGGAGTTGTACTGCACCATCGCGCGCACCCGGTGGCCGTCGGCGACGAGCGCCTCCACCAGGTGCGAACCGATGAATCCTTCGGCGCCGGTGACGGCGACGAGTGCTGATGCGGACACGGGAGGTCTCCTTGTTCGTGGGCGGGGTGGTGCCGTGGCTCAGCGGTGGGTGGTGATCCGCCCGAGCAGGGCGGCGGCCACCGCCAGCAGAGCCGCCGCCGCGAAGATGCAGATGACGAGCCGGCCGATGACCGGGGCGAAGCCGACCGGGTGCGCGAAGGCGACCTCGGCCGCCGCGGCACCCAGACAGATCAGAGCGGGGATCCAGGCGATGCCGTACGCCTGGAGCATCAGGCCCGACCAGAGCACCGCGCCGAGCGCGAGCAGCGCCGCGAGATCGGTGCCGGTGGGCGGCGAGCCGCCGGGCCACAACGCCCCGACGGCCAGGGTGAGGACGGTCAGGACCGCGAGGTAGCCGGTGACGCACACGGCGAGCACCCGGGCGGCCCGCAGCAGCAGCCCGCCGACGGTCGTGGTCGCCGCGAGCGCCGCCAGCGCCATGCCCCGGCAGCGGTAGAGCAGCCACTCGGCGGCGCCCATGCTCAGCGTCAGCGCGATGACCGCGGGCCCGCTCGTCGCCCCGGCCTCGCGGCCGGCCAGGAGGTCGCCGAGCGCGGCCACGGCCGTGAGCACGCCGCAGCCCAGCCCGAACAGCCCGTACGGCACGGACGCGGTGAGTCTGTCTCTTATACACATCTC
>KL569386.1:12116-12752 GCA_000715685.1 Streptomyces lilacinus
CAGCAGCCGTTCCCGGCCGAAGACCAGCAGGACCGTGGCCGCCGCCAGGTACAGTGCCTGCCCCGCCGCGAAGGCGAGCACCCCGGGCGGGGCGCCGAGGACCGGCGCCGCGCCCGTGGCCAGCAGGGCGCCGAGCGGGGCCCCCGCGCCCAGGCAACGGCCCGCCGCCGCCCGACCGCCGGCGGCCAGCCGTACGTACGCGCGGTGGGCGAGGCCCTGGTTCCAGGCCCAGGCCACCAGCGCGGAGGCCACCAGCGGCAGGGTGCCCGGAGGCAGCCCGAACCGGTCCGGCGCCCCGCCCGGCAGCGGCGAGCCGAGCGCCCAGCCGAACCCCGGCAGCGTGAACACCACTGACCGCAGCACGAACCGCGCCGGCGTGACGCGCCACGGATCGGGGCGCGGCTCCGGCTCGGGATGGCTGCGCGGCACCCGGGCGAAGAGCTCGGCCGCCAGCTCGAAGGCGTCGCGCCGCCCGTAGCGCTCGGCTATCTGCTCGCCCGTCAGCCCGTCGGCCTCCAGCACCGCCGCGATCTCGTCGGGGTGCACGGCCGCGGCGCACACCGCGGCCAGCTCCTGGGCGAGTTCGTCGACGGGGTCGGCGGCCCACCGCGGCCGGGACCGCGGACGCGGCGGGCC
>KL569386.1:12988-14278 GCA_000715685.1 Streptomyces lilacinus
GTCGTGGGCGGGCTCGGGTTCGTCGGGCACGAGCCGCAGCAGGCCGCTCATCCGACACCGCCGGAGGCCATGGCCAGGGCGGGCTCGGGCGCGCGGACCGGCGTGGACACCGGCAGCGGCAGCCGGGGCCGGGCGAGCTCGTGGTAGATGTCGCGGAAGGCGTCGATGGTCTGCCGGAGCGTGAACTGCTCGATGACGCGCAGCCGCGCCGCCTCGCCCATCTTCCCCCGCTCCTCCGGGTCCCGCAGCAGCCGCAGCGCCGCCCGGGCCATGCTCTCCGGATCGCGCGGCGGCACCACCAGACCGGTGTCGCCCACCGCCTCGCGGACGCCGCCGACATCGGTGGAGACGGTGGCGCGCCCGCAGGACATGGCCTCGATGAGCGTGAAGGGGAAGCCCTCGCTGATGCTCGAGAGCATCACCACGTTGCCGGCGGCGTAGGCGTCGCGGATGTCCTCCACCCGGCCCTCGAAGACGACCGCGTCGGCCACGCCCAGTTCGGCGGCGAGGCCCTCGCAGGCCGTGCGGTAGCCCTCGCCGCCGCGCGGGGTGCCGCCGAACAGGCGCAGCCGCGCGTCCGGTATCTCGGCCCGTACGAGCGCGAAGGCGCGGATCAGCGTCTCCAGGCCCTTGATGGGGTCGACCCGACCCGCCCAGCTGAGCGTGGGCACCTCCGGCTCGGGCCCGGCGGGCGGGAACGCCGTCGGGTCGACGCCGTTGTAGACGGTGCGGATGCGCTCGGGCGGGGTGCCGCCGTGCTCCTCCCAGCGGCGGTTGTAGCGGTTGCCGGGGGTGACCAGGGCGGCGCTGCGGTAGCCCTCCTTCGCGAGCAGTCGGAACAGCCCGAGCATCAGCGCCTTGACCGGCCAGCGGTACGGCTCGGCGCGGAAGCCGAGGTAGCGCTCGCGCAGGTAGATGCCGTGCTCGGTGAGGAGGAAGGGCGTGCCGTGACGGTGGTGGGCGACCAGCCCGGGCAGGGTGGCGAGCCCCCCGCTCACCGCGTGGGTGATCCCCTCGGCGGGGGGCCGCGCGGCGAGCGGGCGCAGGGCGTGCTCCAGCAGGTCCCCGGCGGCCAGGGCGTCGTGGAGCGTCGGGCGGGCGGCGGCCGTCGCCAGGTGCGGGCGGTTCCACAGCCGGGCGAGCAGCCGGGCGGCCGGCTCCCCGCGCAGGGCGGGGAAGAGCGTGCCGGCCGTGGCGTGGTCGGCCAATCGGTAGAAGGCGCGGGCGAAGTGCTGCTCGTGGCCGGGGTCGAGCAGCGCCAGCAGGAACTGTTCGTAGCAGGTGAGGAAG
>KL569386.1:14525-16524 GCA_000715685.1 Streptomyces lilacinus
TGTGTATAAGAGACAGCTCGCGGCCGGTGCCGGTGACGGCGATGATCCGGAAGTCGATGTCCGGCATGCCCTGGACGAGCTGGTCGCACCAGACGCTGACCCCGCCGTGGCTGTGCGGGTAGGTTCCCTCGGTGAGCAGGGTCACCGAGGGTGTGGCGGACGCCGGTTCGGCTGACGTTCCGTGCATGAAAAGGCGACTCTCTCCGGGAGGCAATGGGACGTCGGGGTGGTGCAGCACGGAGGTACGCAGCCGGGCTCAGCGCCGGGCGGTGTCACCGGGACCGTAGGCGACCCGGTGACGGACGCCGTCGGGCACCGGCATGGCGGCCGCCGGGGCCTGGACGCGGGCGGTCCGGCCGGCGGCGGGCCGGGCGGCCGGGGTGTCGGCGGGCAGGGTGAAGGCGGTCGCCTGGCCCGCGGCGGGCGCGGTCCAGCCGGAGCGGGCCCCGGCGTAGGCGGTGCCGAAGGCGGTGCCGGCCTGCTCGATGGTGCCGTTGGGCAGGGTCGCGCTGATCTGGAGGCCGGCGGGCGCGCTGACGGTGACGGTGGTGCCGATCCGGTAGGCGGTGACCTTGCCGGCGGCGAGCGCGGCGTCCCAGGCGGCCCGCTTGGCCATCTCCCCGCCGATGTCCTTCATCCGCAGGTTGACCAGCGGGGTGTTGTCGGCGAAGAGGCCGGAGTACTCGGCGAGGACCTTCTCCAGGACGGTGTAGCCGATCCGCTCCTCGGAGAGGTTGGACTGGTGCATGAAGTGCGGCCGCGGGTCGTTGGCGAGGACGTGGCCGAGCGCGATGCGGGACTCGAGCGGCGCGATGTAGGAGGCGAAGCCGGTCTTGACGTCCAGGGGGCTCTTCAGGCAGGTGGTCGTCTCGGGGTTCTTCTCGCAGACGCCGCTGCCGCCGTCGGCCTTCCTGGTGTACAGCCAGTTGTACTCGTCGGTCTGCTCGGCCGCCGTGCCGACGTTGTAGTAGACGTTCATCGGGTAGCGGGGCACGGTCAGCGCGGGGCCGACCGGGCGCTGCTGACGCTCGCGCGAGGTGTCGCTGGCGACCCACTTCACGCCGGACGAGCTGAGAACGGGCGCGAGTTCGGGGTTGTCCTGCGTCTGCTGGGGCAGGGTCTTCAGGCCGGAGTGCTCACCGGTGACCAGCTCGTCCTTGTCGAGGACCAGCCCCTGACGGGCCGCCCAGCGGAGGTTCTCGTCGACCTGGTAGCCGATCGTGGCCCGGTCCACCCAGCGCACCCGGCCGAGCAGGTCGGTGGCGCACTTCCAGGGCACGACGGTGGTGTTCTGCACGCAGCCGAGGAAGGCGTGGGTGTAGGTGTGGTTGATCCAGCGGTACGACTTCTGGTCGGCGACCAGCTGCTGCAGCAGCGGATCCGGGGCCCCGCCGTGCGACGCCCGGTACTCCTCGCTGCCGACGCCGTTGTAGGCGAAGTCCAGGGGGAGACCGTGGCTCTGCGACCACTGCTTGGCGTACTGCGCGTCGGCGGCGGTCATCCGCAGCGGGGGACTGTCCGGGCTCGGGTTGCCGGGGCAGTCGACGTCGCCGGGGGTGCACTTGAGCTTGGTGTCCCACCGGTCGTCGGAGGCGAAGACGTCGTCGACGTGCACGCCGAAGTAGTTGCGGGCGGCGCCGAGGTGGACGCCCTGGGTGAGCCACTCGACGATGCCCCGGGACACCAGGCGGAACTGCTTCTGGTAGCGGTTGGCGACGAAGGTGACGACCAGCTCGCTGCGGCCGTCGTGGGTGTACTGCCCGATCAGCGAGCCGCGCCCGGTGCCGCCCGGCACGGCCGCGTCGAGGAGGCTGGTGAAGGTGGCGCCGTCGGGCTGCTGGGCCAGCGGGACGGCAATGTAGCCGTAACTTTCCTTGACCTGCGGGTCGTTGTCCTCGAAAGGAACGTTTTTCTTGAGGTAGCCGAACGGCCCGGCCGCCCCGGCCGCGGTGACCTCGGCGGTCCTGCCGTCCAGCGGGCCGGCGTAGCCCGAGTCCTC
>KL569386.1:16737-21437 GCA_000715685.1 Streptomyces lilacinus
GTGACCTCGGCGGTCCTGCCGTCCAGCGGGCCGGCGTAGCCCGAGTCCTCGGGCGTGTTCAGCCCGACCGCCGGGCGGGCGTAGGTGTAGGCGTCCACCTGTCGGATGCCGAATCGTTTCTCGTATCCGGCCAGGGCCGCCATCTCGGCCGAGTCCGGACCGAAGGGATTGTCGTTGGGCAGCACGACACCCTGGAACTTCGCCCGGGCTCTGCCGTCCACCGTGTCACTGAGAAAGGCGTCGTTCACACGCGGCCGGGCCGCGTCGTTCAGGTCGACCCTGGTGTACGGCGTGCCGGCGGTGTCCAGCTCGGCACGGATCGCCTCGACGGCGGGGCCGCCGTCGTCGACGAGCAGGACCTTCAGGTCGATTCGCGGCGCGGTCTCGGCCGCGCTCGCGCTGCCCTGCGGCAGCGCCATGGCCAGCAGTGCGGTCGCGGCCCATGCCGCGAGCCGACGGGTTGTACGCCCCATGTGGTTACTCCCCCCAAGGACGGGACCGCGCGTGGGGTGCGCGCCGCCGTCCGTACAAAGAAGACACGTGCGCACGGCGCCCCTGACGCCACCGCGCACCTCGAAAGATCACCGATCGGCCCCACCGGACGGTCGGACTCCCCACCCCGACCGCTTGTGCTCCTCCCCAAGGAACGGACGCCGATGTCCGGTTCCGAGCCGCCCGCCCCGGTGCTTGCCGGAACGCGCGGCGACGACGCGGGTTCCGGGCACGGAAGTGCCACGGGTCCGGGAGACATCGCTGCCTCCCGACCGCTCAGCCATATAGTGCGGCATGCCCGAAGGCCGCGCGGGGCGCACAGGGGAGTCGGCCCGCACGGCTCCGAGCACCGGTGGCCGAAACCCGCTGTCCCGCTCTCCGGGCAGCGCGTCGACCGAACCACGGTGCCCACGCGGCCATCGCCGACGTGACCTGTGTCAACTTCTGTATACGACGGATCGGAACGCGTGTGCGGAAGCCAGTGGCACATGCGCCTCGCGTGCGCCCGGGCGTCACGAGATCGGCCTGATGACGGCTGTCCGGTATGCCGGTTGCGTCGGTATTGGGTCTGGTGTCGGTGATTTCCTGTGCGGGTCGCGGGGTCCGGGAGTCGATCCGGCCCGGTGTCGCATCACCCTTTCCGGGGGCGGGGGTGTCGCCCGTCAATCAGACGGAACCGTAGGGGCGTTGGTTGCCTGCGCCTCGTCGGAATCCGTGGGGCCGCCGGGTTTCTTGACGCCGAGGGGATTGTCATGGACATTCCCTTTGCTTGGTGTTGAGGCACGCGCTCCCACCCCCCACATGCGGACCCCTCGGTCCTGGAGGAGACGTGAACGGATTCCGCACCACTCTCGTCGCCGCACTGCTCACCGCCCTGACCGCAGCCGGCACCGCCCCGGCCGCGGACCACCCCGGCGCCGCCCCCGCGGCCCGTACGCCCTCGCCCGACGCCCCGCACCGGGGCGTGGTCGCCGAGGCGCGCACCCCCGGCCACTCGCCCGGCCGCGACCGCGCGGTCCGCGCCTTCGCGAACGGCCGCCGCGTGCGGGCCGGCACGGGGGACGACGCACCGTGGGCGCGCCACCCGGGCGGCCGGGCCGACCTCACCCACAACTGGTGGGGCGTCTTCCCCCAACCGGGCACCCACGACGGCATCACGGCCACCCACGGCGTCGACCCCTCGTACAAGGTCTCCGACGCCGACAACTTCACCTACGCGCCCACGACCAAGGCCCAGAAGTCCTGCATGGAGGTCGTGACCTCGTACTGGAACAGCGGCAACGAGATCTGGGCCTGGGACTGGTGCGGCAGCCCGGGCGGCCCCGCGAAGGTCCTCGCCATCGACGCGGACTTCCTGGCGAAGTACACGACCACGAACGGCGGAAGACGCGCGTACAGCGTGCAGCTGGTACGGGACGACGCGGCCGGCAACCGCTGGTCCTCGTACCTGTACAACTACACGACCGGCAGCTGGAACCTGCTCTACCGGCAGTCGGGTGCCGACAAGAGCGAGCTCGAGCACGGCTGGGACATGTTCGAGATCTACGCCAGCGTCAATCCCGCCACGGGCGTGGGCTATTACTGCACCGAGGCGAGGACCACGGTCTTCGACAGCAGCGCCATTCAGCTGCGCGACAAGGGCGGATGGAAGGCGGCGAGCCCGTCCGACGCTCCCTGGACGGAGGCCCGGCCCGACGGACGGGAGTTCCTCTGCCCGCCGCTGAAGTTCCTCCAGGCCGGGGCGAACGACCACTGGACGGTTCGGCAGTAGAGGGGGTGTCGTCCGTGTTCGCTTGGCCGATTCACCCGCCTCCGCGGACATTGACCCCCACCTGCGGCGTGCCTACGGTCGTGGCGGACGGGGGAGTGACGAGCACACGCCGCTGAGACGAGGCAGCCCTTGAGCGAGCCCGCGTTCGAGAATCCCTGGCCGGTGGCCGACCGCTGCGGGAGCCGGCCGCCACGGACCGGCCGCGCGTGGTCGTGTGCCCGTGGAGATCACCCGGCCTCGACGCGGCGAACATCTGCGACACGCACCGGGCGCTCGTCGCCTTCCACGGCTACGTTCGCCTGGCGGCGACTCCCGGCACCCCGGACGCGGGCGACGTACGGCGGCGGGCGTACGAACGGGCCCACTGCCTCGGCGAGCAACTGCGGACCCTCCGCCGCCCCCGCCCGGCACCGGCCGCCCGGCGGCTGGTGGAGTGGCTGGGACCGGTCCTCGAGACGCCGGCCTTCGCGCCGCCCCCGCCCGGCGCCACGCTGCACCTGCTGCTGGACCGCTACGTGCGCGAGGCCGAAGAGGTGGCGGCCGGTCCTCTCGCCGACCGCCCCCTCGCCGACCGCGCCCCCGCCCACGGCGGGCCGCTGGCCGCGCTGTTGCGGGCCGAGTTGCGGGCCGTACGGACCGTACTGGCCGAGAAAGGGGCGTGGGCGGAGCTCGGCGAACTGACGGCCGCCGGGCGGGAGCGGCCGTTCCCGGAGGTGCGCCCGAGGATCGCCGAGACGCTGCTGCGACTGACCCCCGACGGCTACAGCCTCGGCGCCCCCGCCCCGGGCGCCGCCCGACCGCCGGACGACACGGTGCGGCACATGGTCGAGACGTCCAGCAGGGAGCTGGCCCTCCTCGGCGCGCTCAGTCGACCGCGTCGAGATACACCCACGCGCCGTTCTCCCGCACGAAGCGGCTGAGCTCGGTCTGCGCGTCGGTGTGCCCGTGCGCCTCGTATTGGGCACGGAACTCGACCGTTCCGTCGTTGTGGAACGCGCTGCCACCCGTCGTGGCGAGGATCTCCAGCCCGGTCCAGCGGATGTCCGGGTCGAAGTCGAGTTCGGGCGGCCGGGTCGTGGAGTGCCACGTCCGCAGCAGGTACGCGGCGTCATGGACGACGAAGGCGCTGTAGCGCGAACGCATCAGGCGCTCGGCGGTCGGGGCGGAGGCCCGCCCGCTGTGGAAGGCGCCGCAGCAGTCGGCGTACGTCGCCTCCCGGCCGCAGGGGCAGGCCGAGCCGGCGTCCACCGTCGGCGCGGGGCGTGATGTTCTTCTGGACACCCCCCGATTCTGCCCGCTCGCCCGCACGCTCCCGGCCACCGGGGGTTCCCAGCTCACGAGGTGTGCGACCGGCTGCGTACCGAAGGGTGCTCACACGAGCGAGCGGTTGCGCACCCCGACGGGCCGACGGACGGTGGTCGCGTCCCCTGCCAGGGGCCACGAAGGGAGTCCACTCGCATGCGCATCACCACGCTCACGTCCATATCCGCGGCCCTCGTCTGCGGCTCGCTCCTCCTGGGCGCCACCGGCCCCGCCCTCGCCACGGGCGGCCGGGCGGCACCGCCCGTCGTCGAACCGGCGCCGGGCGCCGGCAGCCGAGCAGACTCGATCGGCAGCCTCGGGGAGACGCTCTCCCTCGGTTCCCGCGTCGTCCGGGAGGCCCAGTCCCGCGCCCCGGACCTGGACCACCTCCGCGACCTGCGCCTGCGCCTGCGGGAGTCCGCCGACCGGCTCCTCGCGGAGATGAGGGAGAAGGCCGCCGAGGGCCGGCTCCGCCCGCCCGAGGACGGCCGGTCGTCGGACCCGGTCTCCGACGTCAAGCAGCAGCTGGACACCCTCGTCAAGGACGTCACCGATCTGCTGGCGGCGGTCCAGGCGAAGGACACGGCCAAGATCACCGCCCTGATCACCAAGGTCGTCGCCGACCTCCAGGCCCTCCTCGCCTCGGTGCCCAAACTCCTGACGGGGGCGGCACCGGTGCCGTTGCCGGTGCCGCTGCCGGTGTAGGCCCTGAGGATTCCGCCCCGGGCCCCGGACCGCGCGCGTCGCGGTCCGGGGCCCGGGGTCGCGCCCTCGGTGGCTGACCTCCTGCACGCCGTACGCGGCGAAGAGCAGGGAATGCGCTTCGAGGACTGCGCTTCGCCGATCAGCGGCGAAGGGCTGCGTCGAGCTGGTGGCAGAGCGCGTCCAACCGACTGCGACCAGGGCTGCGTGCCGGCATCTGCCGCACGATCTCGCCAACTGCCGGAGGGGCGTGCTCGGTCGCCCGTCGGATCTCCTCGTCGCCGACCCCGGCGTCGTCCGCGGCGAGCTCGCGTGCGCGCGCCGCGTAAACCGCGGGGCCAAGGACGTGTCTCGACTGGTGGGGGGTGGCCAGCGGGTGGATGTAAGGGGCCGCCGCCGCGTAGCCCGCCGCGCGGGCGGCGGCCTGTCTCTT
>KL569386.1:21701-22277 GCA_000715685.1 Streptomyces lilacinus
CAGAGATGTGTATAAGAGACAGGGCAAGGGAGCGCAACGGCCCCTTCCGTATCTCTTCGCGCGCGTAGGAGCGGATGCCTTCGACGGCCTCGCGGGGGCGGGTGTCGGAAGGAGCCCGCTCCTCGAACAGCGACAGCACGCGCTCGGCGCAGTCGGCAGCCCAGAGCCCGAGAAGGCGGCGGGCTTCTTCGCTGATGGTCACCTCGGTCATCCGCACATCCTGCCGGTTCCCGTGCGTCCTGTCGTGGTGCGTCCTGTCGCTGGACGACGTCCCGCCGCCGCCCGGCGGTTACGGCTCGACGGCGACCGGCTTCTCGGCGCGCAGGTCGCTGACGAAGCCGTTCTTGGCCACACGCATCCAGTACGCGTGCGTGCGGACCTCGGCCGGGATGTCGGAGTCGCGCTCCAGCCTGCGGTCCGCCGAGGTGGCGCCGCCCGGGACGTCCCGCTGGTACGTGTTGGAGACCCATATGCCGACCTCGCTGCTGTAGAGGGGCTTGCGCTCCATCAGCATGACCTGGTCCGGGCTGCCCTGCGCGGGCTTCCACGTGACGCGGACGGTGGCCGCGTCGAGGC
>KL569386.1:22591-37704 GCA_000715685.1 Streptomyces lilacinus
CGGTGCCTTCGGGATCGCCGAAGAGGCGGCGGGCTTGACGTCGTTGCTGCGGATCGTCCGCGGCACGGACGGGTCGTAGCCCTCGGGGTTGTCCAGCTTGCCCGTGACGCGCAGCGCGGTGGGGGCCTGGCTCTGCCCGCCCGCACACGCGTCGACCTGGACGACCTTGTGCCAGCCGCCGGGGAACCGCACGAAGTCCTCCTTCTGGACCGGCAGCTCATGGGCGCTGCCGCCGAAGACTCCGGTCACGGAGTAGACGTAGCGGGAGTCGTCGTCGCGGACCACCTGGTAGCTGCACCGGTCCACGGCCGCGGCGCGCGCGTTGATCGCCGGCTGGAGCGACGGCGCGTCGGCGGCGGGGGCCGACGGAGCCGCTGTGGCGACGCCCGCGACCGAGGCGAGAGCTCCGAGACTCAGCGCGCACAGGGTGACTGCGGCGGCGATACGAGAGGGCATGCATCCTCCGGTGACATCCAACGGCTCGTGGGAGCCGACGAGTAGATGACGTGCTGGGCCGGTCTTGATCGGGATCACCAGCCAGCACCGGACACTACCGGCAACTAGTGGTCAAGAATGAGTCAAAGAGAAGTAAATTGCGGGGCTTTTGCGTCAACTTCCTTGGTCTGACGTCGCCGAGGGGGCGGCGGGGGGTGGTCGGCGCGGAAGGTCCGGCCGAAGTATGCGAGTTGGTGATCGGTTACCCGGAGGCCCGCGGGCTCACGATCATGCGGATGTCGTCGGCAGCCCAGAGCACGAACCGTTCGATCGGGGTGACCTCGTGTCCCGGCGCGGGCCGGAAGCGGAAGCGCTTGAGCAGTACGGCCAGCACCAGCTGGGCCTCGACCACGGCCAGGCCGGCGCCCTCGCAGGCGCGCGGGCCGAGTCCGAAGGGGATGTAGGCCAGCCTCGGCCGTCCGGCCGCCGCTTCCGGAGTGAATCGGTCGGGCACGAACTTCTCCGGTTGAGGCCAGTGGTCGGGGTTCATGTGCACGGCCCAGATCGGATAGAAGATCGTCGCGCCGGCCGGGATCTCGTAGCCGCCCAGGACGAGGGCCTCGGTCGTCTCCCGCGCGCCGTAGGGGCCGGGCGGGTAGAGCCGCATCGATTCCTTGAGGACCATGTCCAGGTATGTGAGCCGTCGCAGGTCGGCGTAGTCGGGCGCCGCGCGGTCACCGAGCACGCGGTCCAGCTCGTCGGCGACGCGGTCGGCCACGTCGGGGTGCCGGCCCAGCAGGTGCAGGGCCCACGAGACGGCCACCCCGGTCGTGTGGTGGGCGGCCAGCATCGTCACCATGACGGTGTCGCGGATCCGCGCCGGGCGCTCACCGGCCTCGACGAGTGCCCCGATCAAATCGCTGCTGTCTGCCCGGCCGCCTGGGCGATGTGCCGCGACCACCCGGTCGACGGTGGCGCGCAGGTGGGCGAGGGCTTCCCGCGACCGCTCGGCCCCTTCCGCTCGAGGTCCGTAGAGCTGCCCCAGGTGTTCGGTGAGCACTTCCTCGAACGCGGCGACGACACCGTCCGGATCGGCGACCTCGCCCCCGAGCGCGTACGCGCAGATCATCCGCAGGGACAGCGCGGTGAGATCCTTCTGCAGCTCTACGGGCTCCCCGCAGGCCCGCTCGGCCCAGCCGTCCGCGAGCGCGGTCGCCAGCGCGGTGAATTGCGCGAAGTGCCGCTCGTGGGACGGGCGTCCGGCCAGCACCGACAACAACAGGCGCCGCCACGGGCCGTGCTCGTCGGCCGGCATCACCTGCAGATTGCCCGTCTCGAACAACGGGGCCAGGAAAGCGAACAGCCGCTCCGGCCGCTTGTCGATGCCCGCCGTGGCCTCCAGCAGCACGGGATCGGCGACCGACACGGCCGTCTCCGCGCCCGGAAGCTGGAACCGCACGACGGGCCCGTACTCGGCGTGCAGCCGCAACTGATAGGTGTGCAGCCCGCCCGCCGCCGCGACAGCACCGACACCACCGTCCGCCTGTGGCTCGGGACCGGGAATGTTCATGACTGCTCCTCCTTGTGCGGTGACCAACTCGGCACCCTGCGTACTGAGCGGTGTGCGGGCCCCTTGCGTGCCCGCGTTTCATCCCTTCGGGTGAACTCGCCCTGTACGACGGGGGGTTACCCTGGCCATGGCCGTTTGTCACCGGGGGTGCCGCGCAGTGACCGGAGATCAGCGACGTCCCGCCGAGGGGATGACGCTGAGCGCGGAGGAACGGATATGAGGAGTTCCCCCGGCACGGCGGCCGCCCGGGTCGCCTCGGCACTGGAAGCGGCGACGGGCCGGCCGCTGCTCTTCGGCATCCGGTTCTGGGACGGCAGCGCCGCCGGGCCGGAGCGGGCACCCGTGGCCGTGGTGGCATCACCACGGGTCGTGCGCCGGCAGCTGTTCCGCCCAGGGCGGCTGTCCCTCGCCCGTTCCTTCGTCGCCGGGGAGCTGGAGGTCGAGGGAGACCTGGTCGACCTGCTGCACCGGGCCGTACCCATGGGGCTCGCCGCCAGGCCGCTCGCCCAGCGGCACCGCCCTCTGAGCGCGGCGGCGGGGGCCCTGGGGCTGCTGGCCTTCGCACTGCGCTCAGGTGCTCTCGGCGGTCCGCCCGTCCGCCCCCGGGCGGAGATTCGCGGGCGGCTGCGCAGGGGTGCGGCCGTGCGGCACCACTACGACGCGGGCAATGCGTTTTACGAGATCGTGCTCGGGCCGTCCATGGTGTACTCGTGCGCCTACTGGCCGGACAGGACGTCGCATCCCCCGGACCTGGACCGGGCTCAGCACGAGAAGCTGGAGCTCATCTGCCGCAAGCTGTGCCTGCGGCCCGGGATGAGACTGCTGGACATCGGATGCGGCTGGGGCTCGCTCCTCGTGCACGCGGGCAGGCAGTACGGAGTCCGCGGGGTCGGTGTGACGCTCTCCGGGGAACAGGCGGCGTACGCCAGGGAGCGCGTCTCCCGTGCCGGCCTGGACCACCTCGTCGAGGTACGGCTGTGCGACTACCGCGACGTGGCCGACGGCCCGTACGACGCCGTCTCCAGCGTCGAGGTCACCCAGCACCTGGGCCGTCGCGAGCTCCCCGCCTACGCCGAGCGTCTCCACCGCCTGCTCGCTCCCGGCGGCCGCCTGCTGGCCCACGACGTCTACATGACGCCGGAGGGCATGCCGTGGCAGCAGGAGCCGGCCCTCCGCCGCTACCTCTTCCCCGAACTGAACATACGCTCTCTCGGCGAGAGCGTGGCGTGCCTGGAGGCCGCGGGCATGGAGGTGCTGGACGTGGAGAACCTGCGGCACCACTTCGCCCTCACCTTCAGGGCGTGGCTGGTACGGCTGGAGGAAGGCTGGGACCGTGCCGTGGCCGAGGTCGGGCCGGAACGCGCCCGTGCCTGGCGGCTCTATCTGGCCGGTGCTGCCATGGCCTGGGAGAGGAATTGGGGCGGGGCCGCCCACACCGTGGCCGTCCGCCCCGCGGAGTGAAGTCCTGGCCTCCCTCGACGAACAGCGCTGTGGGCAGGTCGGACAACGCCTGGATCCGCACCTAACCGAGTGCCGGCGGGTGCTCGACTGGACGGCGTCCCCAGGCCGAGATCAGCGGCGCGAGTGTCAGGTCGAGTTCGCCCGCGTGGATGGCGGCCAGGTGCGCGTCGATCTCGGCCTCGTCGGCCAGGCCGGCCGCGAGCAGCTCGCCGCGCACGTGCCGGATGGTCGCCGCCTCCAGCCGGTCGCAGGCCGGCCCGCCGACAGGGAAAGAGCCCGCCGCGGCGACATCCACCAAGCCGGCCTCACGCAATGCCCGCGGCAGTGTCCGGCCGTAGCGCAGGTCCGCGCCGCGGCGCGTCAGCAGCTCCCGGACCGCGTCGCGCAGCCGGTTGGCCCGCCGCTGCGCAGGGCCGCTGTCGTCCAGGCATGCCAGTGGCTGCAGAGCGGTGTCGGCGTCCTCGACCAGCAGCCAGCCGCCGGGCCGTAGCGCTGCCGCCATCGTGGCCAACGCCCGAGCCCGGTCGGGTACATGGACCAGCACGAGCCGGGCGTGCACCAGATCGAACGTCCCCGGCTCCGGAGGCGGGTCGGCGGCGACGTCGTGCCGGCGCACCTCGTACCCGTCGCCCGTCTTCAGCCACGACGGGTCGATGTCCGTGGCCAGCACGTGCCCGGTCGGACCGACGGCCGCCGCGAGGGCCTCCGGGATACTGGGGCCACCGGCCCCCACGTCCCAGCAGCGCGAGCCGGCCCTGACCCCCAGTCGATCGAAGTGCCCGCGCGTCACGCCGTCGAACAGCTCGGCCAGCCAAACGAATCGCTCGCCCGCCTCGGCGCGCGCGTTGTCCAGCAGGTACCCGCGGGGTGGAGCGGACTCTCCACCGAGCGCGGTAGTCCCGTCTATCGGATCCGGTCGGCCACCGACGTGCGGCGGGCGGGGCGAGGAGGTCATGACTACATGGTCAACCTTCCCAGGCCACCAGCGCCACGACGACGGGAGAGGGATGTCTCACACAGCCGGCGAACCCCGTACGCCCTACAGCACGGTGCTGCACCGTGACGCGCTGGAAGCCGGCAACTCCTCCACGTGCCAGCTCATCGTGGCGCGTCGGCCGGATCCCCCTGTCACTACGCCCTGTACCAGTCCCTTCGGAATTCCCCCGGGTCGGCGCGGCGCATTCGATCAGCGTCGAAGCGCATATGAATGGCGCAGGGGCGGCGCCTAGTATCCCGGCGAGGCTTGAGCCAGAAGAAACGAAGGAGGCAGTTTTATGCTCAATTCGAAGTTCAGTCGTCGTGCCGCGGCCGCGCTGGCGGCAACAGCGGTAATCGGTGGCCTCACGGCAGTCCCGGCCACCGCAACAGAGTCCCGCGCGTACGGAATGACGTCGTCCTTCGTCGCCTACGAAGGGACGAGCTACTCAGGACGGTCAGCCGACATCAACGGCTGCGGCTATCACTCCATCCCCTTCCACGGGTCCTACAAATGGATCCCCCGGGGGCAGGACGGCCGCATGCACAATGCCGCCGACGGCCGCGACCCCGTCCACACCGTCCTCCGCAGCAACAGGGACGCAGAACAGTCCACCCCCTTCGGCTGGCAGAGCATCTACATCGTCTGCTGACGCATCCGAGGGCCGGACGGTCGGGGGTTCCGGGCACTGAAGGTGCCCGGAACCCCCGACTTGTGCTTGATTAATCTCGATCTTTTGTGACGGCTCGCCAGTTCAGCTGGTGGGTTGTTTCGGCTTATCAGGAGGGGCGCTTTCGCGCGGTGACGTAGCTGAACGGCTCGGAGACTCCGGCGCTGTGATGGCCGGCAGCTGCGAGAGCGCGAGCCAGACGCTTGCGGGGTGTGAGGCCCAGATCCGCGGTGGCGTGCAGGGCGCCGAGGGCGAAATCGTCACCGCACCCCACGGCCGCGTATCCGTCGGCGGGCTCGGCAATCTGGTAGTCCTCGTAGACCGCGAACAGGCGGCCGTATATGCCGACGAGGAACGTCCCGGCCTGTTCCTGCTCGGAGTCCTTGCGCGCCCAGCCCCCGTCCTTGAGGCAGGTGCGCAGCTTGTCGACGAAGACGGTGGTCATGAACCGGTCCAGGTCGCCCTTGGGCTTCGGTGCCTTGAACGCGTGGTGCAGCAGCTGGCCCATACGGAAACTGCTGGTGAAGCCCATGGCATAGGGGCCATTGCGGAAGATCTTCGGATCGCGGCGAATGCTGAGGCTGAGGCCGCAGACACCCGCCGAGTCCCCACCCAGGTGCACCCGCCCGTTGTGCACAAGCCCGACGATCACCGTCATGGTCTCTCCTTCCGCCGCGCCACCCTTCTCGATACTGCGCCCGACGGGACGGGCGGAAACCGGGCGACGGAAGCGGGCGCTACCGGCCGATCAGCGGCGCTACGGAAAAGGTGTGGTCCTGCCAGATGAGGCGGGAGGTTTCCTCCGGGTAGGCGGTGACGGTCGGCCGGGTGTCGAAGAGCTGTACGAGGCGTTGATCGGGGTCGTACGCGGGCCAGCCGGGGTCGCTGTGGGCGGCGAACGCCGTCCATGCGGCGCGCATGCGGGCGGACAGCGCCTCTGCCTCCGGGGACGGGCCCTCGCCGATCAGCACGGCGGGCTGGCCGCGGTCCAGGTTGCCGAAGACGAGCGGTACGTCGAGGCCGTGGCAGGCGCCGAGGACGGCTCCCATGCCGGGGGCGGGCCAGGTCAGCTCGTAGACATGGGCGCGGCCGCCGGCGGCCGTCTGGGCCCGGGCCAGGTGGAGGGTCGGCATGCGGAACAGCCAGTCGGAGTTGACCAGTTCGTACAGCTCGTCCGGGCCCGCGGTCGGAAAGCCCTCGCAGTAGCGGCGTGCGCCGTCCGGGCCGGGGCCGAAGAGGCGCAGGGCCGTTGCCGCCTTGTCCTGTGTCACCTGGCCGAGCAGGCCGTCGAGCGCGGTGAACAGCCGCTGTTCGTCGCGGGTGTGGCCGACGAGGAGCGCGACGTCCCGGCCGGCGCCGTCGGCCAGGGCCTGCCAGGGCGTGACCGGCAGCACATCGCCCTCGACGACCGGCGAGAACGGGATCGACCTGTGCGCGACCCGACCCCAGCGTTCCGCCCACTCGGCCAGCTTGGCGCCGACCGCGTCACCGGCGGCGGACAGGCGGTCCGGGGCCACCGTGGACAGGTCGGCGACCGTGGGCCTCAGGCCCAGTTCGGCGGCGCAGGCGGTGGCGATGTCGGCGGCGAGCTCCGGCGAGAAGTACGTACCCTGCGCACTCTGCGCGACGGCCCGGCCGAAGAGCCCGGCCGCACGCGGCATCGCCAGCAGCGCGGCGACCGATCCGGCGCCGGCCGACTGGCCGAAGACCGTGACGCGGTCCGGGTCGCCGCCGAAGGCCCGGATGTTGTCACGCACCCACTCCAAGGCGGCGACCTGGTCGAGCAGACCCCGGTTGGCGGGCGCCCCCTCGATCTGTCCGAAACCCTCGAGGCCCACGCGGTAGTTGAACGTCACCACGACGACGCCGCCGTCACGCGCCAGGCGGCCGCCGTCGTACTCGGGAAGACAGGACATGCCGATCGTGTAGGCGCCGCCCTGGATCCACACCATCACCGGCAGCCCTGCGCCCGGGCCCGGATCGGGCGACCAGACGTTGATCGTCAGCCAGTCGTCGCCCACCGCTTCCCGTGACAGCGCGTCCATCCCGAAATGACCGCCCTGCGGGGGCGGCGGCCCGTACGACAGCGCCGACCGCACCCCGTCCCACCCCCGTACCTGTGTGTATAAGAGACAGGCACCGCCCCGGCCGCCGCACGGACTTCGGGCTGGGACGCGGACGGCTCGGGCGCGGCAACGGTCATCACACAACTCCCTCTCTGGGCGGGCGGAGCGCGATCACAGGGCTTCGCGTCGGCCCGGACACTCCGAGCATCCCGCTGCGTCACGACGCGCGCCAGCGATTTCTCAGGGCACGGGGACCGGAGCAATGGGGGTGGGTGCATCGACGGCGGACATGGTCAGGATCCTTGCCATGGCCTTCTTTCCTGCCGACGGAATCGCAGCCTTCAGACGCGGAGTTCGGGCGGGAACCCGGTCCACTGCAGTTCTGGGGGCAGGTGCCGCATGTCGTTGGAGAAGAGCATCGCGGAGGGGCGGTCGGGTGCGTAGCGGATGACGGTCAGGGCCGCGTTGCAGTGGTTGAGGCCCATCCAGCGCCATGGCGGAGCGTCAAGGGCGGCCCGGACGAGCCAGCCGATGAGGAAGTTGTGGGTGACGACCAGCTCATGGCGAGGCTCGTCCCCCTCTACGGGGCCGGTGAATTGAGCGAGGGCCTCACGGGCCAGTGCCGGTCCGCGCTCGCGCTCCTCCGAGGGAAACCGAGCGAGGTGGTGCAGCATGGCATCGGCGGCGTCCGGAGGCAGTTCTTCCTTGCGCGGGAGGTACGGGATGTAGTCCCCAGCCGGCTCGGAAAGGTGAAGGCGAACACCGTCGAGCTGTTCGCCGACCAACCGGGCGGTCTGCTCGGCCCGGGCCAGCGGACCGTGGTGGATCGCCGACAAAGGGATGCCCCGAAGCCGTTCGCCGAGAAGAACGGCCTGGCGTCGGCCGTTGTCGGACAAGCCGGTCTCGTCCGGCGTGGCCTCGCCGTGCCGAGCGAGATAGAGATAGCGGGTGGCTGTTCCGCTCATCGGCTGGACCCCTGTCCCCGTCTTGATCTTGTGCGTTGCCCGGAGGGACGCGGCAGGGGTCCTGCTGGTTCCGGAGACGGGTGCAGGGCCGACGAGTGGCGGTCACTGCCCGAACTGCGTGAACCCGGTCTCACGGCCCGGGTGACTCGCCTTCCGCCGGGCGGTCAGGGCGGCCCTGTTCTGCCCCCGGCCCGCCCGACGCCCCCGGCCCACCCGGTCCACTCTTCCCGGTCACCGTCCTGTCGGCCTGGGCTGCCGTCGCGGCCGTATGCGCCTGTGCGGTGTTGGTGGCGGCCCGGATGCCGAAATAGGCCGTGGTCATCGTGCTGACCGCGGTGAAGGCGCTCGTGAGGACGGCCGCGGTCGGGGCACTGCCGGCGCCGGCGACGCCCCAGATCGCGGCGATCGTGATCGCCGCGTCACCCAGCACCACGACCAGAAGACCGGCCCACGCACGGGTTTTCTGCAATCCGACATCGGAAGCGTTCCGTAGGTGACCCATACGAACCTCCATGTCGCCGCCTCCAGGGGCGTGAACATGCAGACTCCAGCCAGGGCATCTAGCATACAAGTATGAGCGGAGACAACACCATTTATGTCGTCGTGGCGGGTGACACGCTCTCCGAAATCGCCACCCAATTCCACACCACCGTCGAGCAGCTCCAGGCGTGGAACAACATTCCCGACCCGAATCACATCGAGGTTGGGCAGCGGCTGCTCGTGGCGAAATCCCCTTCCGGATTCATTCCGTTCCCCGGAGCCGACTGGTTCAAGTCAAGGCCCAACAATCCCATCATCGGCATGATGGCCGTCCGTCTGATCGAGGAGGGTTGCTCCGCCTTCGGTCCGGACGGCGGTCAGACGCAGTGGAACGACGAACACCGCAACTCCTACTCGCTGTGGCAGCAAAAGCTTGGATTCCGGGGCCCCGACGCGGACGGTTGGCCGGGGCAGGAATCCTGGGACAAGCTGCAGGTTCCCTTCCCGCACTTCGATTAAAGCCGCACCGGAAACCAACTCGAATGAAGAAGAAGGAGGTTCGCCATGGCCACGGAACTCATGGAAGTCTGCAACCACACCAACACCCGTCCCGTCGTCAAGCGTGGCTCGACGGGACCGGCCGTCAAGCAGGCCCAGTGCTACCTCAACAATTCGCTGACGAACACCGCCCTCACGCTGGACGGCGACTTCGGTCCCGTTACGGAGGCCGCGACACGGCGGTTCCAGGGCTGTGCCGACATCGTCGTCGACGGCGAGATCGGATGCCAGACGTGGTCGCGTCTGACGTTCTTCGCCAACAGCCCCGGCTTCGCCTGCTGAGCGCACCACGCGGTACGGCGGGGGCAGGACAGGAACAGTAAGAGCGCGCCCTCAGGCGGCGGGACATCCGGTGCTTGAGGGCGGCCTTCGGTCGTGGGCTGTCGGGGGAGGCTGTCAGACCCCTGTGAGTGCGTGGCCCGTGGTCGCCTGGAGGTGGTCGGGGATCGCCTCATGGCGGTCGCCGACCGTTGACGTCCCCGTGGGCTCGAAGAGGAGGAGCGCGGCGCCGGTCGGAGCGGACGGCTTGTGCTCCGTGCCTCGGGGGACGGTGAAGGCCGTGCCCCGAGGGAGCTGGACAGTGCGTTCCCCGGCGGCGTCGCGCAGGGAAATGTGCAGCTCGCCGTCGAGCACCAGGAAGAACTCGTCGGTGTCGTCGTGGACGTGCCAGAGGTGTTCGCCCTCGACCTTGGCGACGCGTACGTCGTAGTCGTTGACGCGGGTGACGATGCGGGGGCTCCACAGGGCGTCGAAGGAGGCCAGGGCTTCGGCCAGGGCGATGGGTTCGTTGCGCATGGGGAGATCCTTTCCCGCCGAGCACGGCCGGCGTGAGTGCTAGGAATTGCACATGCCGCAAGATTCCTCGCAGTCGCAGTCGCAGCCGCGATCCCAGTCGCAGCCGCAGAACATCCGCACGGCGGACCCGCATCGTGTCGTGGTGATCGTGGACGAGAACTCGAACCCCTTCGAGCTCGGCTGCGCGACCGAGGTCTTCGGCCTGCGCAGGCCCGAGATCGGCCGCGACCTCTACGACTTCCGCCTCTGCTCACCCGAGCCGCGCACGCCGATGCGAGACGGTTTCTTCCACCTCACGGGAGTCGCCGGCCTGGAGGCAGCCGACTCGGCGGACACCTTGATCGTCCCCAACCGGCCCGACACCGACGTACCCCGCCGCCCCGCCGTGCTCGACGCCGTGCGGCGCGCGCACGAGCGCGGTGCGCGTCTCGTCGGCTTCTGCAGCGGCGCCTTCACCCTGGCCGAGGCCGGCGTCCTCGACGGGCGACGGGCCACCGCGCACTGGCAGTGGGCGGACTCCTTCCGCGTCCGCTTCCCTTCCGTCCGGCTCGAAGAGGACGTGTTGTTCGTGGACGACGGTGACATCCTCACCGCCGCCGGGAGCGCGGCCGCCCTCGATCTCGGGCTGCACATCGTCCGGCGCGACCACGGCGCGGAGGTCGCCAATTCCGTCAGCCGACGGCTGGTCTTCGCGGCACGCCGGGACGGTGGGCAGCGGCAGTTCATCGAGCGCCCGATGCCCGATGCGCCGGACGAATCCCTGGCGCCGGTCCTGGCGTGGGCGCAGGAACGGCTGGACTCCCCGCTCACGGTGTCCGACCTCGCGACGCGCGCCGCCATCAGTCCGGCGACGTTGCACCGTCGCTTCCGGGCGCAACTGGGCACCACGCCCCTGGCCTGGCTCACGGGGGAGCGGCTCGCCCTGGCGTGCCGGCTGATCGAACGAGGTGAGGGACGCTTCGAGGTCGTCGCGCGGCGCAGTGGGCTCGGCACCGCCGCCAACCTGCGCGCGCTGATGCGCCGCGAGACGGGGCTCGCCCCGTCGGCGTACCGGAGCCGATTCGGACCGGCCCCGGCGGGCACGCCGGTCCGTACCCTCTCCGACTCCCGGGGCGCATAGGGCGGCGCCCGTGCTCTGTTCCCCGCCCGTCCGCTCGGTTACGGTCGGCCGGTGCGCAGTCGCCTGATCGTCACAGCGTTCCTGGCCGTGCTCCTCCTCGCGGCGTGCGGCGGTACGGAGCGGGAGCCGGCGCCCGACGCCGGGTCCTCGTCCCCGGCCGTCCGCAGCGACCGGGCCGAGCTGCTCTTTCGCGGTGCCGGGCGGGCCAGTGCCCAGAATCCGGCGTTCTCCCCGGACGGCAGGTCCGTCCTCTTCACCGTCTTCCAGGACGGCTACAACGAGGGCGCGGCCGCCCTGCGCACCCTGCCCCTGGGTGAGGGGGGCCGTGCGTCGAAGAAGGTCGGCACGCTGCTCGACGAGGAGGACAGGGCGGCGGTGAACCTGCCCGGTTCGAGCTGGAATCCGTCCGGCGAGGTGGCCTTCGCCTCCGACCGGGCCGGGCGGGACGAGGTGTGGGTGCTGAAGCCCGGCGGGAAGCCGACCCGGGTGACCGAGCACGACGGTGCTTCGGGCTACCTCGAGCCGAGCTTTTCCCCCGACGGGCAGTGGATCGTCTTCCAGGAGAGCGTCGAGCGCGAGGGGTCCGGCGACCGAGCGGGGCTCGGCTCCCTGTGGAAGGTGCGCCGCGACGGCACGGGCGCGACCAAGCTGCTGGACGGGCCGGCCACGCGCACCGACAACCGGCAGCCCAACTGGTCGCCCAAGGGAGACCGGTTGGTCTTCCAGCGGCGCGAAGCAGGCGGCGGCGACTGGGCGTTGTACACCATGAACGCGGACGGCTCCGGCCTTCGGCGACTCACCCGGGGCGCGGGCGAGCACACGGACGCCAGTTGGTCGCCGGACGGGCGCCGGGTGGTGTTCTCCTCCACGGCCGGAGGGCTCGACCTCCCGCAGATTTTCGTCATGGACGTGAACGGTTCCGCCGACCCCGTCCGGGTGACCAGGAACGACACCAGCTACGACGGTGCCCCCAGCTGGTCCCCGGACGGTCGCTGGATCGCCTTCGAGTCCCACGCGGGGGCGGAGGACCGGCCGGCCTCGCTGTGGCGGATCCCCGCCCCCTAGGCGACCGTTCAGCCCAGGCTGACGGTGAGCAGCGAATACTGTGCGACGGTGAGTGCGACGCTCACCGTGGACCCGGTCACGGAGAACGGCACCGGCTGCGGCGCCGGGGAGGGGGCGTCCGGGGAACTGACGGTGGCCCCCACCACCCGCTTGCCGGCCGGGACCTCGAGCGCGACCGTGCAAGCAGCCGGCACGGTCCTGAAGGCCGCCGGCGCGTCGCCGAAGCAGGTGAAGTTGACCAGCTGCACGACCGTGTCGTCGCCGAGCCGCCCCACCTCGAGGTGGATGCGCCGGTCGCCCGAGAGCGTGACGGCCGGCGGCGCGGCCTCCCGTACCGGGCCGAGGAGCAGGTCGGCGCTCGCCTGGTCCGTCGCGGTGAGGTACTTCAGGCCCACGAGGTCCTTGACGTACCAGCAGGTGCCCGAGCCGAAACGATTCCGCTTGCTCGTGGGCGGCACGTCGGCCCGGCCGAAGCCGAGGACGTCGGCCAGCGCGTACTCCGAGCGGGCCGCGCCCAGCTCGTCGAGGGCCGTGGGCGCCGGGCCGGTGATCACCACCGTGCCGCCGGCGGAGACGAAGCCGCGCAGCAGTGTATAAGAGACAGGCCGGGGCTGGTGACGGTGTTGAACGGGATGTGGGCGTACACCAGCGCCTTGACGGTGCCGCGGAACTCGCCCAGCCACGGCTGCCGGGCGCAGCTCTCCTCGGTGCTGCCGCCGCTCCACCAGTCGGCGACGCCCGAGGGCGCCTTGGCGTTGACGAACATGCCCGTGCCGGCGGTGGGGCTGACGAAGTCCCGGGAGGCGGAGGAGTGGTAGACACCGACCGTGGCGGCGGAGACGGTGTCGTACAGCCGCTGCTGGTGGGCGGCGACGAAGCCGTACATGCGGGTGCGCATCGCGGTGTCGGTGCTGATGTCCTTGAAGGGGCTCTTGACCTCGTACGGATTGCAGCCCGCCGCGAGGAGCTCCGCCATGACCAGGGACGCGTCGTCGGCCTTCCAGCCGTAGGAGAACGCCCAGGCCGGCTTGGTGCCGCTGGCGGCCCGGGCGTACTTGTACATCGAGATCAGGCAGGTCCAGTCGCTCGCGGTGGCGTGGCGCATGCCGTCGCGCAGGCCGAGGATGTCGACCTCCCAGACGTGACTGACGCCGCCGCCCGCCGTGCGCAGGTACGCGCCGTCGAGGCCGATGCGGGTGGCGTACTGGTAGTCCATGCTCACGGTCTCGACGAAGGTGAGCAGGTCGGGGTTGACCGAGCGGCCGGCGGCGGCGATGTCGAGCTGCCACTGGTTGAGGTTGTGGTGGCGCCATTCGACGTAGCGGCGGAAGCGGCGGTCGGTGAAGTCGTCGGCGGGGGGAAGGTCGAGTCCGGTGTCGGCCTTGAACGCGGTGGCCGCCCAGGTGGAGGCGTCGCACCAGGTGAGGGCGCCGTCGAAGTAGATGGGCACGTCGGGCCACAGGGCGTCGACGCCGGTGCCGGCGAGTTCCTTGACGCGGCGGAGGTAGAAGTCGCGCCAGGGGGAGTTGGGGCTCAGCCAGCAGCTCTCGTCGCCGGGGTCCACCCAGACCACGAGGCTGCCGTAGAAGACATTGGGCTTTCCGTCGAGCGAGCGCTGCACCCAGGACTTTCCGTCACCGTTCTTGTAGAACGACGGCCCTTTCTCGCCACCGAGGCTGATCACTTCGAGGGAGGGGTAATAGACGACGACCCGCAACCCGGCGGAATGGGCCAGTGCGGCGAAACTCTTGATCTTCGCCATGTGCTGGGTGAACTCGGCGTCCGTCAACCAGTGCGACAGGATCGTGTCCAGCTCGATCACGCTGACGTTCTGCCGCTTCAGATTCTCGATGACCGGCCGCATGTCGCGGGTGGGGTCGGCGTCCTCGTCGAAGGTGCCGTCCGCCACCCGCGCGAATCTGCTCCACTCCGGGAAGGCGGCCTGTGCGGCGGCCCCCCGGCCGGCGGCGGCCGCGGCGGCCCACCCGGCGCGCTCCAGGGGCAGCGGCGGCCCGGACGCGGCCGATGCGGGCGACGCGGGCAGCCATTGCGCGGCCCAGGCCGCGCCGCCCGCGCCCAGGCCGGCTCGGAGCAGGCCCCTGCGGCTGAATCCTCGGGGTAAGTCCATGGGTTTTCCCTCCGCGACGGTGGTGCGACATCGATGTGACGACGGTTTCCTGTGCGGTGTCCCGGGAATTCTGCATGGAATTGGGCGGGAGGAAACCATTCCGGTTCAAGTCGAGGAATACGGACGGCGCCGCGGATCTCCTCGTAGAATGCTTCACCAGGCAGCGAAGCGACAAAGGGGGACGCAATGGCCACCGGCACTGGCGTCGACACCGGCTCGGCCGTCTCCGTCGCCCGCGACTTCTGGGACCGGCTCCCCTTCGACGTGCGCGGCGCGGACTTCCACGCCGACCCCTACCCCTTCTACGAGCGGCTGCGCGCCGAACACGGCGGGCCCGTGGTGCGCCTGGCCGACGACGTGGTCGTCGTCACCGGCCACCCCGAGTGCCTGGCCGTGCTCGGCGACGAGCGCTTCGGCTTCGGCGCGCTCAACACCGAGACGCAGTCGTTCCTCATGGTCGACCCGCCCGCGCACCGGCGCCTGCGCACGCGCGTCGCCGCGCCGTTCGCCGCCCGCGCGGTCGACCGGCTGCGCCCGGCGATCGAGCACCGCGTCGCCCGGCTGCTGGCCGCCGTCGACCGCTCCGGCGAGGTCGACGTGATCGCCGACCTCGCCGAACCCCTCGCCCTCGACGTCATCTGCGCCCTCGTGGGCGTGCCCCCGGGCGAACGCGAGGACTGGACCGATGCCCTGAGGTGGATGGCCGTCGGCTTCGACCCCGAGGCCCTGCGCGCCGAGGAGACGCGAGCCCGCGTCGCCTGCGCGCGGCTGGACTTCGCCCGCGCCCTGCGCGGACTCATCGACCTGTCTCTTATACACATCTC
>KL569386.1:37924-38542 GCA_000715685.1 Streptomyces lilacinus
CAGAGATGTGTATAAGAGACAGGCGAACAGGTCGTCACCGCCGTCGGACAGCTGGTCGTGGCCGGCTACGAGCCCGCCGTCAATCTCATCGCGAACGGTCTCCACGCCCTGCTCGCCCACCCCCGGCAGCTGGGCGCGCTGACCGACCCGGCCACGACGCCGGCGGCCGTGGAGGAGCTGCTGCGCTACGACCCGCCGATTCAGCTCATCACGCGCGTCGCGCTGGGGGACGCCGATGTGGGTGGCGCGTCGGTGGCCGCCGGCACGGTCGTCGGCCTGCTCGTCGGCGCGGCCAACCGCGATCCGCGCGTGTACGCGGATCCGCACGGCCTGGACGTCTCGCGCTCGCCCCAGCACCTCTCGCTCGGCTGGGGCGAGCACTTCTGCCTGGGGGCTCGGCTCGTGCGCGTCCAGGCGGCCGCGATGCTGTCCGCGCTGGCGCGGTGCGGGCCGGTGCCGGCGGGTGAGCCGGTCCGGCACAAATCGACGTTGATCAGTCGGGGGGTGGAGCGACTACCGGTGCTGTTGACGGCGGGGGTGGAGGGGGACGACGGCGGCTGGTTGTAGGGGGGCCGGGGGCCCTGCGGGGCTTCTTCCCCAGTCCCGCCCCTTCCCGTA
>KL569386.1:38740-38947 GCA_000715685.1 Streptomyces lilacinus
GATGTGTATAAGAGACAGGCGCCGGTGGCGCCGCGCCTGAGCGCGGTGGCCCAGGCGTGCGTGCACCACGCCTCGTGCCCGGTGGCGGTGGTGCCGCACGAGTGAGCGGCGCCGGGTGCTGTCCGCCTGGGGCGTTTTCGGTGGTTCTTTCCCCAGTCCCGCCCCTTCCCGTAACCGGGGGCTCCGCCCCCAGGCCCCCGGACCGCG
>KL569386.1:39243-41954 GCA_000715685.1 Streptomyces lilacinus
CCCCGGACCGCGCTTCGCGCGGTGTCCCCAAGCGCCGGACGGGCTTAAATCAGCCCTTCCGGCGTTTGAGGACCGGATCAGCCGTCCGCCGAGACCGGCGTCAGACGGCGGAGGCAGCGGCGGGCGAGGTCGGCGACCGTGGTGCTGTTGAGGATCTCCATGGCCGGGACGTCGCAGCCCAGCCGTTGATGAAGGGTCGTCATCAGCTCGGCGCCCATCAGCGAGTCCAGGCCCAGCTGGTCCAGCGGTCTGTCGGCCGTGACGCGGTCCGGCGGGGTCTGCAGGATCCCGGCCAGAACGGCGACGACGGACTCCGTCACCCGGGCCAGGGCCTCCTCGGGCGTGGCCCGCTGCAGGGCTCGGACCAGCTCCTCGGTCGCCTGCCCCGAAGAGTCGTCACCCTCCGGGCGGACGAGGGAGAAGCGCGGCGCGGCGACCGCGCCGACGCCGTGTCGGAGCCGGCCCCAGTCGACGCCGGCCACGACAGCGACGTCGTCATGGCCGCGCGCCAGGAGCGCGTCGAGGGCGTCCAGGGCGCGTTCGGCCGGCACCGGTGCCAGCCCGATCCGCTCCATGAAGCCGTCCAGCTCGTGCCGGGCCACGTAACCGGCACCGGCGAGCGCACCCCAGGCGACCGCGAGCGCGGGGCGCCCCGCGTGCCGGCGGGCCCGGGCCAGCGCCTCGAGGGAGAGGTTGGCGGCGGCGTACGTGCTCTGGTGCTGGTTGCCCAGCAGGGCCGCGGCCGAGGCGTACATCACGAAGAAGTCCAGGTCCCGGTCGCGCGTCAGGCGGTCCAGGACCCGGGCCCCCTCCGCCTTGGGCGACAGGACCCGGCGTACGGACGCGTCGGTGACCTCCGTCAGCGGGACGTCGTCGAGCACCATCGCCGCGTGCACGACGCCGCGCAGCGGGTGCTCGGGGGTGTCCACGGCGGCCAGCAACGCCGCCATCGCCGCCGGGTCCGCGGCGTCCGCCGCGTGGGCGGTGGCGGTCACGCCCCGTCGGCGCAGCTCCTCGAGGAGCGCGGGCGCCTCCGGGCTGTCGGCGCCGCGCCGGCCGACCAGGCACAGCCGGCGCGCCCCGCGGTCCGCGAGCCGACGGGCGGTGGCGGCGCCGAAACCGCCCAGCCCGCCGGTGATCAGGTAGGTGGCCCGCGGATCGAGTTCGGCGGGCGCGCTCGTCACCCGCAGCGGCGGCGGGGTGCGCAGGGAGATGACGACCTTGCCGATGTGCCGGGAGTGCTGCAGGACCTCGAAGGCCTCGGCGGCCCGCTCGGCCGGGTAGACGTGGTGCGGGACGGGCCGGTACGTGCCGTCGTGCACGCCCCGGACGACCTCGGCGAACTCCGCGGCGACCGTCGCGGGCCGCTCGCGCGCCAGCCGGGCGAGGTCGGTGGCGCTGAAGGTGAGGTCGCCGAGGAAGGGGCCGAGCGGAAGGCGGTTGTCGGCCATGAGGTCGCGCTTGCCCAGCTCGACGAAGCGCCCGCCGGGCGCCAGGGTCGCCAGGCTCCGGGCGATGGCCTCGCCGGCCAGGGAGTTGAGGACGACGTCCACGCCGCGCCCGCCGGTGAGCTCCCTGACCTGGTCGGCGAAGCGCAGCGTGCGCGAGTCCAGCACGTGCGCGACGCCCAGCAGGCGCAGCAGTTCGCGCTTGGCGGGGCTGCCGGCGGTGGCGATGACCTCGGCGCCGGTCCGCAGGGCGTACTGCACCGCGGCCAGGCCCACGCCGCCGGCGCCGCTGTGCACCTGTCTCTTATACACAAGGTGGTGCAGGCTGTGATGGACGGTCAGCTGGACGACGGGGAGCGTGGCCGCCGCGGTGAAGTCCATCCCCGGCGGCATCCGGCCCACCGTCGCGGCGGGCACGGCGACGTGCGAGCGCAGGGTGCCCGAACCGAAGGCGAGGACGCGGTCGCCCGGGGCGAGCCCCGTGACCCCGGCGCCGACGGCCGTGACGACGCCCGCGCACTCCATGCCGGGGTGGTGCTCCCCTCCGGCGGAGTCCAGCGGCATGCTGCCCAGGGCCTGCAGCACGTCCCGGTAGTTGAGCGCGGCCGCCCGTACGCCGACGACGACCTCGCCGGGCCCGGGCCGGGGCACCTCGGCCGGGACCCAGGACAGCCGGTAGGCGTGGCCGGGCTCGCGCACCCGGAGGGCGTAGGCGTCCGGTCCGCCGGCGGGGGTGGGGGCGGGGTCCCTGCCCACGCGCAGGCGGGTGACGAAGCGCCCGGAGCGGGTGAGGAGGATCTCGTCCTCGTCGGTGGGATCGGTCAGTTCGACCGCCAGGCGGGCGGCGTCGGCCTCGGGCCGGCCGGTGAGGTCCAGGGAGACGCGGCGGACCGTCAGGTCGGGATGCTCGTTGGCGAGGCAGCGGGCAACGCCCCAGGCGGCGGCGCCGGCGGGGGCCGAGGGACGCTCGGGGGCGGGCAGGACGCCGGTGGGCGGCGTCACCAACCACAGGGCCGGGGCGGCCGCGGGCCCGTCGGACTCGGCATACCGCCCGGCGGCGACGGCCAGAGCCCGCAGGACCGCGGTGCGGAAGGCGGCCCGGTCGAGCTCCGCGCGATCGTCGTCCGCGTCGTCGCCCAACAGCAGGACGACGTGGGCAGCTCCGGCGGTGCCGTCGAGGAGGGCGGACCAGTGGTCGGGCTCGACGGCAGGCGCGGCGCTGTGCACGACGGCACCGGTCGCGCACAGCCGCTCGGCCAGGAG
>KL569386.1:42180-45985 GCA_000715685.1 Streptomyces lilacinus
GGCGCGGCGGACGGGGCGGCGGACGGGGCGGCGGTCGTCGGTGCCGAGCGGGCCGGGTGGTCGGAGTCGCCACTGAGCACCGGGCCCTGGACGCCGGCCGTGGCCGCCGGTTCCGTACGGGCCGCGCGCGGGGCCGGGCGGTTGGCAGCGCCATCCCGAGTCGGGTCCTCGGCGGTGGGCGCGGTCGTCGTTCCCGTACGGGCGGGGTCGCGGGCCGGCTGGTCGGGGCCGTCACCGTGTGCCTGGTCCTCGGCGGCGGCCGTAGAGGCGGGGTGGTGGGCCGGGTGGTCGGGTCCGCCACCATGCCGCGGGTCCTGCACGCCGGCCGTGGCCGCCACTCCCGTACGGGCCGGCCCGCCGGAACCGCCCCCGTGCTCCGGCTCCCCGACGCCTGCCGCGGCCTCCGGCCCCGTACGCGTCGGGCGGCGCGCGAGCAGTACGGAACCGCCGGCGCGTGCCGCGCCCTCGGCTTCGCCGAGGGCGGTCGGCTCTTCCCAGCCCTCTGTCGTCAGCAGGTGCCGCCAGCCGTCGGCGGTCAGGAGGGGGCCGTGGAGGCGGACGTCGGTGTCGTGGCGGTCCCAGAAGGTCGGCAGCAGGCCGTACAGCAGGGCGAGGGCGGCCTCGTCGTGGGGTTCGACGGCCAGGAGGAGGCCGCCGGTGTCGAGGAGGCGGGCGAGGCGGGCGAGGGTGTGGCGTACGTCGCGTGCGGTGTGCAGGGCGCCGGGGGCGATCACGAGGTCGAAGTCGCCCTCCGCCCAGCCCTGGTCGGCGGGGTCGCGGTCGAGGTCGAGGACGCGGAGGTCGACGTGGTCGCGGCCCGCGAAGCGCTTCCTCAGGCGGGGGAAGAAGGTCTCGGAGGCGTCGGCACAGACGTAGCGGGTGCGGTCGGGCGGCAGTTCGGGCAGCAGGTGGGCCGTGGTGCCGCCGGTGCCGGCGCCGACCTCGAGGATGCGCAGCGGGCGGTCGGCGGGCCAGTCGCGGACCAGGGTGCGCAGGAGCGCGCGGGCCGCCCGGTTCGTGGAGGCGGTGAGGCAGCTGTCGGTGGCCAGTTCCTCCAGCAGGTGGCGGTTGGCGTCCGACAACAGCAGTTCCGCCGGGTCGCGCCGGCCGCGCAGCACGTCGACGAGCCGGGCGGCGCAGGCGCCGACGAGGCCCAGCTCCACGGCGAGTTCGGGGTGGTCGGCGGCCGCGGCGCGGAACTGCTCCAGCGGTGCCGGCGGACCCGTCAGCCGCCAGGTACCGGCGGCTCCGCCGGGCTCGGCCAGGCCGTGTGCGCGGGCGGTCCGCAGGAACAGCTCGAGCAGCGGGGCGTAGTCCGTGAGGGCGCCCGCGGCGACGAGGTCGGTCACGGCGAAGGCATCGGACCCCGGCCCGCCCTCCGCCAGCAGGGCGGCGACGGCCGCCGCGCCGAAGTGGGCGGTCAGGGCCCGCAGCCGGGCCGTGCCGTCGTGGTGCGCATGGGCCCGCGCCTCCCGCAGGGCCGCGGCGGCGGCGCGGGCCGCCTCGGCCGGCGCGGGGAGCGGCGCGCGGGTCTCCGCGGGACCCGGGCGGGGCGCGGCCCGGGTGACGGTGGTGTACAGCAGCCTGGGCACGCGCGCGCTGCGCTCGACGCGGCGCAGCCGGCAGCCCTCGAGGGCGAGGCAGACCAGGCCGTTGGGCGCGAGGACGTCGATGTCCAGCAGCGCCTCACGGGCGGCCACCGCCCGGGCCCGTACGTGCAGGTGGCCGACGGCCGGCATGCGGCGCCACGCCCGGATCCGGTCGACGGCCACGGGCAGGAAGGCCGAGCCTTCCGCGACCTCCTCCAGCAGCGGGGACGCGGCCTGCAGGGCGCCGTCCAGGAGAGCGGGGTGCGCTTCGTAGCCGGCGAGGTCGCCCGCGCTCGCGTAGTCGGCCAGGACCTGGCCCTCGCCGACCCGTAGCTGCCGCAGCACCTGGAAGGCCGGCCCGTAGTCGAGACCGTTGAGCGCGGTGAGCCAGTAGTGCTCCTCGGCGGTTCTGGTCCGCGGGAGGCCGGCGATGACGCCGTCGAGGTCGGCGAGCGGGGGAACGGGCGCGAAGAGCCGGCGCAGCCGGCCGCGGGCGTGCTGCTGCCAGGGTCCGGTCCGCTCGCTCCGGCTCGCCACGTGGACGGCGCCGTCGTCCGCCGACAAGGCCGTCTGCAGCTCGATCTGCCGGTCCTCGTCGGAGTCGAAGGGGAGGACGAGGGCGGCGGGCATGGTGAGGCGCTCGATCTCGACGGCCGCGTCGAGGACGCGCCGGCCGGCGGCGAGCATCATGTCGATGTAGCCGGAGGCCGGCATCACCACCGATTCGCCGACCTTGTGGTCGGCCAGCCAGGGCACCCGCCCGGGCTCGAACGGCCCGTGCCAGGTGGGCTCGGCCACCGCGGCGCGCTCGCCCAGCAGTGGGTGGTCGATCGTGCCGTCGCCGCAGCCGCCCGCCCACGCCGCCGGATCGCCGTTCCAGTGGGGCTCGCGCTGCCAGGGGTAGGCGGGCAGGTCCACGACCCGCCCGGGGCGGGGGAAGAAGACGGCGTGCCGGTGGCGGGCGCCGGCGGCCAGGAGCCGGGCGACGGCGGCGTCGACGGCCTGCGTGCCGGCGTTCTCCCGGCTCAGGGCGGGCACCACCAGGGCGGCGGGCGGCGCGCCGCCGCTCGTCAGCCGCCGCAGGTAGCCGCGCAGTACGGGGTGCGGGCCGACCTCCACGTACACGTCGCAGCCCAGCTCCCCGAGCCGCTCGACGGCCGAGGCGAACAGCACGGGTCGGCGCAGGTTGTGCCACCAGTAGCGGGCGTCGAGCTCCTCGCCGGTGAGCACGGTGCCGGTGGTCGCGGAGGCGTACGGGACGTCAGCCCGGCGCGTCTTGAGCCCCCTCAGGTCGTCGGCCAGAACCTCCTCCAGGCCGTCCATGGCCCGGCTGTGGAACGCGTGGTCCAGGCCCAGGTCGTGGAAGTACACGCCGTGCTCCCGGCAGTGCGCGCCCAGCCGGGACAGAGCGGCCTTGTCGCCGCTGACGGTCACGTCGCGGCCGCTGTTGATCCCGGCGATCTCCAACCGGCCCTCGTACGGGGCCAGCAGGGTGCGGGCCCGGGCGGCGTCCGCGCCCAGCGCGGCCATGCCCCAGTCGCCGACGGTGGACGCCTGCGCCCGGGAACGGGCCACGACCACCCGCGCCGCCGCCTCCAGGTCCAGCGCGCCGGCCGCCCACGCCGCGGCCATCTCGCCGGCACTGTGCCCGGTCACGGCGGCCGGCTCGACGCCCCGGGCGCGCAGCATCGCCACCAGCCCCACCTGCACGGCGAACAACAGCGGTTGCGCCACGTCGGTCGTGTCGGGGCGCCGACTTTCGGCGGGCGCGGCCAGCTCGGCGGCCACCGACCAGCCCAGGGTCGGGCGCAGGGCCTCGTCCGCCTCCCCGACGGCCCGTCGGAAGTCGGCGTCCTCCTCGAGCAGGCGCGCTCCCATGCCGGGCCACTGGGCGCCGTTTCCGGAGAAGGCGAAGGCCACCGTGCCGCTCGGAACGGCCGTCGCGGCCGCGCCCGCGGCGACCTCGCCGGCCGCCGCGCGGCGCAGCCGGTCCGCGGCCGTCGCCGGGCAGGGGGCCAGGACGGCGATCCGCTCCTCGTGCGTCCCGCGCCGCCGACAGGCGGTGTACGCCACGTCGTAGAACTCCTCCGGCCCGCACCGCTCGAGCCGATCGGCCATGCGCCGCGCCGCCTCCCGCGCCGCCTCGGGCGTCCGCGCGGAGACGACCACCGGCAGCGGCGCACCGGCGGCCGCCGGGTCGGGGGCGGGGGCTGATG
>KL569387.1:0-14717 GCA_000715685.1 Streptomyces lilacinus
CCGCCGTTCTCGTCGGCGCGGGTCATCGACCACTGCGTGATTCCGATCCCCATCGACCGCACCGGCTCCGGCGGAAACGGCAGCGGCCTGCTGCGCACCATCTCCAGCTCCGTGCGCTCGGTGCGCTCGCCGGACAGCAGGTCGAGCATGACGTCCGCGCCGAAGCGGGTCGCACCGACGCCGAGTCCGGTGAAGCCCAGCGCGTAGGCGACGCGGCCGCGGTGAGCGGTGCCGAAGAAGGCGGAGAAGCGCGAGCAGGTGTCGATGGCGCCGCCCCACGTGTGGGAGAAGCGGACGCCCTCGAGCTGCGGGAAGCAGCGGAAGAAGTGCTCGGCGAGCCGCCGGTACGTGGGCGGGTGGTGGTCGTACTCGGCGCGGACGCCTCCGCCGTAGCGGTAGACGATGTCGTAGCCGCCCCACAGGACGCGGTTGTCGGCGGTCAGCCGGAAGTAGTGGAAGTGATTGGCGCTGTCGCTCAGACCCTGCCGGCGCCGCCAGCCGACGGAGGCGAGCTGCCCCTCCGTCAGGGGCTCGGTCATCAGGGCGTAGTCGTAGACGGGCGCGATGTACGGGCGCAGCCGCTTGACCAGGGAGGGGAAGGCGTTGGTGGCCAGCGCGGCGTGGCGGGCGAAGACGCGGCCGTAGGGGGTGCGGACGGCCACGCCGGAGCGGCGCGCGGAGAGTTCGGTGCCGGGCGTGTACTCGTAGACGCGGACGCCGAGGCGGAGGCAGGCGCGCTTGAGGCCCCAGGCGAGCTTTGCGGGGTGGAGCATGGCGACGCCGGTGCGGTTCCACAGGCCGGCGAGGAAGGTCGGGGAGTCGACCTCGGCGCGCACGGCGTCCCGGTCGAGGAACGCGAGGCCGGTGACGCCGAGCGCCGCGGCCTCGGCGGCGGCCTCGCGGAGCTCCTCGGCCTGGTGGGGGGCGGTGGCGACGTCGATCTCGCCGGTGCGTTCGAAGTCGCAGTCGATGCCGTGGCGGGCGAGGGCCGCCTCGAGGCCGTCGAGGTTGCGGCGGCCGAGCTCCTCGAGGGTGGTGAGCTCGGCCGGCCAGCGGGCGTGGCCGTTGGCCCAGCCGTGGGTCAGGGAGGCGGCGCAGAAGCCGCCGTTGCGGCCGGAGGCGGCCCAGCCCGCCTCCTGGCCCTCGATCAGGACGACGTCCCGGCCCGGGTCGCGCTCCTTGGCGCCCAGGGCGGTCCACAGCCCGGAGTAGCCGCCGCCGACGACGAGCAGGTCGCAGTGCTCGTCGCCGACGAGGGCCGGCAGAGCCTCCGGCCGGGAGGGGTCGTCGAGCCAGTAGGGGTGGGGAGATGCGTCCGAAAGTGCTTTCACAGGGTTCATGGCACTGGTGGCCATGGTTCTCAGCTCCTTTTTCGGCGTCTCCCCAGCAGTTGGCCGGCGAGGACGCACAGCACGGCGACGGCGAACATCGCCGTTCCGATGACATTGATTTGAACGGGAGTGCCTCGTTGCGCGGCTCCCCAGACGTACATGGGGAAGGTCACGGTCGACCCGGCGTTGAAGTTGGTGATGATGAAGTCGTCGAAGGACAGGGCGAAGGACAGCAGCGCGCCCGCGACGATGCCGGGGGCGGCGATGGGCAGGGTGACCTTGAGGAAGGTCTGCAGCGGGGTGGCGTAGAGGTCCTGCGCGGCCTGCTCGAGGCGGGGGTCCATGCTCATCACGCGCGCCTTGACGGCGGTGACCACGAAGCTCAGGCAGAACGTGATGTGGGCGATGAGGATGGTCCAGAAGCCGAAGCTGATGCCCATGTTGAGGAACAGCGTGGCCAGGGAGGCGGCCATGACGACCTCGGGCATGGCCATCGGCAGGAAGATCAGGCTGCCGACGGAGGAGCGGGCCCGGAAGCGGTAGCGGGCGAGCGCGAAGGCGATCAGCGTGCCCAGGACGGTCGCGCCGATCGTCGACCACAGGGCGATGCGCAGGCTCAGCGACAGCGAGCCGCACAGGTCGGCGACGCCGCAGGGGTCGGTCCAGGCGTCGGTGGAGAAGCGCTGCCAGTCGTAGTTGAACCGGCCGTTGGGCTTGTTGAACGAGAAGACCGTCACGACGACGTTGGGCAGGATCAGGAACGCGAGCGTGAGCAGCCCCGCGATGACCACCAGGTTGCGGCGCAGCCGGCGCGCGAGGGCGGAGAAAGCGGTCATCAGACGATGTCCTCCGTCCCGGACTTGCGGATGTAGACGGTGACCATGGCGAGGATCGCGGCCATGAGGATGAAGGAGAGGGCCGCGGCGGTGGGGTAGTCCAGGACGCGCAGGAACTGGGACTGGATGACGTTGCCGATCATCTTCTGGTCGGTGGAGCCGAGCAGTTCCGCGTTGATGTAGTCGCCGGTGGCGGGGATGAAGGTCAGCAGGGTGCCGGCCACGACGCCGGGCATGGACAGCGGGAAGGTCACCTTGCGGAAGACGGTGGCGGGCCGGGCGTAGAGGTCGCCGGCGGCCTCGTGGAGGCGGCTGTCGATGCGCTCGAGCGAGGTGTACAGCGGAAGGATCATGAACGGCAGGAAGTTGTAGGTCAGTCCGCAGACGACGGCGAGCGGGGTGGCGAGCACGCGGTGGCCCTCGGTGACGCCGAGCGCGTCGGTGACGGCGAGGACGTGCAGGGAGCCGAGGGCGCGGACGACGGGTCCTCCGTCGGAGAGGATCGTCTTCCAGGCGAGGGTGCGGATGAGGAAGCTGGTGAAGAAGGGGGCGATGACGAGCACCATGAGCAGGTGGCGCCAGCGGCCGGCCCGGAAGGCGATGAGGTACGCGAGCGGGTAGCCGAGCACGAGGCAGAGCGCGGTCGCGGTCGCGGCGTAGGCGACGGAGCGCAGGAACTGCGGGTAGTACTCGGTCAGGGCGTCGGCGTAGGTGGCGAAGTGCCAGGTGACCTTGAAGCCCTCTTCGAGGGAGCCGGTCTGGAGGGACGTCGAGGCCTGGTAGACGAGGGGGGCTGCGAAGAACACGAGCAGCCAGAGGATGCCGGGGAGCAGCAGCCAGTAGGGGACGAGCTTCTTGCGGCGGACGGACCGGTGGAGGGCGCCGTCGACAGGGGGTGCGGGAGGGTGGTCGGTCGCGAGCGTCATTGTCAGGTGCCCGCCTCTCGCGCGTCGGGGACCGCCTCGAGCACGTCCGTGCCCGCCTCGATGTTCTGGGCGGCGTCCAGGCCGAAGGTGTGGGCCGGGTTCCAGTGCAGGACGACCTCGGCACCGGGGACGAGGCGGGAGTCGCGCTCGACGTTCTGCTCGTAGACGGACAGGCCGGAGCCGGCGGGGCTGTCGACGAGGTACTGGGTGGACACGCCGATGAAGCTCGACTGGGCGATGCGGCCGGTGACGCGGTTGCGGCCGTCGGCGACGGTGCCGGCGTCGTCGGCGTGGGTCAGGCTGATCTTCTCGGGCCGTATCCCGACCAGCAGCTTCTCGCCCGTCCGGGCGGTGGCTGTACATCGTGTCGCCGGAAGGGTGAGTTTGGTATCACCGGCGCGCAGAAGGATGTCGTCGCCCGTGGTGTCCAGGACGTCGGCGGTGATGAGGTTGGAGGTGCCGAGGAAGTTGGCGACGAAGGTGCTGCGCGGCGTCTCGTAGAGGTCGGTGGGGGTGCCGAGCTGCTCGACCCGGCCCGCGTTCATCACCGCGACGGTGTCGGCCATGGTCATCGCCTCCTCCTGGTCGTGGGTGACGTGGATGAAGGTGATGCCGACCTCGGTCTGGATGCGCTTGAGCTCGAGCTGCATCTCGCGGCGCAGCTTGAGGTCGAGGGCGCCGAGCGGCTCGTCGAGGAGCAGCACGTCGGGGTGGTTGATGAGGGCGCGGGCGACGGCGACGCGCTGCTGCTGGCCGCCGGAGAGCTGGTGGGGCCGGCGGCGGGCGAGGTCGCCGAGCTGGACGAGGTCGAGCATCTCGCCGACCTGCTTCTTGACGGACTTGATGCCGCGCCGGCGGAGGCCGAAGGCGACGTTCTCGTAGATGTCCAGGTGCGGGAAGAGCGCGTAGTTCTGGAAGACGGTGTTGACGGACCGCTTGTACGGGGGCAGGGCGGTGACGTCACGGCCGGCGAGCTCGACGGTGCCGGTGGTGGGCTCCTCCAGGCCGGCGATCATGCGCAGCGTGGTGGTCTTGCCGCAGCCCGAGGCACCGAGCAGGGCGAAGAAGGAACCGGCGGGCACGGACAGGTCGAGCGGGTGCACGGCGGTGAAGTCGCCGTACGTCTTGCTGATGCCGGCGAGGCGGACGTCGGTGCCGCTGGTGCCGGGAGTGGCGGTTGCCGTCATGGTCTGGATCCAGGGGGTTCGGGGAACGCAAACAGGTAACAGTGACATACGGCCTCGCCCTGTCCGAATCGGGCCGTGTCGTGTACCGCCGGCGGGCGCCCTTCAGGACGTCGCGGGACGTGGTCGCTGCTCCGGACCCGGCCGGCGCGCGGCTCCCGGGGCGCGCGGCCCGCGCGTCCGCGGCGGGTGGTTCCGGGGCGCGTTCGGCCCGATGACGGCGGCGGCCGCGCCGGCCGGCGCGGCCGTCTCGTGGCGGAGCGGCTCGGTGCCGATGGCGGGGGCGACGGCCGCGTGCTCGCGGCCCGACGTGCCCGGCCGCGGGCGGCCTCCGATGTACTGCGCGCCTCCGGCGAACCGTTCCGCCACGTCGAGACGATGATCCATCGCGCACACTCCTCCGCCGACCGCGCGCCTGGGGACAGGCGTGGCTCCCACCGGAATGGTTTGCTGATCCTGGCAGAGGAGACGGATCCCAACAAGGGATTCCGTCGCGACTTTTTGGCCGCGCGACGGATTCCGCTACAGATTCGCGAGGGATGCGATGAGTGCGGGGGGCGGTACCGACGGACCGCCCCCGGCGTCAGCTGATGCCGAACAGGCTGGCGAAGAAGAGCGCCCCGAGCAGCGGCAGCAGCACCGTCGCCACGATGCCGCAGACCAGACCGGCGGTCGCCGCGCCCTTGTTGGTGGCCTCGCCCTTGGTCGCCTTGGAGCGGCCGATCGCGCCGAAGATGATCGCGAGGATGCCCAGGATCATGCCGAGGAACCACAGCACGAAGGTGACGCTGAAGACGACGCCGATGATGCCCAGGACCAGACCCGTGGTGCCCATGCCGTTGCTGGGCTGCATGGGCATGACGCCGTAGGCCGGGGCCGCCGGGTACGCCTGCATGGGCGGAGCGGGCTGGACCGGGGGCGCGGGCGGGTAGGCGGCGGAGCCGGGGTAGCCGTAGCCGGGCTGCTGGGGCGGCTGCGGCGGGACGGGCGGCTGGTTCGGCGGCTGGGCCGCATAGGGGTTGGACTGATAGTCGGACATTGTGAGGATCCCCTCCTGTTGATGTGCCGGGCAAGCCTATGGGGAGCCAGCCCCTTGGAGCCGCCCGGTCCGGTTGTCGGTCGTGGATGCCACACTCGGGGCATGGCAACGAGTGGGATCACGGGGCGGGTCGACGCCGACGGGCCGCGGTCGGTGGCGGAGCTGACGGCGCTCGTGGAGCGCGGCGAGCGGGTCGAGTACGTCTTCTTCTGGGGCCACCGGCCGCGCCGGGACGGCGGCGTGGGGCCCGGCTGCTTCAGTCAGTGGTGGCCGTCGCCCTTCACGGTCGACGGCGTGGAGTACGCCACCGCCGAGCACTGGATGATGGCCGGCAAGGCCCGGCTCTTCGGCGACACGGACGCCGAGCAGCAGGTGTTGGCCGCCGGCCATCCCAAGCAGGCGAAGGACGCGGGTCGTTCGGTGCGCGGCTTCGACGAGGAGGAGTGGGCCCGGCACCGCTTCGCGCTGGTCGTCGAGGGAAGCGTGCACAAGTTCGGGCAGCACGCGGCGCTGGGCGCCTATCTGCTGGGCACCGGCGGGCGGGTGCTGGTGGAGGCGAGCCCGCTGGACCGCGTCTGGGGCACGGGCCTCGCCGCCGACGCCGAGGGGGCCGACGACCCGGCCCGCTGGCGAGGGCTCAATCTGCTGGGCTTCGCGCTGATGGAGGCGACGTCATCGTCGTCGACTCCCTCGCTCGTGGTGGAGTCGTGGGTGATGTAGACGACGAGCATGAGGGCCGTGGCCAGCAGCGCCACCCCGCCGAGGATCAGCCCGGCCAGCGCCTGGCCGCCGTTGGTGGCCTCCCCCGAGCGCGCCTTGCCGCGGCCGATCGCGCCGAAGACGATCGCGAGGATGCCGCAGACGACCCCGAGGAGGATGGTGGGGGCCAGCACCGTGCCGACGATGCCCAGCACGAGGGCGGCCACGCCCAGGCCGTTGTTGGGCCCCGTTACCGGGGCGGGCCAGCCCTGTCCGTACGCCGGGCCGGGATACCCGTAGGCGCCGGTGCCGTACGCGGTCTGCCCGTAGGGCCCGGGAGCGTACGGGCCGGCGGGCCCGGCGCCGGGGCCGTACGGGGTCTGGGGCTGCGGGTAGCCGTACGGGCCGCTCGGGTACGCGCTCGGCGTGCCCGGCCCGGTCGGGGCGAGCGGCACGGGAGGCACCGCGTCCTGCGGCGGGGCGGCGGGGGCCGGCGCGGGGGTGGCCGGGGGCGCCGCGGGGAAGCCCGTGGCCTGCGGGGGCAGGGGCTGCGAGGGCTGCGGCGGCGCGGTCTCCGGCGGGGTCGCGGGCTTCTCGAGCCGCACGCGCGGCTCCGGCGGAGCCCAGGGGTCCGCGTTGTGCCGCTCCTGCCGCCCGTCGTCCGTCTCGGACATGACCCTCCCCATTCGGTACCCCGTCATGCTAAGGCCTGGGCGGGGGCCGGGAGCCCCCCGCGCATACGATGATCAGCACGCCGTCGACCCGAACCGAACAGCCGTGGAGGCCCGCATGTCCGCACTCGACTCGTTCATCGCAGGGCTCCCGAAGGCGGAGCTGCACGTGCACCACGTGGGCTCGGCGTCCCCGCGCATCGTCGCGGAGCTCGCCGCCCGCCACCCCGACTCCCCGGTGCCCACCGATCCCGAGGCGCTCGCCGACTTCTTCACCTTCCGCGACTTCGCCCACTTCATCGAGGTCTACCTCTCCGTCGTCGACCTCATCCGCGACGCCGAGGACGTCCGCCTGCTGACCTACGAGGTCGCCCGCGACATGGCCCGGCAGAACATCCGCTACGCCGAACTGACCGTCACCCCCTACAGCTCCACCCGCCGCGGCATCCCCGACGTCGCCTTCGTCGAGGCGATCGAGGACGCCCGCAAGGCCGCCGAGTCCGAGCTCGGCGTGGTGCTGCGCTGGTGCTTCGACATCCCCGGCGAGGCCGGACTGGAGGCGGCCGAGGAGACCACCCGGATCGCCTGCGACCTCAAGCCGGACGGCCTGGTCTCCTTCGGGCTCGGCGGACCCGAGATCGGCGTCCCCCGCGGCCAGTTCAAGCCGTACTTCGACCGGGCCGTCGCCGCCGGCCTGCACAGCGTGCCGCACGCCGGCGAGACCACCGGCCCGCAGACGATCTGGGACGCCCTGACCGAGCTGCGCGCCGAGCGCATCGGCCACGGCACCAGCGCCACGCGGGACCCGCGGCTGCTCATCCCGCTCGAGGTCTGCCCCACCTCCAACCTCGCCACGCGGGCCGTGACCGACCTCGACCGCCACCCCGTCCGGGAGATGGTCTCCGCGGGCGTGCTGGTGACCATCAACAGCGACGACCCGCCCATGTTCGGCACCGACCTGAACACCGAGTACGGCGTCGCGGCCCGGCTGCTGGAGCTCGACGCCCCGGGCGTCGCCGCCCTCGCCAAGAACGCCGTGGAGGCGTCGTTCATGGACACGGCGGGCAAGGCCGCGCTCCGCGCGGAGATCGACGCCTACACCGCCGCCTGGCAGGGGTGAGGCACCCGATGACGACAGCCGCCTTCACCGCGGTCGCGCACCGCGGCGACCCCTACGTCCACCGCGAGAACACCCTGCCCTCGATCCGCTCGGCCCTGCGGGCGGGAGCGGGCGCGGTGGAGATCGACGTACGGCTCACCCGCGACGGCGTGCCCGTGCTGCTGCACGACGCGACGCTGGGGCGCCTGTGGCACCGGGAGCGGGCGCTGGCGTCGCTGACGGCGGCCGAGGTGCGGGCGCTGACCGGCGGCGGGGTGCCGACGCTGGCGGAGGCGCTCGCCGAGATCACGGTAAGAGACAGGACCTGCCCGACGCCTCGGCGGCGGGCGCGGCGGTGGCCGAGGTCCGCACCCACGGCGCGACGGACCGGGTGTACTACTGCGGCGGCCCGGCCTCCATGCTCGCCGTGCGCCGGGCCGACCCGGACGCCGAGATCGCGCTGACGTGGACCACGCTCGCCCCGCCGCGCGCGCCGCTGCTGGCCGAGGTCCGGCCGCGGTGGCTCAACTACCGCTTCGGGCTGGTGTCCGAGGAGCTCGTCGCGCACCACCACGCGAGCGGCCTGCTGGTGTCGGCGTGGACCGCCGACACCCGGCGCACCATGCGCCGGCTGCTGCGCGCGGGCGTCGACTCGATCACCACCAACCGGATCGACGCCCTGCGCTCGCTGGTGCCGGCGACCGCCTGACACGGGACAGGGGCCTCACCGCCTGACACCGGGCAAGGGCCTCACCGCCCGGCACGGGGCGGTGGGGCTCACAGCCCGACGATCTCGTTCCACTCCTTGGTGAAGCCCGGGCGCTCCTTGGCGGTCATGTCGCGGGCGGTGGCGAGCCGCCCGCGCATGTCGTCGCTGGGGAAGATCAGCGGGTTCTCGGCGAGCTCGGCGAGCTCCTTGTCCTTGGACGAGGCCAGGACGTCACGGGCGGCCGGCACCGGGCAGACGTAGTTGACCGACGCGGCCAGCTGGGCGGCGACCTCGGGTCGGTAGTAGTGGTCGATGAGCCGCTCGGCGTTGCGCTTGTGGCGGGCGAGGTTGGGGATCATCAGGCTCTCGGCCCACAGCTCCGCGCCCTCCTCCGGGACGACGAACTCGATGTCGGGGTTGTCGGCCTGGAGCTGGATGATGTCGCCGGAGTACGCCTGGCAGGCCAGGACGTCGCCCGAGGAGAGGTCCTTGATGTAGTCGTTGCCGGTGAAGCGGCGGATGTGGCGCTTGCGGACCAGGGTGCGCAGCTGGTCGGTCATCTTGTGGAAGTCGTCGGCGGTCCAGCGCGTGACGTCGGCGCCGTTGCCCTGCATGAGCAGGGAGAACGCCTCGTCCATGCCGGAGAGCAGGGTGACCCGGCCGCGCAGGTCGTCGTGCCACAGCTCCGAGGTGTGCCGGATCTCGCGGCCGAGCTTCTTGCGGTTGTAGGCGATGCCGGTGATGCCGGACTGCCAGGGGACGGTGTGCAGGCGGCCGGGGTCGAAGGACGGCTTGCGCAGCAGCGGGTCGAGCTCGCGCGCGACGTGGGGCTGCGCGGCCCGGTCCATCTCCTGGACCCAGCCGAGCCGGACGTAGCGGGAGGCCATCCAGTCGCTGACGACGATGATGTCCCGGCCGGTGTCCTGATGGTTCATCAGCGCCGGGCTGATCTTGCCGAAGAACTCGTCGTTGTCGTTGATCTCCTCGGTGTACTTCACCGAGATGCCGCTGGACTGTTGGAACGCGTCCAGGGTGGGACGTTTCTGCGCGTCGTTCTCGTCGGCGTCGATGTACAGCGGCCAGTTGGCGAAGACGAGCCGCTTGTCGCGCTCCGAGCGGTCCGCCGCGGCCCGGTCCCGGGGGGCGACGTACGCGGCGGGGACCCCGCAGCCGGCGAGGGCCGCGGCCCCGGCGCCGGCGCCCAGCGCGCGCAGCAGGGTACGGCGGGAGAGGGGCTTCACGGGCGTACTCGCATTCGAGGGGACGGCGGGGCGGCGGTCGATGATACCGGGCACTGCCGGCGGCGCCGGACGGGCGGAACGCACCCGTCCGGCACTCGGCGAGGAGGCGGATCAGCCCAGCGACGTCATGACGTGCTTGATGCGGGTGTAGTCCTCGAAGCCGTAGGCGGAGAGGTCCTTGCCGTAGCCGGACTTCTTGAAGCCGCCGTGGGGCATCTCGGCGACCAGCGGGATGTGGGTGTTGATCCACACGCAGCCGAAGTCGAGCGCCTTGGACATCCGCATGGCGCGGGCGTGGTCCTTGGTCCACACCGAGGAGGCCAGGGCGTACTCGACGCCGTTGGCGTAGGAGACGGCCTGGTCCTCGTCCGCGAAGGACTGGACGGTGATGACGGGGCCGAAGACCTCGTGCTGGACGATCTCGTCGTCCTGCTTGAGTCCGGAGACGACGGTCGGGGCGTAGAAGTAGCCCTTCTCGCCGACGCGGTGGCCGCCGGCCTCGACCTTGGCGTGCTCGGGCAGGCGCTCGATGAAGCCGGTCACCTGCTTGAGCTGGTTGGCGTTGTTGAGCGGACCGTAGAGGACGTCCTCGTCGTCCGGCTGCCCGGTCTTGGTGTCGGCCGCGGCCTTGGCGAGGGCGGTGACGAACTCGTCGTGGACGGACTCGTGGACGAGGACGCGGGTCGCGGCCGTGCAGTCCTGGCCGGCGTTGAAGTAACCGGCGACCGCGATCTCCTCGACGGCCTTGGCGATGTCGGCGTCCTCGAAGACGACGACGGGCGCCTTGCCGCCGAGCTCCAGGTGGACGCGCTTGAGGTCCTTGGAGGCGGACTCGGCGACCGACATGCCGGCCCGTACGGAGCCGGTGATGGAGGCCATCGCGGGCACCTTGTGCTCGACCATCAGGCGGCCGGTGTCGCGGTCGCCGCAGATGACGTTGAAGACGCCCTTGGGGTGGCCCAGCTCCTCCAGCACCCCACCGATGATCTCGGCAATGAGGACGGTGGAGGCGGGGGTGGTGTCCGAGGGCTTGAGGACGACGGTGTTGCCCGCGGCGAGCGCCGGGGCGAACTTCCACACGGCCATCATCATCGGGTAGTTCCACGGCGCGACCTGCGCGCAGACGCCGACCGGCTCGCGGCGGATGATGGAGGTCATCCCCTCCATGTACTCGCCGGCGGAGCGGCCCTCGAGCATGCGCGCCGCGCCCGCGAAGAAGCGGATCTGGTCGACCATCGGCGGGAGCTCTTCGCTGGCGGTGAGCCCGAGCGGCTTGCCGGTGTTCTCCGACTCGGCGGCGACGAGCTCCTCGGCGCGGGCCTCGAAGGCGTCGGCGATCTTGAGCAGGACCTTCTGGCGCTCACCGGGCACCAGGTCGCGCCAGGCCGGGAAGGCGGCCTCGGCGGCGGCCATGGCGGCATCGACGTCGGCGGCACCGGACAGCGGGGCGGTGGCGTACGCCTCTCCCGTGGCGGGATTGATGACCTCGGTCGTCCGCCCGTCGGCGGCGTCCCGGAACTCCCCGTCGATGTAGTTGCGCAGGCGGCGCAGCTCGGTGGTCACGATGTGCCACCCCTTCTGTCGGACTATCCAATGGCTGAGACGCACAGCCTAGTCGCGGAGGCAACGTTTTCGACATACCCGTCTTCCATGAACGACGGAATCAGTGCTTTCGCTCCTCTGCCACGACGAATTTCATCGCTCAAGGCTTGCCGGACCGCTGAGTCTGATGCATGGTGGTGCTCGTGGCCACTCGTAGTGCAGATCCCAAGGGCGTGAACAGCGCGCAGCCGATCGATGCCGTCTCCCTGGCGATCATCGAGCAGCTCCAGGAGGACGGGCGCCGCCCGTACGCGGCGATCGGCAAGGCGGTCGGTCTCTCGGAGGCCGCGGTCCGCCAGCGCGTGCAGAAGCTGCTCGACCAGGGCGTGATGCAGATCGTCGCGGTGACCGACCCGCTCACCGTCGGATTCCGGCGGCAGGCGATGGTCGGCATCAACGTCGAGGGCGACCTCGACCCGGTCGCGGACGCCCTGACCGCGATGGACGAGGTGGAGTACGTGGTGGTGACCGCGGGCTCGTTCGACCTGCTGATCGAGATCGTCTGCGAGGACGACGACCATCTCCTCGAAACGATCAACAAGCGGATCCGGACGCTGCCGGGCGTGCGCTCCACGGAGAGCTTCGTCTATCTCAAGCTCCGCAAGCAGACCTACACATGGGGAACCCGATAGCCGTGAGCAAGGACCTCAGCAGGACGGCGTACGACCATCTGTGGATGCACTTCACCCGCATGTCGTCGTACGAGAACGCTCCCGTGCCCACCATCGTGCGGGGCGAGGGCACCTACATCTTCGACGACAAGGGCAAGCGCTACCTCGACGGCCTCGCCGGCCTGTTCGTGGTCCAGGCCGGCCACGGCCGCGTCGAGCTCGCCGAGGCGGCCAACAAGCAGGCGCAGGAGCTGGCCTTCTTCCCTGTGTGGAGCTACGCCCACCCCAAGGCCGTCGAGCTGGCCGAGCGGCTGGCCCACTACGCGCCGGGCGACCTGAACAAGGTCTTCTTCACCACCGGTGGCGGCGAGGCCGTCGAGACGGCGTGGAAGCTGGCGAAGCAGTACCACAAGCTCACCGGCAACCACACGAAGTACAAGGTGATATCCCGGGCCGTGGCCTATCACGGCACCCCGCAGGGTGCCCTGGCCATCACCGGTCTGCCCGCCCTCAAGGCCCCCTTCGAGCCGCTCGTGCCCGGCGCCCACAAGGTGCCGAACACCAACATCTACCGCGCGCCGATCCACGGCGACGACCCCGAGGCCTTCGGCCGCTGGGCGGCCGACCAGATCGAGCAGCAGATCCTCTTCGAGGGCCCGGACACCGTCGCCGCCGTCTTCCTCGAGCCCGTGCAGAACGCGGGCGGCTGCTTCCCGCCGCCGCCCGGCTACTTCCAGCGGGTGCGCGAGATCTGCGACCGCTACGACGTGCTGCTGGTCTCCGACGAGGTCATCTGCGCCTTCGGCCGCCTCGGCACGATGTTCGCCTGCGACAAGTTCGGCTACGTCCCGGACATCATCACCTGCGCCAAGGGCATGACCTCGGGCTACTCCCCGATCGGCGCGGCCGTGATCTCCGACCGGATCGCCGAGCCGTTCTTCAAGGGCTCCAACACCTTCCTGCACGGCTACACCTTCGGCGGCCACCCGGTCTCGGCCGCCGTGGCGCTGGCCAACCTCGACATCTTCGAGCGCGAGGGCCTCAACCAGCACGTGCTGGACAACGAGTCCGCCTTCCACGCCACCCTGTCCAAGCTGCACGACCTGCCGATCGTCGGCGACGTGCGCGGCAACGGCTTCTTCTACGGCATCGAGCTGGTGAAGGACAAGGCGACCAAGGAGTCGTTCACGCCGGAGGAGTGCGAGCGGCTGCTGTACGGCTTCGTGTCGAAGAAGCTCTTCGAGAACGGCCTCTACTGCCGGGCGGACGACCGCGGCGACCCCGTCATCCAGCTGTCGCCGCCGCTGATCTCCGACCAGTCGACGTTCGACGAGATCGAGCAGATCGTGCGCGGCGTCCTCACGGAGGCCTGGACGAAGATCTGACGGCCGGTGACTGACCTGACACCGGTGAGCTAGCGCCGGTGAGCCGGCGGCCGGTGGACTGACGGACACCCCACCCGACGGGCACCCCCCTCTTTCCGTGGCCCGTCCCCACGACCCACGTGCGCGCACCACTCCCCCGCGCGCCGTGGGTCGCGGCGTGCCGTCGGCCAGGGCGGTGCGGTGGGTCGCGACATCCGTAGGTCGCGCTCTGCCGTTCAAACCTCGACCGATGACCCGATGGAAGGAAAGTGGGGCACTCCAGCGCCGAGCCTGGGCGGAGGCTAGGATCCCGGTTCCGTACGGTGCCAGTGACCCAATGGCCTCCGGTTCGTTCACCCGGACAGGGGAACGAACCCACTCAAGCGACCCGAGGTGCTCGATATGGTGGCCCCGCCGGACAACGACGTGCTCTGGGCACGCGGCCTGCACTACTCCTACAACGGCTCCCCCGCGCTGACCGGTGTCTCCATCGGCGTCCGCGAGGGCGAGATCCTCGCCGTCGCCGGTCCCCGCGGCTCCGGGAAGACCACACTGCTGAAGTGCCTGTCCGGACAGCTCCTGGCCGATCCCGGCGAGGTGTGGTTCAACAGCGCCCCCGTGCACACCCTCTCCCGCTCCGCGCGCGAGCGGCTGCGCCGCGACCGGTTCGGCTGGATCGACAGCGCCCCGCACCTCGTGCCCGAGCTGACGGGCTGGGAGAACGCGGCCCTGCCGCTGCTGGTGCGCGGCACGGGCCACCGCACGGCCAAACAGACGGCCACCGAGTGGCTCGAACGCCTCGACGTGGGCGACTGCGCCGGCAAGCGTCCCGGGGCCCTCACCCAGGCCCAGCGCCAGCGGATCGCCATCGCCCGGGCCCTGGCCGCCGACCCCACCGTGGTCTTCGCCGACGAGCCGACCGCGCCGCTGCACACCACCGACCGGGCCCAGGTGCTGCGCACCCTGACCACGGCCGCCCGCTCCCACCAGATCACCGTCGTGCTGGCCACCTCCGACGAGGAGAGCGCGGCCCTCGCGGACCGCACCGTCACCCTCGTCGACGGCCGCCGGGGCGGCGCGTTCACGGCACCCGAGACGTCCGAAGGGGAGGGCAGGGCCGCGTGCTCAGTCTCCGCCTAGCGCGCGGCGCGCACCCGCTCGTCCTGCTGCGGCGGGTGCTCGTGGCCCTCGCCGCGTCGGGGGTCGGCTTCCTGCTCCTGTGCGCGCTGGGATACGCGGCGGCGCACCCGAAGGCGCCCGGGGAGGCGGTCGTCCGGCTGCTGTGGTGCGCGGCACCGCTGGCCGCCGTCGTGCAGTTCGCGGTCGCCGTCGCCCGCAACGACCCCGCCACCCGACCCCGCGACGGTCTGGACGCGATCGGCTTCGGGCCCGTGCGGCTGTCGAT
>KL569387.1:14991-17018 GCA_000715685.1 Streptomyces lilacinus
GATGTGTATAAGAGACAGGCCACGTCCACCGCGCTCTCCTGCGGGCTCGGCAGCTGCCTGGCCCTGCTGACCTACCTCGAGCTCCGCGGGGACCTGGGCGCCACACCGCTGAGCGGTGCGGCGGCCGGACTGCTCGACGGGGACGCCGAGCTCCCCTGGGGGGCCGTCCTGACCCTGCTCGGGCTGCTCCCGGCGCTGGCGGCCGGCGCGTGCGCGATCGCGCTGCGCCCGCGCAGGGAGCGCGCCGGAGGCGCGGCGCGGTCCGCTCCCGCCGACCCCTCCGCCCCGACCGGCCCCCACGAGGACCGGCCGAGCTACGCGGGCCTGCCCTGGGGCGTCGCGATCATCGCCTGCGGGCTCGCCCTGGAGGCGTACGTCGGCCACGGCCCGGCCCCCGCCCCGGGCCGCCTGCTGGCCCTGCCCGGCCAGGACGGCGGCGCCTCCCCCGGCCTGATCGGCGGCTGGCTGCTCGCCTCCCTCGGCCTGATCCTGGCCGGCCCCGGCCTGACCCACTGGTGCGGCGCGCTGCTGTCGGCCGGCCGGCCCGGGCCCGTACGACTGCTGGCGGGCCGGATACTGCAGGACGCGGCGAGCAGGGTCGGGCGGCCCCTCGGCGTGCTGTGCGCGGTGGCCTCGGGCGCGCTGGCCGCCGCCGAGCTCTACGGCGTGGCGTGGCAGCCCTCGGGCCCCCGGCCGTTCGGGCCGCTCACGGGGCTGGGCGCGGCCGTGGTGATGGCCTGTGCGACCGCCACCGCGATCACCGCCGCCCTCGACGTCCGGCAGTCCCGCGTCGAGACGGCGGCGGCGCTGCGACAGCTCGGCATCCCGATGTCGCTGCTGCGGAGCGCGGCCGCTGTGCGCACCTGTGTACTGCTGGTCGTCCTGGCCCCGCTGACCTGGGTGATCGCGGAGCTCACCGCCCTGCCGCTGACCCGTTCTTGACCAGTTCTTGACTCAAGGCAACTCCGGCGCCGAAAAGTACGTCTGCTTCTAAAGGCACGACTACGTCTGCTTCATGAGCACGACGGACTATCAGGCGAACGGAGCAATTGGTGATCATCGGCCTTGTCACGGCTGTCGCGGCCTCGGCGTGTTACGGCACAGGATCGGTCCTGCAGGCCGTGGGGTCGCGCAAGTCGGCCCAGCAGGAGGCCGCCAAGGCCTCCACCACGGCCACCACCCAGCACGGCGGCCCGAGCCTGTCGTCCACCGCGAAGGCCGCGGTGACGTGGGAGTTCATGGTCGGCACGGTCCTGGACTTCGTCGGCTTCGCCCTCGGCGCGCTCGCCGCGCGCATGCTGCCGCTGTTCCTCTCCCAGACCGTGATCAGCGCCAACCTCATCGTCACCGCGCTGCTGAGCATCAAGCTCCTGGGCATCCGGCTGAACAAGCGGGAGTGGATGTCGATCGGCGTCGTCTGCTCGGCGCTCGTCCTGCTGGCGACGGCCGCCGGCCACGAGGGCAGCGGCGACGCCGCGCGGTCCACGCACTGGTGGCTGCTGATCATCTCCGTCGTGCTGATGGGCGGCGGCTGGATCGCCGTCCACTTCCTCGGCTCGAAGGCCGCCATCCTGGCCGGTCTGCTCTCCGGTCTCGGCTTCGGCGCGATCGGCGTGGGCGTCCGCATCCTCGACGGCATCGACCCCTTCGACCTGCCGACCCTCGTCGCGGACCCCGCCCTCTACGCCATCCTCATATCCGGCGGCGTCGGCATGTACCTCCACACGGTCGCCCTGCAGATCGGCTCCGTCAACGGCGCCACGGCCGCGCTCGTCGTCGGCGAGACCGTCCTGCCGGGCATCATCGGCGTCCTCTGGCTCGGCGACGCCTCCCGCGAGGGCTTCGCCTGGATGGCCGTCCTCGGCTTCCTCCTGGCCGTGGCCGGCGCGGTGGCCGTGGCCTGGTTCGGCGAACCGGACGCGCATTCGGCTGCGCCGACCCCGGACACGAAGGAGCCGGAGCCCACGGTGGTGGGCTAGGGGGTAGGCCCCGGTCCCGTCCTTTCGCCGTTTCTCGGGGGCTCCGCC
>KL569387.1:17386-21175 GCA_000715685.1 Streptomyces lilacinus
GTCCGGGGTCTGGGGCCGAGCCCCAGTTTCGGGAAGGGGCGGGTCAGGGGAGAACCACCACGTCCTCCGCCACGAAGGCGGCACCCACCCGGTCCCCCACCCCCGGCGCCCCGCCCAGCGGGCACGCCGCCTCCAGCTCCGGCCCCGCGGCGGGCCGCAACCGCACCACCACATGGTCCCCGCTGAACGTCCGCGCGGTCACCGCGCACGCCAAACCCTCGCCCGCAGACACCAGCCGCACTCCCCCCGGCCGCACCAACACCCGGCACGCCCCCTCCGCCGTACCGGGCGGCACCGGCACCTCCCCCCACACCGTCTCCGCGCACCCACCCCGCACCGTCGCCTCGACCACGTTGTCGAAGCCCAGGAAGCGCGCCACGAACTCCGACGCCGGGCGCCGCCACACCTCCAGCGGGGTGCCCGCCTGGGCGATGCGGCCGTCGCGCATCACCACCACCCGGTCGGCGAGCGCGAACGCCTCGCCCTGGTCGTGCGTGACGGCCAGTACGGTCGTCCCCAGCCGGCCGAAGAGGTCGCGCAGCTCGCCGACGAGGCGTTCGCGCAGGCTCCGGTCCAGCTGGCCGAGCGGCTCGTCGAGCATCAGCAGTCGCGGTTCGGGCGCCAGGGCCCGGGCCAGCGCGACGCGCTGCTGCTCGCCGCCGGAGAGCGCTCCCACGGACCGCTTCTGCGCCCCGGGCAGCCCCACCAGCTCGAGCAGCTCCGCCACCCGGCGCTCCGCCTCGGCCCGCCCGGTGCCCCGCATGCGCAGGCCGAAGGCGACGTTGCCGGCCACGTCCCGCTGCGGGAAGAGCTGGTGGTCCTGGAACATCAGGCCCACCCCGCGCCGGTGCGTGGGCACCCCGCTCTGGTCCCGCTCCCCGAGGAGGACCCGGCCGGCGTCCGCCGGCTGCAGCCCGGCCACCACCCGCAGCAGCGTCGACTTGCCGCTGCCGCTGGGCCCGAGCACGCAGACGATCTCGTTGTCGGCGACATCGAGGTCCACGGCGTCCAGCGCCGCGCGCTCGCCGAAGCGGACGGTCACCCCGTCGAGCCGAAGCATCTAGAACTCTCCCGTACGGTCGGTGCGGACGCGCTCCAGTACCAGCAGCGCCACCGCGCACACCAGCATCAGGATCGTGCTGAGGGCCATCGCCTGCCCGTAGGGCAGCTCACCGGGGCGGCCGAGCAGCCGGGCCACGGCGACCGGCAGCGTGGGGCTGTCGGGGCGCGCGATGAAGACGGTGGCCCCGAACTCTCCCAGCGAGATCGCGAACGCGAAGCCCGCCGCGACCGCCAGCGCCCGCCCGACCAGCGGCAGGTCGACCTCGCGCCAGGCCCGCAGCGGCGACGCGCCGAGCACCGCGGCCGCCTCCCGCAGCCGCGTGTCCACGGCCCGCAGCACCGGCAGCACGGTGCGGACGACGAAGGGCACGCCCACCAGCGCCTGGGCCAGCGGCACCAGGATCCAGGAGGTGCGCAGGTCCAGCGGGGGCTCGTCCAGGGCGATCAGGAAGCCGAAGCCCACGGTGACGGCCGAGGTGCCCAGCGGCAGCATCAGCAGCGCGTCGAAGCCCCGTACGAGCCTGCCCTCGCGCCGGGTGAGCGCCGCCGCCGCGAGCCCGCCGATGACGACCGCGAGGGCCGTCGCGGCGAGCGCGTAGGCGAGCGAGTTGCCGATCGCCTCCAACGGCGCGACGACGAACGTGCCGCCGGTGCCGCCCGCGGAGGCCAGGGAACGGTAGTAGGCGAGCCCGTAGCCGTCGGGGCCGTCGAAGGAGCGCTCGACGAGCACGGCGAGGGGAAGGATCAGGAGCAGCGCGACGACGGCCAGGACGGAGGCCAGCAGCGCCCACTGGGCCGCGCCCCGCGGGCGGCGGGCCGTGCGGGAGGCGTCCACCAGGCGCAGTGTCGACTCGCGGCGCCGCACGGTCCGGGCGTGGACGAGCAGGAGGGCCGCGACGGCCGCGAACTGCAGCAGGGTGAGGACCGCGGCCGTGGGCAGGTTCAGGAACTGCGCCGTCTGCTGGTAGATCTCCACTTCCAGCGTGGCGAAGCGCGGGCCGCCGAGGATCTGGACGATGCCGAACGAGGTGAAGGTGAAGAGGAAGACCATCAGCGCCGCGGCGGCCACGGCCGGGGCGAGGGCGGGCAGGGTCACCCGCCGCCAGGCGGCGAGGCGGCTCGCGCCGAGGACGCGTGCCGCCTCCTCCTGCCGGGGGTCGAGCTGCGCCCAGAGGCCGCCGACGGTCCGGACGACGACGGCGTAGTTGAAGAAGACGTGGGCGAGGAGGATCGCCCAGACCGTGGTGTCCAGCCGTACGCCCCACAGCTCGTCCAGCAGCCCGCCGCGTCCCAGCAGCGCGAGGAAGGCCGAGCCGACGACGACCGTCGGGAGGACGAAGGGCACGGTGACGACGGCCCGCAGCAGCTGCTTGCCGGGGAAGTCGAGGCGCGCGAGGACGTACGCGCCGGGGAGCGCGAGCAGGAGCGTGAGCGCGGTGGAGGCGGCGGCCTGCCAGGTGGTGAACCACAGGACGTGGCCGATGCGCGGGTCGGTGAGCACCTCGCCGACGCGGGCGAACTGCCACTGGCCGCCGTCCTTGAGCCCCCGGCCGACGATCGCGGCGACGGGGTAGGCGAAGAAGACGCCGAAGAAGGCGAGCGGCACGGCCATCAGGCCGAGCCGCGTCGCCGTCCGCCGGGGGCCCGGGCGCCGGGCCCCCGTGGTGTCGGAGGGGGTCACTTCAGGACGAGCGAGGACCATTCCTTGACCCACTGGTCGCGGTTCTTGGCGATCTTCTCCGGGGCGAGGGTCTGGGGCGCGGTGATCTGTGCGCCGTACTTCGTGAAGACCTCGGGCAGCGCCGCGTCCTGGTTGACCGGCTTGACGTACATCTGGAGGGGCATGTCCTCCTGGAACGTCTTGCTCAGCAGGAAGTCGATCAGCGCCTTGCCGCCCTCGGGGTTCCCGGCGCCCTTGAGCAGCCCGGCGAACTCGATCTGGCGGAAGCAGGTGCCGGTGGCGACGCCGGTCGGGCCCTCGGCGGGCAGCGGGTTGGCGCCGACCACCTCGGCGGGCGGGCTGGAGGCGTAGGAGACGACGAGGGGCTTGTCGCCCTTGGCCTTCTTGCCGCCGGCGGAGCCGGAGAAGCGCTCGTTGTAGGCCTGCTCCCAGCCGTCGACGACCTCGACGCCGTTGGCCTTGAGCTTCTTCCAGTAGTCCTGCCAGCCGTTGTCGCCGTACTTGGCGGCGGTGGCGAGCTGGAAGGCGAGGCCCGGGGAGGAGGTGGCGGCGTTCTCGGTGACGAGGAGGTTCTTGTACTCCGGCTTGGCCAGGTCGTCGAGGGACTGCGGCGGGGCCAGCTTGTGGTCCGCGAAGTACGCGCGGTCGTAGTTGACGCAGATGTCACCGGTGTCGACGGGCGTCACGCGGTGCTCGGCGGCGTCGGACTGGAGGTCCTTGGGGACGCGGTCCAGGCCCTTGGCCTCGTACGGCGCGAAGACGCCGTTGTCGAGGGCGCGGGACAGCAGGGTGTTGTCGACGCCGAAGAAGACGTCGCCCTGCGGGTGGTTCTTGGAGAGGATGGCCTGGTTGACGGCCCGGCCGGCGTCGCCGCCCTTGACGACGTTCACCTTGTAGCCGGTCTGCTTCGTGAACTCCTTGAGCACGGAGTCGGAGGCGACGAAGGAGTCGTGCGAGACGAGGGTGACGGTCTTGCTGCTCCCGCCGGCGCTCTTGTCGCCGGAGCCGCCGCAGGCGGCGAGCGCCGGCAGGCCGAGGGCCACGGC
>KL569387.1:21443-26676 GCA_000715685.1 Streptomyces lilacinus
CCGCCGCCACGACGGCACGCCGAAGGTTGGTGTTCATGGTGGTGCTGACTCCCTACGCCGGTATGACCCGGATCAGGTCCGAGGGTCTGCGGGCCGTGCCGCACTCTCAGCGCCCTGGGCGCTCCCCTGTCGGATTGTTCATTTGTACGAGGTACTGCAGGTGGACAGTACCAGCGGCCGGCTCAGCGCTCGGCGGCGGCCAGCTGGCCGCAGGCCCCGTCGATCTCCTGACCGCGGGTGTCGCGGACGGTGACGGGCACGCCGTGCGCGGCGATCGCCTGGACGAACGCGCGCTCGTCCTCCGGGCGGGAGGCGGTCCACTTCGAGCCCGGGGTGGGGTTGAGCGGGATCAGGTTGACGTGGACCCGCTTGCCCTTGAGGAGGCGGCCCAGGAGGTCGCCGCGCCACGCCTGGTCGTTGATGTCCCGGATGAGGGCGTACTCGATGGAGATCCGGCGCCCGGACTTCTCCGCGTACTCCCAGGCGGCGTCGAGGACCTCGCGGACCTTCCAGCGGGTGTTGACCGGCACGAGGGTGTCGCGCAGCTCGTCGTCCGGCGCGTGCAGCGAGACGGCGAGGCGGCACTTGAAGCCCTCGTCGGCGAAGCGGTGCATCGCCGGGACCAGGCCCACCGTGGAGACCGTGATGCCGCGCTGCGACAGGCCCAGGCCGTCGGGCTCGGGGTCGGTGAGGCGGCGGATGGCGCCGACGACGCGCTTGTAGTTGGCCAGCGGCTCGCCCATGCCCATGAAGACGATGTTGGACAGGCGCGCGGGACCGCCCGGCACCTCGCCGTCGCGCAGCGCCCGCATGCCGTCGACGATCTGGTGCACGATCTCGGCGGTGGACAGGTTGCGGTCCAGGCCCGCCTGGCCGGTGGCGCAGAACGGGCAGTTCATGCCGCAGCCCGCCTGGGAGCTGATGCACATGGTGACCCGGTCGGGGTAGCGCATCAGCACGGACTCGACGAGCTTGCCGTCGTGCAGGCGCCAGAGGGTCTTGCGGGTGGTGTCGTCGTCGCAGGAGATGTGCCGCACCACGTTCATCAGGTCCGGCAGCAGCTCGCTCGCGAGCTTCTCGCGGGCCGCGGCCGGGATGTCCGTCCATGCCGCCGGGTCGTGCGCGTAGCGGGCGAAGTAGTGCTGCGACAGCTGCTTGGCGCGGAACGGCTTCTCGCCGATCGCGGCGACGGCCTCGCGGCGCTCGGCGGGCGAAAGATCGGCGAGGTGCCGCGGGGGCAGCTTGGCCCCGCGGGGGGCGACGAACGTCAGTTCTCCAGGCGCGGGGGCCATGAGCACGAACTCCTCATTGCGACGATGGCGGATGATCTCCGCAGTCGCGGAGCCAGCGGCAGAACGATGCCGGAACCCGGAGATCTCCCAGGGGCACCCCCGCGGGCGCGGGGCCGGAAAAGGGCCCGCCGCGCAGCGACGAGCCCTTCCAGGGTACCTGGCCGGATTCAGGCCGAGCCGACGAACGCCACCATGATCAACCACACCACGGGCGCGGTCGGCAGGAGCGAGTCCAACCGATCCATGATCCCGCCGTGGCCGGGGAGCAGTGCGCCCATGTCCTTGATGCCCAGGTCGCGCTTGATCATCGACTCGCCGAGATCGCCCAGCGTGGCGCTCACGGCGACCGCGAGGCCCAGCAGCAGGCCCTGCCACCACACACCGTCGTCGATCAGGAACTGCATGCACACCGCGCCCGCCGCCATGGCGAAGAGCACCGCGCCGAGCAGACCCTCCCGGGTCTTGCCGGGGCTGATGCGCGGGGCGAGCTTGTGCTTGCCGAACCGCCACCCCACCGCGTACGCCCCGGTGTCGCTGACGACGGTGAGGATCAGGAAGGTCAGCACCCGCCAGGCCCCGTCGCCGGCGGCGAGCATCAGCGCCACGAAGGTGGCGAGGAACGGCACGTAGAACGCCGCGAAGATGCCCGCCGTGACGTCCTTGAGGTAGTCGTCCGGCGTCTCCGTCATCCGCCAGACGAGCACGGCGAGCGCGGTGAAGGCCATGGCCACCCACGCGCCCTCGGCGCCGCTGACGTAACCGGCCACGGTCATCGCGGCACCGCCGATGGCGAGCGGCACCAGGGGGGCCCTGATGGCCTTGCGCTCGGCGAGCCGGGAGGTCAGCTCCCACAGCCCGACGACCACGGCGACCACGACGACGCCGAGGAACACGGGCTTGTAGATGAAGAGGGAGGCGAGGATCACCGCGCCGAGGCCGACACCGACCCCTATCGCGGCACGCAGATCGCGGCCGGCGCTCTTCTTCGCCGCGGCCCCCTGGGGGGCGGCGGGCTCCTGCGGCCGGATGTCGGGCTCCCCTTCATCGCGGAACAGGGGGCCACCGATGTGAGCGGCCCCCTGGTCACGGTCACGGTCGTCCTGGTCTCCGCCTGCGTCGGGCACGATGGGCATGGGCCGAGTCTGCGCCGCGGCGCCCGCCTCGTGCAGGGGACCCGCCGGGGCGAGTCCCTGGTCGGTGGACCCCCAGTATCCGGCGCGCGGCGGGGCTCCCCAGGATGCGTCGTTCATCAGACCTCGAGCAGCTCGGCTTCCTTGTGCTTGAGCAGCTCGTCCACCTGCGCGACGTACTTCGCGGTGGTGTCGTCGAGCTCCTTCTCCGCGCGGCGGACCTCGTCCTCGCCGGACTCCTTGTCCTTGACCAGCTTGTCCAGGGCGTCCTTGGCCTTGCGGCGGACGGAACGGATCGAGACCTTGGAGTCCTCGGCCTTGGTCTTGGCGACCTTGACGAACTCCCGGCGGCGCTGCTCGGTCAGCTCGGGGAAGTTCACCCGGATGATGCTGCCGTCGTTGCTCGGGTTGACGCCGAGGTCCGAGTCGCGGATGGCCTGCTCGATGTTGCGCAGCGCGCTCTTGTCGAACGGCGTGATGACGGCCATGCGCGGCTCCGGCACCGAGAACGACGCCAGCTGGTTGATGGGCGTCAGCGCGCCGTAGTAGTCGGCCACGATCTTGTTGAACATCGCGGGGTGCGCACGCCCGGTGCGGATCGCCGCGAAGTCCTCCTTGGCGACCACAACGGCCTTCTCCATCTTCTCCTCGGCCTCGAGGAGGATCTCTTCGATCACCACTTGCTCCTGGTGTTATCAGTAAGCAGAGCCTCGCCCCTGCGCGCGTCTTCTCCTGCACGGTGTCCGACCGGCAGGCAGTTGTCCATCCCCGTGCCGAGGTCATCCCATGGCACGGAGTTGCCGTCCGTCATCTTCCGGTGGCCGATGCGGACGGCTGCGGGCCGGTCAGGCCCGCGTGGCCTGGTCGCTCACGAGCGTGCCGATCTTCTCACCCTTCACCGCACGGGCGATGTTGCCCTCGGCCAGCAGCTCGAAGACGAGGATCGGCAGCTTGTTGTCCATGCACAGGCTGATGGCGGTGGCGTCGGCGACCTTGAGGCCACGGGCGAGCACCTCGCCGTACTCGAGGGCGTCGAACTTCACGGCGTCGGGGTTCTTCTTGGGGTCGGAGTCGTAGACCCCGTCGACGCCGTTCTTGCCCATGAGGATCGCCTCGGCGTGGATCTCGAGGGCGCGCTGGGCGGCGGTGGTGTCGGTGGAGAAGTAGGGCATGCCCATGCCGGCGCCGAAGATCACGACGCGGCCCTTCTCCAGGTGGCGCACGGCGCGCAGCGGGATGAACGGCTCGGCGACCTGGCCCATGGTGATACCGGTCTGGACCCGGGTCTCGACCCCCTCCTTGGCGAGGAAGTCCTGCAGGGCGAGGCTGTTCATCACCGTGCCGAGCATGCCCATGTAGTCCGAGCGCGCGCGGTCCATGCCGCGCTGCTGCAGCTCGGCGCCGCGGAAGAAGTTGCCGCCGCCGATGACCACGGCGATCTCGTAGCCCTCGCGGACCACGGCCGCGATCTCGCGGGCGATGGCGTGCACGACATCGGGGTCGACACCGAGCCCGCCGCCGCCGGCAAAGGCCTCACCTGACAGTTTCAGCAGGAACCGACGGCGTTTGCCCTGATCGGCAGTTGTGACGTCGGCGGTCCGTGTGGCGTCCGCACCCTGGTTCATTGGAGTTCTCCTCGTGCACATACCAAGAAGGCCATTGCCGGATGGATCCTCGCGGTTCCCTCAGCGGCAATGGCCTCCTCGTCACATCAGCGGCCGGCCGGTGGGCGGCCGACTGCGTACGACCCTAGCGGGTCGCGGGTCTTTCGCTGCCCTGCGGACGGCTCAGGCGCCGACGCGGATGCGGGCGAAGCGCTTCAGCGTGACGCCGGCCTCGTCCAGGACCTTCTGGACGGTCTTCTTGTTGTCCTTGGCGAAGGGCTGGTCCAGCAGGACCTGCTCCTTGAAGAAGCCGGTGACGCGACCCTCGACGATCTTCGGCAGGGCGGCCTCGGGCTTGCCCTCCTCGCGCGCGGTGGCCTCGGCGACGCGGCGCTCGTTCTCCACGACGTCGGCGGGGATGGCGTCACGGGAGAGGAACTTCGGCGCGAAGGCGGCGATGTGCTGCGCGACGTCCTTGGCGACCTCGGCGTTGGCCTTGTCCAGCTCGACCAGGACACCGACCTGCGGGGGCAGGTCCGCGGCGGTGCGGTGCATGTAGGCGAAGACCTGGCCGTCGGCGAAGTACGCGAAGCGGTCCACGACGATCTTCTCGCCGAGGGTGGCGTTGGCCTCGTCCACGAACGCCTGGACGGTCTTGCCGGCCTCGATCTCGGAAGCCATGAGGGCCTCGACGTCGGCCGGGGCGCTCTTGGCGATGTGGGCGGCCAGGGCGTCGGCGACGGTGATGAACTTCTCGCCCTTGGCGACGAAGTCGGTCTCGCACTTCAGCTCGACGATGACACCGGAGGTGTTGTCGTCGGCGATGAGGGAGGCGACGGCGCCGTTCTCGGTGGTGCGGCTCTCGCGCTTGGCCACACCCTTCAGGCCCTTGACGCGGACGATCTCGATGGCCTTCTCGAGGTTGCCCTCGGCCTCGTCGAGCGCCTTCTTGCAGTCCATCATGCCGGCGCCGGTCTGCTCGCGGAGCTTCTTGACGTCAGCGGCGGTGTAGTTCGCCATCCTTCAATCCTTCTCGTGCACTACGCCGTGCCGGGCCCGTGGCACCGGCAGGCTGGTCCGTCTTGAGGTCACCACACCTGTCGGCTCCCGTCCCGCTGACGGGGTCCGACAGTGGATCCGCCGGGCGACGGCGGGGGCTGCTCGCCCCCGCCGTCGCCCGGTACGGCAGGGCGTCAGGCCTGCTCGG
>KL569387.1:26894-28428 GCA_000715685.1 Streptomyces lilacinus
GGCGTCAGGCCTGCTCGGCGTCCGCGGCCGGCTTCTCCTCGGCAGCGGCCTCGGCGGCCGGGGCCTCGGCCTGCTCGTCGGCCTTCTTCTCACCCTCGAGCAGGTCGCGCTCCCACTCGGCCAGCGGCTCGCCGGCGGCCTTCTCGCCCTTGCCCTCACCGGCACCACCGGAGCGGGCGATGAGGCCCTCGGCGACGGCGTCGGCGATCACGCGGGTGAGCAGGGTGACGGAGCGGATGGCGTCGTCGTTGCCCGGGATCTTGTAGTCGACCTCGTCGGGGTCGCAGTTGGTGTCGAGGATGGCGACGACCGGGATGCGGAGCTTGCGCGCCTCACCGACGGCGATGTGCTCCTTCTTGGTGTCCACGACCCAGACGGCGCTCGGCACCTTCTGCATCTCGCGGATACCGCCGAGGGTCTTCTCCAGCTTGGCCTTCTCGCGGGAGAGGACCAGGAGCTCCTTCTTGGTGAGGCCGGAGGCGGCCACGTCCTCGAAGTCGATGAGCTCGAGCTCCTTCAGGCGCTGCAGGCGCTTGTAGACGGTCGAGAAGTTGGTGAGCATGCCGCCCAGCCAGCGCTGGTTGACGTAGGGCATGCCGACACGGGTCGCCTGCTCGGCGATGGCCTCCTGGGCCTGCTTCTTCGTACCGACGAACATGATGGAGCCGCCGTGCGCGACGGTCTCCTTGACGAACTCGTAGGCGCGGTCGATGTACGACAGCGACTGGAGCAGGTCGATGATGTAGATGCCGTTGCGCTCCGTGAAGATGAAACGCTTCATCTTCGGGTTCCAACGACGGGTCTGGTGACCGAAGTGGACGCCGCTCTCCAGCAGCTCCCGCATCGTGACGACGGCCATGGCCGCGCTCCTTGAAATACTCGGTTCCACGACGGCCGGGCGGCCGCCGCTCCTGACGCCCCGATGCGCCCGCCGCGGACGGAGCCCTTGCGAGGAGCCGTTCCACGGACCGAGAGACACGGCCACCGTGCTGCCCGAGAAGGGTCTGACGCGCCGGTGGCGGGGCGTGCGAAGTCGACCCGGTGACCCGGATCGCCATGAGAAGTGTACGGGACCGGAGAACCCCCGGGTGACGGCGTTGTGCACAACCCGCGAGTAGTCCACAGATCCTGGTCAAGATCCCCACAGATCGGCGAACTCCGACACGGTGACGGAATGCGACGACGACTACTCCCTCTGGCCCTTGCCGCGCTGACCGTGCTGACGGCCGTGCTGGCGGCCGCTCTCCTGCGTACGCCCCTGGCCGCTGCGGATCCGCGGCCTCCTGGTGACCGTGCGTGGCCGGTCTCGGGTGCGCACGGGGCCCGCCCCCTGGTGCTGCGGGCCTGGGAGCCACCACCGGTGCGCTGGGCGGCGGGCCACCGCGGGGTGGACCTGGCGGCGCCCCCGGGCACGCCGGTGCGGGCGGCCACGCCGGGGCGCGTGTCCTTCGCGGGCGAGGTGGCGGGACGAGGGGTGGTGGCAGTGGAGCTGGGCCCGGGGGTACGGACGACGTACGAGCCCTGTCTCTTATAC
>KL569388.1:0-1011 GCA_000715685.1 Streptomyces lilacinus
CCGGCCGGTGAGGGCCACCCCGCGCTGCGCAGCTTCGTGCGCTCCGCCGTCGCGCCCGGCGCCTCGTACTGGTCCACCCGTGTCGACCTCACCGACTTCCCGTATCTGACCGACCACCGCGTCGGCGGCAGCGCCGTGCTGCCCGCCGCCTTCGTCCTCGACAGCGCCCTGGCCGCGGCCCGCCGCACCCTCGGCGACCGGCGGGCCGTCCTCGAGGACGTGCGCTTCACCCGCATGACCGTCGTGCCCGACACCGCGGCCGAGGCCACCCTCCAGCTCGTGTTCCTCCCCGAGAGCGACGACACCGGCTCCTTCCGGCTCTTCAGCCGCGCCGGCGACACCGACGCCGGCCAGGACTGGCAGGAGGCGGCGCGCGGCAGGTACCGGATCCCGGCACACGAACCCCGGGCCGCCGACGCGCTCGACGCCGTCCGCGACCGCTGCCCCGACGCCGCCCCCGCCGACGACCACTACGCGGCCCTCGACAAGGCCGGCCTGGGCTACGGGCCCGCCTTCCGCGGCATCGACGAGATCCGGCGCGGCACCGCCGGCGAGGCCCTCGCCCACCTGCGCGCCCTGCCCGAGCTGACCGCCGACCGGGACCCGTACCTCGTCCACCCGGCCCTCCTCGACAGCTGCCTGCAGACGCTCGCCGCCGCGCTCGGCGAGGCCGCCACCTACCTGCCCGTCGGCGTCGGCCGCTTCGCACTGACGTCCGAACATGCCGCGCCCCGCTGGGCCCACGCCGTGGTGGACGAGGCGGACCCCGCCGCCGACGGCACCTCCCGCGGCCGCGTCGTGCTCTACGACGACGCCGGCGCACCGGCCGGCGAGATCTCCGGCATCACCCTCCAGCGCCTGGACCGCGCCGCGGACCGGGACGCCGGCGCCGAATCCCTGCTGGACCTGCGCTGGCACGAGGCGGCCGCCGACCCCGGCACGGCCCGCGCGGACGCCGGCTGGTGGCTGCTCCTCGCCGACGGCTCGGGCGTCGCCGCCGACCTCCGGGAC
>KL569388.1:1247-1471 GCA_000715685.1 Streptomyces lilacinus
CTCCGGGACCGCCTCGCGGCCGCCGGCGGCACGAGTGTCACCGTCACGCCCGGTGCCGCGTACCGGCGGATCGACGAGCACCACTACGCCGTCGACCCCGCCCGGCCCGAGGACTTCACCACGCTCCTCGCCCACCTGCAGGCCGGCCGCGGCGCGCCCGCCGGCGTCGTCCACGCCTGGAGCCTGGACGCCTCCCTCACCGACGACCCCGAGGTCCTGTGGAG
>KL569388.1:1768-3416 GCA_000715685.1 Streptomyces lilacinus
CCCTCCACCTCGTCCAGGCGCTCGCCGCCTCCGCCGACGGTGACCGGGCGCCCCGCCTGGTGCTGGTCACCCGCGGCGCCCAGCGGGTCCGGGACGAGGACGCCCCGCCCGCCCTCGCGCAGGCGCCGCTGTGGGGCCTGGCCCGGGTGCTGCGGCTGGAGCACGCCGAACTGCGCTCCACCGTCGTCGACCTGGACCCCGCCGGAGAACCCGCCGGCCTCCTCGAGGAAATCCTGCGGGACGGTGCGGACGAGCAGCTCGCCCTGCGCGACGGCAAGCGCTTCGTCCCCCGCCTCGACGCCTGGACCACCCCCGTGGGCGAGGACGCCGCGGCCTGGCACCGGCGCCCCTTCGACGCCGGGACCGACGACAACCACCGGCTGCTCGCGGTCCGTCCCGGACTGCTCGACAGCCTCACACCCACCGCGTGGGCCCGCACCGCGCCCGGCCCGGGACAGATCGAGATCGAGGTCGGTGCCGCCGGGCTCAACTTCAACGACCTGCTCAAGGCCATGGACATCTGCCCCGGCGTACCGGCCGGCAGCAGCGTCCCCCTCGGCGGCGAGTGCGCGGGCCGCGTCACCGCCGTCGGCGAGGGCGTCGAACGGTTCCGGCCCGGCGACCGCGTGATGGCGATCGCGACGTCCAGCATGGCGGCCCGCACCACGACCGTCGCCGACCTCGTGGCCCCGGCCCCGGCCGGGCTCGACGACACCGAGGCGGGCGCGCTCCCCGTCGCCTTCCTGACCGCGATCTACGGCCTGGAGTACCTCGCCCGCCTCGGCGCGGGGGAGAAGGTCCTCATCCACTCCGCGACCGGCGGCGTGGGCCTGGCCGCCCTGCAGGTGGCGCGGCGCAACGGCGCCGAGGTCTACGCCACGGCCGGCACCGAGGAGAAGCGGGAGCTGCTGCGCGGCCTGGGCGTGCGGCACGTCATGGACTCGCGTTCGCTGGACTTCGCCGACCAGATCATGGAGCTGACCGGCGGTCACGGCGTCGACGTCGTCCTCAACTCCCTCGCCGGCGAGGCGCTGACCCGGGGCCTGGGTCTGCTCGCCCCCGGCGGCCGCTTCGTCGAGATCGGCAAGCGGGACATCTACGACGACAACCACCTGGGTCTCGGCCTGCTGAAGCGGAACCGGCACTTCTTCGCCGTCGACCTCGAGCTCTCCTTCGCCGAGCAGCCCCGGCTGATCGCCCACCTCTTCGACGAGCTCGTCCGCGGCTTCGAGGCCGGCGACTTCACCGCCCTGCCGGTGACGGCGTTCCCGTACGCGCGGGCCGAGGAGGCCTTCGCCCACATGGCCAAGGCCCGCCACACCGGCAAGATCGTGCTGCACCCGGACACCACCGCACCGGAGACGGTCGCCGTGCGCTCCGACGGGCCCGTGCGCGAGGCCGCCACGTATCTCATCACCGGTGGTCTGGGCGCGCTCGGCCTCGAGACCGCCCGCCACCTCGTCGACCGGGGCGCCCGCCACCTGGTGCTGGTCGGCCGCCGGGGCCCGTCCCCCGAGGCCGAGGCGGTCCTGGCCGAACTGCGCGCCCGGGACGCGGAGATCGTCGTCCGCGCGGCCGACGTCTCCCGCGCCGAGGACGTCACCGCCCTCCTGGAGGGGATCGACGGCACCCTGCCGCCGCTGGCGGG
>KL569388.1:3688-3869 GCA_000715685.1 Streptomyces lilacinus
ATGTGTATAAGAGACAGGCCGGCACCCTCGACGACGGCCTGCTGACCGGCCTGGACGCCGACCGCTTCCGGACCGTGGCCGCGCCCAAGGCCGCCGGCGCCTGGCACCTGCACCGCGCGACGCTGGACCGGACGCTGGACTTCTTCGTCCTGTACTCGTCCGCCGCCTCGCTCATCGGCTC
>KL569388.1:4195-11675 GCA_000715685.1 Streptomyces lilacinus
CTACGCCGCCGCCAACGCCTTCCTGGACTCCCTCGCCCAGCACCGCGCCGCCCGCGGCCTGCCCGCCCTGAGCATCAACTGGGGCCCCTGGGCCGAGGCCGGACTCGCCGCCCGCCCCGACCGGGGCGGCGCCCTGGCCGGCCGCGGCATCCTCAGCCTCGCGCCGGAGGACGGCATCCGGGCCCTGGACCGGCTGCTGCGCACCCCGACCGCCCAGGCCGGCGTCCTGCCCCTGGACCGCGAGAAGCTGCGCGAGTCCGCCGCGGGCGGGCTGCTCCCCGGCCTCCTGGCCGGCCTGCTCGACACCGACCCCGGCACCGACACCGCCGGGACCCGGCAACCCCGGGACGGGCTGCGGCGCACGCTGCTCTCCGTCGAACCGGGCCGGCGCCGCCGCGCCCTCCTCGTACGGCACTGCCAGGAGGAGGCCGGCCGGGTCCTCGGCCTGGACCCCGCGAAGGTCGACGCGGCCGCCCCGCTCACCAGCATGGGCTTCGACTCGCTGCTCTCGCTGGAGCTCCGCAAGCGGCTGGAGTCCTCCCTGCGCACCGAACTCCCCGCCACCATCACCTGGCGCTACCCCACGATCGACGTGCTGGTGCCCTTCCTCGCCGAGCGCATGGACATCGCGCTCGAAGCGGAGCCCGCGGCCGAGGCCGCCACGGCACCGGCAGCCACCCCGGCCGAGGCCGCCGGGGCGCCCTCGCCCGATGACGACCTCGAGAGCGCCCTGGACGAGCTCTCCGACAGCGACATCGAGGCGCTCCTCCTCGCCAAGACCCAGCAGATCGACGAAGGGCGTTGACATGACCTCGCCGGACGAGAAGCAGACCTCCACCCTCAAACGCGCCTACCTGGCCATGGAACGGATGCAGCGCAAGCTCGACGCGTACGAGCGCGCCGCCTCCGAGCCCGTCGCGATCGTCGGCCTCGGCTGCCGCTTCCCCGGCGGCGCCGTCGACGCCGACACCTACTGGGACGTGCTGAGCAAGGGCATCGACGCCGTCACCGAGGTCCCCGCGGACCGCTGGGACGCCGACGCCTTCTTCAGCGAGAAGCCCGCGCCGGGCAAGGTCAGCACCCGCTCGGGCGGCTTCCTCGACGACGTCGACCGCTTCGACCACGAGTTCTTCGGGATATCCCGGCGCGAGGCCCTCTTCATGGACCCGCAGCAGCGGCTGAGCCTCGAGGTCGCCTGGGAGGCCCTGGAGAACGCCGGCCTCGCCCCGTCCTCGCTGGCCGGCAGCCGGACCGGCGTCTTCATGGGCGTCGCCAGCTTCGACTTCGCCACCGAGAACCTCCACCACCCGCTCGACTACACCGCGCACGCCACCACGGGCTTCGCGCACAGCGTCCTGCCCGGCCGCATCTCCTACACCCTCGACCTGCGCGGCCCCAGCGTGGCCGTCGACACCGCCTGCTCCTCGGCCCTGGTCGCCGTGCACCAGGCCGCCCAGAGCCTGCGGGCCGGCGAGTGCGACCTGGCCCTGACCGGCGGCGTCAACGTCATCCTCTCGCCGCTCCCGAGCGTGTCCTTCTCGCAGTTCGGCCGCATGGTCTCCGTCGACGGCCGCTGCAAGGCCTTCGACGCCTCCGCCAACGGCTACGTCCGCAGCGAGGGGTGCGGCGTCGTCGTCCTCAAGCGCCTGTCGGACGCCGTCCGCGACGGCGACGACGTCCTCGCCGTGCTGCGCGGCGGCGCCGTCAACCAGGACGGCCGCAGCGCCGGCCTCACCGCCCCCAACGGCTCCGCCCAGCGCGACGTGCTGCGCCGCGCCGTCGCCGCCGCCGGCATCGAGGCCCACGAGGTGGGCTTCGTCGAGGCGCACGGCACCGGCACCCGGCTCGGCGACCCCATCGAGGTCGAGGCCCTCGCCGACGTCTACGGCCGCCCCGAGGGCGCCCCCCTCTACCTCGGCTCGTGCAAGACCAACATCGGCCACCCCGAGGCGGCCGCCGGCATCGCCGGACTCATCAAGACCGTCCTCGCCCTCCGCCACGCCGCGATCCCCGGCAACCTCCACTTCCGCGAGCTCAACCCCGACATCTCCTTCGACGGCACCACCTTCGTCGTCCCCACCGAGCTCACCCCCTGGCCCGCCGGCGGCCGCCGCATCGCCGGCGTGAGCAGCTTCGGCTTCAGCGGCACCAACGCCCACCTCATCCTCGAGGAGGCCCCCGAGCGGACCGTGTCCGCCGCGGACGACCGCCGGCCGACGCACGTCCTGGCCCTGTCCGCCAAGAGCGGACCGGCCCTGGCCGAACTCGCCGGCAGATACCGGGACCGGCTCACCGCCGACGGGCCCGGCACCCTCGCCGACGTCTGCTTCTCCGCCAACACCGGCCGCTCCGCCTTCCGCCACCGCCTCGCCGTCGCCGGCGCGAGCACGCGGGACGTCGCCGACGAGCTCGCCGCCTTCGCCGCCGGCGAGCCGCTGGGCGAGGGCACCGCCGCCGCCGAGGCCCGCGACCGCGAGGTGGTCTTCCTCTTCACCGGCCAGGGCGTGCAGCGCGTGGGCATGGCCCGCGGCCTGTACGAGACGCAGCCCACCTTCCGCGCCGCCATGGACCGCTGCGACGCGATCCTGCGGCCCATGCTCGACAAGCCGCTGCTGTCCGTCCTTTATCCCGAGGACCCCGAGTCCCAGGAGGTCAACGAGACCGGCTACGCCCAACCGGCCGTCTTCGCCGTCGAGTACGCCATGGCGCAGCTGTGGCGGTCCTGGGGCGTGGAGCCGGTGGCCGTCCTCGGCCACAGCTTCGGCGAGTACGTCGCCGCCTGCGTGGCCGGCGCGATGAGCCTGGAGGACGGCCTCAAGCTGACCGTGGCCCGCTCCCGGCTCATGCAGACCCTCGCCGGCACCGGCGCGATGGCCGCCATCGCCGCCTCCGAACTGGAGGTCGCCGAGGAGATCGCCGAATGGCCCGACCGCATCTCCATCGCCGCCGTCAACGGCCCGATCGGCACCACGATCTCGGGCGACCGCGAGCTGGTGGAGCGGGTCTGCGCCGTCTTCGCCGCACGCGACGTGCGCGCCAAGCTCCTGCACATCACCACCTCCTCCCACTCCCCGCTCGTCGAGCCGATCCTCGAGGACCTGCGCCGCGCCGCCGAGGAGATCACCTTCTCGCCGCCGCGCATCCCGCTGGTCTCCAACCTCGACGGCGAGCTCTGGCAGTGGGACGAGGCCCCGGACGCCGACTACTGGTGCCGGCACGCCCGCCGCCCGGTGCGCTTCGCCGCCGGCGTCTCCACCCTCCTCGGCATGGGCTACCGCACCTTCCTCGAGGTCGGCCCCGCACCCGTCCTGCTCGGCCTGGTCGGCGACATGCTGCCCGCCGACCACGACGCCCTGCTGCTGCCCAGCCTGCGGCCCAAGCAGGACGACTGGCAGGTCCTCGCCGCGACCGTCGCCCAGCTGTACGCCCACGGCGGCGACCTCGACTGGAGCGGCTTCGACGCCGACTACACCCGCACCCGGGTCCGGGTGCCGAGCTACGCCTTCGACGGCACCCCCTGCCGACGCGAACCGCGCCATCGCGGCACCGACGCCCTCGACGAGACCTGGCAGGACGACACCGGCGGCGAAGCGGCCGCCGAGGACGGCGAGTTCGCGGACGAGGACCTCCTGTACCGCCTCGCCTGGCGCCCCGCCGAACCCGCCGGCCCGGCGGACGGCACGCCGCGCACCTGGGTCGTGCTCACCGACGGCACCGGCGTCGGCGACGCCGTCGCCGCGGCCGCCGCCGAGCGCGGCGAGCGCTGCGTCCGCGTCCTGCCCGGCACCGCGTACGCCCACGACGGCGGCGCCGAGGCCACCGTCCGCGACGACGAACCCGCCGACCTCGCCCGCCTCCTGGACGACCTGGCCGCCGACGGCGACGAGCTCGAGGTGATCCACCTGCGCAGCCTCGACGCCGGGACCGCGCCCGGCTCCGTCCCCACGAGCGCCGAGGACGACGCCAGTCTGAGCGCGGTGCGCGCCGCGCAGGCCCTCGCCCGCGACACCGGCTCCCGCACGGCCCGCCTGTGGCTCGTCACCCGCGGCGCGGTCCGCACCCCCGGCGGCGGCACCGCCCCGCTCGCCGTCGCGCCCGCCACCCTGTGGGGCCTGGGCCGGGCCCTCCAGCAGGAGCACGCCGCCGTCTGGGGCGGCCTCGTCGACCTCGACCCGCAGGCCGCACCGCGGCCCCTCGCCGACCGGCTGCTCGCCGAGATCGCGCACCGCGACGGCGAGGACCAGGTCGCCCTGCACGGCGACGGCCGCCACGTGGCCCGCCTCGTGCGCGAGGACACCCCCGCCGCCCCGGCCCGCGGCACCCTCTGGCGCCGCGACGCCGCCTACCTGATCACCGGCGGCCTGGGCGGCGTCGGCCTCCACGTCGCCCGGTCCCTGGCCCGGGCCGGCGCCCGGCACCTCGTCCTGGCCGGCCGCACCCCGCTGCCGCCGCGCGAGGAGTGGGCCGCGCTGCCCGCCGACGACCCGGCGGCCGTACGGGTCGCCGCCGTCCGCGAGCTCGAGGCCCTCGGCGCGCACGTCCACCTCGAGGCGCTCGACGTCTCCGACGAGGACCGGGTGGGCGCCTTCCTCGACCGCTGGGACCGCGAGTGCCGGCCCGCCCTCCGGGGCGTGGTGCACGCCGCAGGCGTCGGCGACGTCGTCCCGCTGACCGAGCTCACGCCCGAGGCGCTCGCCTGGCACCTGCGCTCCAAGGCGCTCGGCGCCTGGGTCCTGCACCGCCGCTTCGAGGGCCGCGAGCTGGACTTCTTCACCCTCTTCTCCTCCACCAGCTCCCTCCTCAGCTCGCCCTTCTTCGCCGCCTACGCGGCCGCCAACGCCTCCCTGGACGCCCTCGCCCAGCTGCGCCGCGACCTCGGCCTGCCCGGCCAGAGCATCAACTGGGGCATCTGGCGGGACACCGGCATGGCCGCGCGGGAGGCCGAGGCCACCCCCGGCCTCAGCCGGGGCATGGGCACCCTCCGCCCGGCCCAGGCCCTGCGCGTCCTGCACCGCCTGCTGCGGCACGACGCGCCGCAGGTGGCCGTGGTGCCCGTCGACTGGAACGACTGGGGACGCCGCTACCGGGACGTCTCCGGCTCGGCCCTGCTGGCCGAACTCGTCGACGCCGGCGGCGACATGCCCGCCACCCGGGCCGGCACCCGCCGCGCCCGCCGGCTGCCCGGCCGCGAGGACCTCCTCCGGCTCCCGGAGGCCGAGCGCGCCGACCTGCTCACCGAGCGGCTCCTGCTGAGCGTCACCGCCACCCTGGACGCCGCGTCCTCCCGGCCGGACGCCGACCAGCCGCTCATCGACCTCGGCGTCGACTCCCTCATGGCCGTCGAGCTCAAGAACGAGATCGAGGGCGGCCTCGGCGTCACCCTGCCCATCTCCGCCTTCCTCGAGGGCGCCTCCGTCCGGGGACTCGTCGCCCGCGTCCTCGCCGAGCTGCCGACCGCCGGCGCGCCGGCCGCGGACGCGCCCATCCGGCGGGCGGAGCGCTACGAGGACGCCGCCGCCGAACTGCTCGCGCGGCTCGGCGACCTCCCCGACGCACAGGAGAGCGAGAAGTGACCGGCCTTCAGGAGAGCCTGGCCGCGCTGTCCCCCGAGAAGCGCGCCCTGTTCGACAAGCTCATGCGGGAGCGGGGGCTCGCGGAGACCACCTTCCCCCTCTCCGTGACGCAGCAGGGCATCTGGTTCCTCGACCAGCTCCGCCCCGGCAACCCCGCCTACGTCGTCACCGCAGCGCTGCGCATGCGCGGCCCGCTCGACGCCGACGTGCTGCGCGACGCCCTCAACGAGATCGTGCGCCGGCACGAGGCCCTGCGCACCACGTTCCCGCTGCGCGACGGCAAGCCCGTCCAACTCGTCAGCCCCGCGCTCACCCTCGAGGTGCCCGTCACCGACCTCGAGCGGGAACGACCGGGCGAGGAGGAGACCGCGCGCCTGATCACCGAGACGCTCGCCGAGCCCTTCGACCTCGCCACCGGCCCGCTGCTGCGCTTCCGCCTGCTGCGGCTGGGGCCCGACCACCACGTCCTCGCGCTGGCCATGCACCACCTGATCTCCGACGGCTGGTCGGTGGGCGTCCTCGTCTCCGAACTCTCCGCCCTCTACGCGGCGTTCGGTGCCGGGCGCCCCTCGCCGCTGCCCGACCTCGCCGTCCAGTACGGCGACTTCGCGACCTGGCAGCGCCGGCGCACCGCCCGGGACGACGCCGAGGCCCTCGCCCACTGGCGGAGCCACCTGGCCGGGGCGCCCACGGCCCTGGAACTGGCGACGGACCGACCCCGGCCCGCCGTCCAGGGCTTCAACGGCGCCTCCGTCCCCTTCGAGCTGCCCGAGCCGCTGATGAGCGCCCTGGTCGCCGTCGGCAAGCGGCACCGCGCGACCCCGTACATGGCGCTGCTGGCGGTCCTCCAGGTCCTGCTGCACCGGTACACGGGCCAGGACGACGTGATCGTGGGCGTGCCCACGGCCGGCCGGGAACGGGCCGAGGTCGAGCCGCTGATCGGGTTCTTCGTCAACACCCTGCCGGTCCGCACCCGCCTGGCCGGCGACCCCGGCTTCGGCGAGGTCCTCGAGCGCGTGCGCCGCTCCTGCCTGGGCGCCTACGCCCACCAGACCGTCCCCTTCGAGCGGATCGTCGAGGAACTGCGGCCCGCCCGCGACCTCAGCCGGCCGCCCGTCTTCCAGATCGGCCTGACCTACCAGAGCGACCCGCTGCCCGCCCTGGACATGGCCGGGGTGGAGATCGAGCGCGTGCCGCTCGTCAGCCAGGGGGCCCGCTTCGACCTGGAGCTGCAGCTCTTCGACGACGCCGGCCGGGTCACCGGCTGGTTCGAGTACGACCGGGACCTGTTCGACGAGGCCACCATGGCCCGCATGGCGCGCCACCTCCGGCGCCTGGTGGAGCTGGTCGTCGCCGACCAGGACACCCCCGTCGACCGGCTGGAGCTGCTCGACGACGCCGAGCGCCGGCGCGTCCTCGTCGAGGCCAACGACACCGCCCGCGACTGGCCCGACCACGGCCTGATCCACGAGTGCTTCGAGGAGCGCGCCCGGCTCGCCCCGGACGCCGAGGCCGTGCGCTTCGAGGGCGCGTCACTGACGTACGGGGAGCTGAACGCCCGCGCCAACCGACTCGCCCACCGGCTGCGCCGCCTGGGCGTCGGCCGCGACGTGCTCGTCGGCGTGGCCATGGAGCGCTCCCTCGAGCTCGTGGTGAGCCTGCTGGCCGTCCTCAAGGCCGGCGGCGCCTACGTGCCGATGGACCCCGGCTACCCGCGCGCCCGGCTCGCGTACATGCTCGAGGACGCGCAGGCGCCGGTGCTCCTGACCCAACGTCATGTGCTCGAGCAGCTGCCGCCGTTCGCGGCGGAGGCGCTGTGCGTGGAGGAGCTCGCCGAGGAGCTGACGGGGGAGTCCGCCGAGAACCCGGGCGCGGACGTGGCCGGGGACGACCTGGCGTACGTCATC
>KL569388.1:11920-12337 GCA_000715685.1 Streptomyces lilacinus
TGATGAACGTCCACTCCGCCATCCGCAACCGCCTGCTGTGGATGCAGGACGCCTACCGCCTCGACGACACCGACCGCGTGCTGCAGAAGACCCCGTTCTCCTTCGACGTGTCGGTGTGGGAGTTCTTCTGGCCGCTGATGACCGGCGCCGCGCTGGTCGTCGCCCGGCCCGAGGGCCACAAGGACGGCGCCTACCTGGCCCGCGTCATCCGTACCGAGGGCATCACGACGGCGCACTTCGTCCCGTCCATGCTGCAGCTGTTCCTGCAGGAGCCCGAGGCGCGCGCGTGCACCGGCCTGCGGCGCGTCGTCTGCAGCGGCGAGGCGCTGAGCACCCAGCTGCAGGAGCGGTTCTTCGAGCAGTCGGACGCCGAGCTGCACAACCTCTACGGGCCCACCGCTGTCTCTTATACACATC
>KL569388.1:12582-15395 GCA_000715685.1 Streptomyces lilacinus
CGCCATCAGAGATGTGTATAAGAGACAGGCCGGTGCCCATCGGGCACCCCGTCGCCAACACCGCGCTGTACGTCCTGGACCGCCACCTGCGGCCCGTGCCGCCCGGCGTGCCCGGCGAGCTGTACATCGGCGGCCGGCAGCTGGCCCGCGGCTACTGGGGCCGCCCGGAGCTGACCGAGGAGCGGTTCGTCCCCAGCCCCTTCGCACCCGGCGCCCGGCTGTACCGGACCGGCGACCTCGCCCGCCACCGCGACGACGGCGCCCTGGAGTTCCTGGGCCGCCTGGACCACCAGGTCAAGCTGCGCGGCCTGCGCATCGAGCTCGGCGAGATCGAGGCCGTGCTCGAAGGGCACGAGCTGGTCCGCGAGGCGGTCGTCGTGGCCCGCGAACACGGCGCCGGCGACACCCGCCTGGCCGCCTACCTCACCCCCGACGGGCCGCGCGAGCCGGCCGCCGGCGAGCTGATCGCCCACGTCCGGGAACGGCTGCCCGAGTACATGGTCCCGGCCGCCTTCGTCGTCCTGCCCGAGCTGCCGCTCACCCCCAACGGCAAGGTCGACCGCGCCGCGCTGCCCGAGCCCCGGACGGACCGGCCCGAGCTCGCCGCCTCCTACGTCGCCCCCGCCGACGGCCTGGAGGCCGCCCTCGCGGAACTGTGGCGCGACCTGCTCGGCGTCGAACGGGTCGGCGCGCACGACACCTTCTTCGACCTGGGCGGCCACTCCCTGCTCATGGCCGAGTTCAGGACCCGGCTCGCCGCCGCGCTCGGCCACGAGCTCTCCATGATCGAACTCTTTCAGTACCCGACGGTCGGCTCCCTCACGGAGTACCTCTCCCGCCCCGCCGCCTCGCGCGGCGGGCCCGCCCCGGTCGCGCGGGAGCGCGCCGAGAGCCGACGTCGGTCCCAGAGCCTGCGGCAGCGCACAGCCGACCGCCGGGCGCGCTCACGGAACGGTAGGTGACCCACGTGCCAGACACAGCTGACCACGCGAACCAGGTGGCGATCATCGGCATGGCCGGGCGCTTCCCGGGCGCACCGGACGTCGACGCCTTCTGGCGGAACCTCGAGGAGGGCCGGGAGTCCATAGCCGCCCTCTCCGACGAGGAGCTCCTGGAGTCGGGCGTCGACCCGGCCGAGCTGCGCGACCCGCGCTACGTCCGGGCCAAGGGCGTCCTGGCGGACGCCGACCGCTTCGACGCCGGCTTCTTCGGCTACAGCCCCCGCGAGGCCGAACTCCTCGACCCCCAGCACCGGGTCTTCCTCGAGGTGGCCTGGGAGGCACTGGAGTCCGCCGGCGTCGACCCGGCCCGCTTCGAGGGCCGCATCGGCGTCTTCGCCGGCTCCAGCCTCAACTCCTACCTGCTCTTCAACATCGCCCGGAACCGGCGGATCCTCGACGCCACGGGCATCCACCGCACCCTCCTCGCGAGCGACAAGGACTTCCTCGCGACCCGGGCCGCCTACAAGTTCGACCTCAAGGGCCCCGCCGTCACCGTCCAGACCGCCTGCTCCACCTCCCTCGCGGCCGTGCACCTCGCCTGCCAGAGCCTGCTGAACGGAGAGTGCGACATCGCCCTCGCCGGCGGCGTCTCCGTCTCCGTACCGCTCAGTGCCGGCTACGTCCACGAACAGGGCGGCATCCTCTCCGCCGACGGCCACTGCCGGGCCTTCGACGCCGACGCCGACGGCACCGTCGCCGGCAACGGCGCCGGCATCGTCGTCCTGCGCCGCCTGGCCGACGCGCTCGACGGCGGCGACACCGTGGACGCCGTCGTCCGCGGCACGGCCGTCAACAACGACGGCGCCCTCAAGGCCGGTTACACCGCGCCCAGTGTCGAGGGCCAGGCCGAGGTCGTCGCCGAGGCGCTGGCCGTGGCCGAGGTGGACGCCTCGACCGTCGGCTACGTCGAGACCCACGGCACCGGCACCGCCCTCGGCGACCCCATCGAGATCGCCGCCCTCACCCGCGCCTACCGCGAGCACACCCCGGACACCGGCTACTGCGCGATCGGCTCGGTCAAGACCAACGTGGGCCACCTCGACGCCGCCGCCGGCGTCACCGCCCTGATCAAGGCCACCCTCGCGCTGCGCCACCGGGCCATCCCCGCCAGCCTCGGCTTCCGCCGGCCCAACCCCGAACTCGCCCTGGACTCCAGCCCCTTCTTCGTCAACGACACCCTCCGCCCCTGGACCGCCCGGGACGACGCCCCGCGCCGCGCCGGCGTCAGCGCCTTCGGCATCGGCGGCACCAACGTGCACGTCGTCCTCGAGGAGGCGCCGGAGGCGACGCCCGGCGGGCCCTCCCGGCCCGTGCAGGTGCTGCCGCTGTCGGCGAAGACCCCGACCGCCCTGACGGCCGGCGCCCGGCGCCTGGCCGACCACCTCGAGACCCACCCGGACCTCGCCCTCGGCGACGTCGCCCACACCCTCGCCCGCGGCCGCCGGGCCCACGCCGCCCGCGCCGCCGTCGTGGCCGCCGACCCGGCCGAGGCCGCCGCCGCCCTGCGCCGCCTCGCCGAGGCCGACGCCACCCGCGCCCCCGGCGGCGACACCTCCGTCGCCTTCCTCTTCCCCGGCCAGGGCGCCCAGTACGCCGGCATGGCCCGCGACCTGTACGCCCACGAGCCGCTCTTCGCCCGCGAACTCGACCGGTGCGCCGAGCTGTTCGCCCCGCACCTCGACGAGGACCTGCGCCGCCTCGTCTTCGCCCAGGACGGCGACGAGGAGGCCGCAGCCGCGAAGCTCGAGCAGACCGCGGTCACCCAGCCGGCGCTCTTCGCGGTCGAGTACGCCCTGTCTCTTATACACATCT
>KL569388.1:15597-15925 GCA_000715685.1 Streptomyces lilacinus
AGATGTGTATAAGAGACAGCCTGTGGCAGGCCTGGGGCGTGACGCCCCGGGCGATGGCCGGCCACAGCGTCGGCGAGTACGTCGCCGCCTGCCTGGCCGGCGTCTTCTCGCTGGAGGACGCCGTACGCCTCGTCGCCGCCCGCGGCCGGCTCGTCCAGTCGATGCCCACCGGCGCCATGCTCACCGTCCTCCTCCCCGAGGACGAGGCCGCCGCGCTGCTCGGCGACGACGGCGAGCTGTCCCTGGCCGCCGTCAACTCCACCGGCCTGAGCGTGGTCTCCGGCCCCGAGGAGGCCGTGGAGGACCTCCGCCGCCGGCTCTGTCTCTT
>KL569388.1:16198-19502 GCA_000715685.1 Streptomyces lilacinus
GCCGCCGGCACCGCCTGCCGCCGGCTGCACACCTCGCACGCCTTCCACTCCGCGAGCATGGACGGCGCGGTGGCCCCCTTCGTCGAGGAGGTGCGCCGGGTCCGCCTCCACCCGCCGGCCGTCCCCTTCCTCTCCGACGTCACCGGCACCTGGATCACCGACGAGCAGGCCACCGACCCCGCGTACTGGGGACAGCACCTGCGCGGCACCGTGCGCTTCGCCGACGCCCTCGACGTCCTGCTCGCCGACCCCGGCCTGGCCCTGCTCGAGGTGGGCCCCGGCGACACGCTCGTCACCTTCGCCCGCCGGCACCGGGCCTGGCACGACGACCGCACCGCCGTCGGCACGCTGCGCCACCCCCGGGACCGGCGCGACGACCGCGCCCACCTGCTGGAGAGCCTCGGCACCCTGTGGAGCGCCGGCGTGCCCGTCGACTGGGACGCCCGCTTCGCCGACGAGGACCGCCGCCTGGTGCGCCTGCCCGGCTACGCCTTCGAACGGCAGCGCTACTGGATCGACCCCGACTCCACCGCGACGGCGGACGAACCGGAGCCCGTCCTCTCCGCCGCCGCCCGCCTCGACGACTGGTTCCACGTCCCCACCTGGCGACGGCTGCCCGCCGACGGCGGACACCCGCGGCCCGACGAGGACACCGTCTGGGCCGTGCTCGGCACCGACCTCGCCCTCGGCGGCGCCCTCGCCCGGCGGCTGGAGGACGACGGCGCCACCGTCGTCCGCGTCGCCGCCGGCGACGCCCTCGACCGCGCCGGCGACCGCTCCTGGACGCTCTCGCCCACCAGCCGGGAGCACCTCACCGACCTGCTGAAGTCCCTGGACGCCGACGGCGCGAAGGCGCTGCGCGTCGTCCACCTGTGGAGCACCGCCGTCGCCCCCGCCGCCCGGCTCGACGCGGCCGCCCTCGACGCGGCCCGGCGCGCCGGCTTCGACAGCCTCCTCGCCCTGGCCCAGGCCGCCGGCGACGTACGCCCCACGGCACCGCTCACCGTGGACGTCCTCGGCCGCGGCCTGTACGACGTCACGGGCGAGGAGGCGCTCCAGCCCGAGAACGCCGGCCTCCTCGGCGCCGCCACCGTCGTCCCGCAGGAGGTCGAGGGCACCCTCTGCCGCGTCCTGGACGTCACCGGCGCCGACCCCCACCACCCCGGCGAGGAGACCGTGGACGACCTGGTCGCCGTGCTGCGCCGGCCCGTCGACGACCGCGAACTCGCCCTGCGCGGACGCCACTGGTGGGTCCGCGACTTCGCCGCCGTGGCCCTGCCCGAGAGTGCCGGCGCCCGGCCGCGCGACGGCGGCGTCCACCTCGTCACCGGCGGCCTCGGCGGCATCGGCCTCGCCCTCGCCGAGCACCTCGCCACCACCGCCACCCGGCCCGTCATCGGGCTCCTCGGCCGCTCGCCGTTCCCCGCCGAGGAGGACTGGGACGCCCACCTCGCCGCCCACGACGACCGGGACCCCACCAGCGGCCGCATCCGCCGCCTGCGCGCCCTGCGCGAGGCCGGCGCCCGCGTCGTCGTCCTCCAGGGCGACGTCACCGACGCCGCCCAGCTGCGCCGGGCCGTCGCCGAGCTGCGCCGCCACGGGCCGCTCAGCGGCGTCGTGCACGCCGCGGGCCTGCCCTCGCGCGGCCTGATCACGGGCAAGTCGCGCCAGGACGCCGACGAGGTGCTCGCCGCCAAGACCCTCGGCACCCTCGTCCTCGCCGACGTGCTGGACGAGACCGGCGACGAGCTCGACTTCCTCGTCCTGTGCTCGTCGCTGACCGCCCTGCTGGGCGGCCCCGGCCAGAGCGACTACTGCGCGGCCAACGCCTTCCTCGACGCCTGGGCGCAGTGGCGCCGCCGCACCACCGGCACCCCGGTGACGGCCATCGCCTGGGACACCTGGCGCGGCATCGGCATGGCCGCGGGCCTCGCCGCCCGGCTCGGCCCGGGCGCCGAGCCCGAGGGCGAGCCGACCGGCCACCCCCTGCTGCGGCGCCTCGGCGACCCCGCCGGGGAGACGCGCACCTACGTCACGACGCTCACCACCGCCGACAGTTGGATCGTCGACGACCACCGCATCATGGGCCACGGCCTCGTGCCCGGCACGACCTACCTGGAACTCGTACGGGCCGCCGTCGCCGACCGGGCGGAGGGGCGCGACGTCGAACTCCACGACGTGCTCTTCGCCCTGCCCGTCGTCGTCCCCGACGGCCGCACCCGGCGCCTGCACACCACCGTCGAACCCCACGGCGACCGCCTCCGCTTCACCGTGCGCAGCAACGACGGCACCGCCGACGCCGGCACCTGGCAGACCCACGCCGTCGGCACCGTCACCTTCCGCGAAGCCGAAGCCGAAGCCGAAGCCGACGCCGGAGCCGGAGCCGATCACGCCCCCGTCCGCGACCTCGACGCGCTGCGCCGGGAGCTCGGCGACGCCCGGCTCGTCGCTGTCTCTTGACCCGCCTGTTCAAGCTGAACCTCCTCGCCCAGGGCGGCCGGATCGACTTCACCCTCGGCCCCCGCTGGCACTGCCTGCGCCGGGTCCACGTGGGCGACGGCCGGCTCCTGGTCGAACTCGGCCTCGACGACGCCTTCCTGACCGACCTCGACGCCTACGGGCTCCACCCCGCGCTCCTCGACGTCGCCGGCGTCTCCGCCCGCATCCAGATGAAGGACGGCTACTACCTGCCCTTCACCTACAGCCGCGTCCGCGTCTCCGCCGCCCTCACCGGCACCGTCTTCTGCGACGTCCGCCTCAACGGCTCGCGCGACGACGGCGAGACCCTCGGCTGCGACATCGACATCCTCGACCCGGACGGCCGCCGGCTGGTGGAGATCACCGGCTTCACGCTCAAGCGGATCAACGACGTCGACGCGATGACCGACCAGATCGAGCAGGCCACCGCCGCCGCCACCAGCGCCCCCGCCGCCGAGGATCCCACCGACGGGACCGCCGTGCTGCGCACCCTCGCCGAGGGCATCGCCGAGGCGGACGGCGTGGCCGCCTTCGCCCGCGTCCTGGCCGCACCCGCGCTCCCCGCGCAGGTCGTCGTCTCCCACCTCGACCTCGCGGCCGCGCGCCGCCTGGCCCGGACGATCACGCCCGAGCTCATGGCCCGGCAGGCCGCGCGCAGCGCGCCCCCGGCCGGCGGCCACCCGCGCCCCGACCTGCCCACGCCGTATGTCGAGCCGGCCGGCGACCTGCAACGGGCCGTCGCGGCCGTCTGGCAGGAGGTCCTGGGCATCGACGGCATCGGCGCCGACGACGACTTCTTCGCCCTCGGCGGCCACTCGCTGGCCGC
>KL569388.1:19769-22002 GCA_000715685.1 Streptomyces lilacinus
CTTCGCCCTCGGCGGCCACTCGCTGGCCGCGGTGCAGATCGGGGCGACGATCCGGACCCGCCTCGACGCGGAGCTGGACCTCAAGGAGTTCTTCGCCGAGCCCACCGTGGCCCGTACCGCCGCACTCCTCGAGGCCGGCGGCCGCGGCGGGGCCAAGCCGGAGGACACCATCCGGGCGCTGCGGCGCGACGAGCCGGAGGACGGCCCGGACCTCGACCCGGACGGCCTCGACGGCCTGTCCGACGAAGAAGTGGAAGCCATGCTCCAGCAGGTGCTCGCCGAGGAAGCGGCGGGGCCGGGCACGCGGGGGAGCACGTACGACCGGAGCGAGAAGGGGGACCGCGCATGAGCGCCACCGACCTGGGAGACCTGACACCCGAACAGAAGCGGGCCCTGCTCGCCGAGCGGCTCCGCGGCCGCGGGAAGCGCCGGCGCACGTTCCCGGCCTCCTTCTCGCAGCAGCGCATGTGGTTCCTCGAGCAGCTCACGCCCGGCAACGCCGCCTACAACATCCCCGGCGCCATGCGCGTCCACGGCCGGCTCGACCTCGAGGCCTGGCGCCGCTCCTGCGCCGAGCTCGTCCGCCGCCACGAGTCGCTGCGCACCACCTTCGAGGGCGCCGACGGACGGCCGGTGCAGGTCGTCGCCGAGACGGGCGAGGTGGAGGTGACCGTCACCGCGTGCGAGAACCTGCGCGGGCCCGACGGCGAGGACGGCATCCGCAAGCTCGCCCGCGAGGAGTTCACCCGCCCCTTCGACCTGGGCACCGGACCGCTGCTGCGCATGAAGTTCCTGCGCCTGGCGCCCGAGGAGCACATCCTCCTGCTGACGATGCACCACATCGCCGGCGACCTGTGGTCGACCTCCGTCGCCTTCGACGAACTGGTCGCGCTCTACGGCGCGTACACCGCCGGCCGCGAGCCGGACCTGCCCGCGCTGCCGATCCAGTACGCCGACTACGCCGTGTGGCAGCGCGAGCGGCTCGAGGGCGACGCGCTCGACGCCGACCTCGACCACTGGAAGCGGACCCTGGCCGGCGCCCCGGCCGTCCTCGAGCTGCCCACCGACCGGCCGCGCCCCGCCGTGCAGAGCATGCGGGGCGGCTCCCGCCCCTTCGACCTGCCCGGACCCGTGATGGACCGGCTGCGGGAGGTGAGCCGCGGCGAGGGCGCCACCCCCTTCATGACCGTCCTCGCGGCCTTCCTGGTGCTGCTGCACCGCTACAGCCGCGAGGAGGACATCGTCGTCGGCGTGCCCGTCGCCGGCCGCGGCCGCCCCGAGATCGAACGCCTCATCGGCCTGTTCACCAACACCCTCGCCCTGCGCACCGACCTGTCGGACGACCCCTCCTTCCGCGAGCTCCTGGCCCGCGTCCGGCAGGTGTCCCTCGATGCCTTCGCCCACCAGGAACTGCCTTTCGAGCGCCTGGTGGAGGAGCTGCACCCGCGGCGCGACCTGTCGCGCTCGCCGGTCTTCCAGGTCTCCTTCATGTACCAGAACATCCCGCTGCCCTCCTTCGACGGCGTGGGACTGCGCATGGAACCCGTCGCCGTGGAGAGCTCCACCAGCCGCTTCGACCTGGAGCTGCAGGTCTTCGACCGGCCCGACGGGCTCAGCGGCTGGTTCGAGTTCAACACCGACCTCTTCGACGCGACCACCGTCGAGCGCATGGCGCGGCACCTGCGGCTGCTGGTGGAGAACCTCCTCGCCGACCCCGACCGGCCGATCGGCGCCGTGCCGATGCTCGCCCCCGACGAGGAGCACGGGTTGCGGCAGGAGGGCAACCTCACCCGGCGGGAGTGGACCGGGCCCCTGCTCGCCCACCGCCGCTTCGCCCAGCAGGCCGCCGTCGCGCCCGAGGCCGAGGCGCTGCGCGCCGGCCACGAGGTGCTCCGCTACGGCGAACTCGACCGGCGCGCCAACCAACTCGCTCACCGACTGCGGAGGCTGGGCGTCGGCCGGGACGCCCTCGTCGGCATCTGCATGGAGCGCACCGCCGACCTGGTCGTGGCGCTCCTCGCGGTCCTCAAGGCCGGCGGCGCCTACGTGCCCTTGGACCCCGGCTTCCCCCCGGAGCGGATCGCCTTCACCCTGGAGGACTCCGGGCTGCCGGTCCTGCTGACCCAGCGCTCCGTGCTGGAGGCCCTGGGACCGGTGCCGGCCGAGGCGCTGTGCGTCGACGAGCTGCGCGCCGAGCTCGCCGCCGAGCCGGCCGTCGCCCCCGACGAGCGGG
>KL569388.1:22289-23341 GCA_000715685.1 Streptomyces lilacinus
GTCATCTACACCTCCGGCTCGACCGGCCGCCCCAAGGGCGTCCAGGTGCCGCACGGCGCGCTGGGCAACTTCCTCAAGGCGATGAAGGAACGGCCGGGCATCAGCAGCGAGGACAGCCTCTTCGCCGTCACCACCTTCGCGTTCGACATCTCGATGCTCGAACTGCTGCTGCCGCTGGTCGAGGGCGCCCGCGTCGTCCTCGCCGACCGGGAGACCGTCACCGACGGCGCGCGCCTGGCCACCGCCCTCGTGACCTCCGGGGCCACGATGATGCAGGCCACGCCCTCCGCCTGGCGCATGCTGCTCGACACCGGCTGGCGCGGCGGCCCGGGCTTCACGGCCCTGGCCGGCGGCGAGGCGCTCCCCACCGACCTGGCCCGCCGCCTGCTCGCCACCGGCGTGACGCTGTGGAACATGTACGGGCCCACCGAGACCACCATCTGGTCCTCGGTCGCCCGGGTCGACGACGAGCGGATCTCGATCGGCGAGCCGATCGCCAACACCGAGCTGCACGTCATGGACGCCGAGGGCCGACTCGTGCCGCCCGGCGTCCCGGGCGAGCTGTGCATCGGCGGCGCCGGCCTCGCCCGCGGCTACCTGGGCCGGCCCGAGCTCACCGCGGAACGCTTCGTCACCCACCCCTTCCCCCTCGGTCTCGGCGACCGCCTCTACCGCACCGGCGACCTCGTACGCCGCCGGGCGGACGGCGGCATCGAGTTCCTCGGCCGGCTCGACCACCAGGTCAAGCTGCGCGGCTACCGCATCGAACTCGGCGAGATCGAGGCCGTCCTGGAACAGGAGGAGGGCGTCGAGCACGCCGTCGCCGCCGTCCGCGAGGACACCCCCGGCGACCAGCGCCTCGTGGCCTACGTCGTGGCCGCCGACTCCCCGCCCGGCGCCGCCGAGGCCGGCCCGGAGCAGCTGGAGAAGCTCGACCAGTGGCGCGGCATCTGGGACACCGCCTACGACGACACCGCCTACGACGACACCGGCGAGGAGACCCGGCAGGAGGGCACCGAGGCCGACTTCGACACTGTCTCTTATACACATCT
>KL569388.1:23626-25456 GCA_000715685.1 Streptomyces lilacinus
GCCTGCTGCTCTACCGCACCGCGCCGCACCTCGAGCGGTACTGGGGCACCGACATCTCCGCCGTCGCCCTCGAGCGGCTGCGGCGCGGCACCGCGGAGCGCTCGCTCGGGAACGTCGAGCTCTTCGAGCGCGCCGGCCACGACCTCGACGCGCTGCCCGAGGGCCGCTTCGACGCCGTCGTCCTCAACTCCGTCGTGCAGTACTTCTCCGACGAGCGCTACCTGCTGGCGGTCCTCGAGGGCGCCCTGCGGCGCGTCGCGCCGGGCGGCACGCTCGTCGTCGGCGACGTCCGCAGCCTGCCGCTGCTGGAGGCCTTCCACGCCTCCGTCGAGCTCCACCGCGCCGACGACGACGTCACCGCCGAGCGACTGGCCGCCCGCGTCCGCCGCGCCGGCGCCGACGACGGCGAACTGGTCATCGACCCCGGTCTGTTCACCGCCCTCGCGGCCCGGCACCCCGACGTCACCGACGTCCGGATCGTCCCCAAGCGCGGCACGTACGCCAACGAGATGACCCGCTTCCGCTACGACGTCCTGCTCACCGTGGGCCGCCCCGACGACGGCCCCCGGGAGGAGGTCGACTGGCTCGACTGGGGCGCCGAGGGACTGACCGTGCCCGCCCTGCGCACCCTCCTCACCGAGCGCTGGCCCGCGACCCTCGCCGTCCACGGCATCCCCAACGCCCGCCTGCGGCCCTTCACCCACCTGCTGCGCCGCCTCGCCGAGGACCCCCGCGCCACCGTCGCCGCCCTGCGCCGCGAGGTCACCGACAGCCCGGTGGCGGACGCCGCCGACCCCGAGGAGCTGTGGCTGCTCGGCCAGGAGACCGGCTACCGCATCGACCTCGACTGGTCCGCCCACGACGCCGACGGCCTGCTCGACCTGGTCGCCCGGCGCGCCGACGCCGACGGGCCCCTGCCACCGGCCCCGCGCCGCGCCCCGCACGCCCCGCAGGAGCCGCCGCGCTGGGAGGCGTACGTCAACGGCGCCGAGCGGCGCCGCGCCGCCCGGCTCGTCCCCGGGCTGCGGACCGCGCTCGCCCGGTCCCTGCCCGACTACATGCTCCCGTCCGCGTTCGTCCTCCTCCCGGCGCTGCCGCTCACCCCCAACGGCAAGATCGACCGCAAGGCCCTGCCCGCCCCCGACACCGCCCGCGGCGACCTGCGCTCCGCGTACGTCGCCCCGCGCGGCCCCGTCGAGGAGGTCGTCGCCGGCATCTGGGCGGAGGTGCTGGGCCTGGACCGGGTGGGCGTCCTCGACGACTTCTTCGACCTCGGCGGCCACTCGCTGCTCAGCACCCGCATCGTCGCCCGGCTCAGGGACGCCTTCCGCACGGACGTCCCCTCCACCGCGTCTTCAGCCGGCCGACCGTCGCCGGCCTCGCCGAGGCCCTGGTCGCCGACCCCGCGAGCGGCGCGGTCGTCGAGAAGACGGCCGAACTCCTCGTCCGCCTGAGCGCCCTGAGCGACGACCAGGTCGAGCAGGCCCTCGACGGTTCCCGGACCTCCGCAGGAAGGCAGCACCCGTGAGCACCGCCGGACGTTTCCACCTCTCCGCCCAGCGCCTCGAGCTGCTGGAGAACCTGCTGCGCGCCGAGGGCATCGAACGCACGCCGTCCCGAACGGTCGTGCCGCGCGAGGACCCGGCCGCGCCCGTGCCGCTGGCGTTCTCCCAGAGCCGGTTCTGGTTCCTGGACCGCTTCTCCGCCAACAGCGCCTCGTACGTCATCTCGGCCGCCCTGCGCCTGCGCGGCGACTTCCGGCCCGAGCTCTTCGCCCGCGCCTGCCAGGAGGTCGTCCGCCGCCACGAGGCGCTGCGGACCGTCTTCACC
>KL569388.1:25676-26751 GCA_000715685.1 Streptomyces lilacinus
GATGTGTATAAGAGACAGCACCGAGTCCGGCGGCCGGCCCGTCCAGCGGGTCCGCGACGACCTGCCGCCCGACATCCGCACGGTCGACCTGCGGCACCTGGCCCCCGAGGCGGTGCCCGCGGAGATCGAGCGGCGCGAGGCCCTGCTCGTCGCCACGCCCTTCGACCTCGCCGCGGGCCCGCTCTTCCGCGCCGAGATCCTCGACCTGGCCGGCGACGAGGCCGTGGTGCTGGTCAACATCCACCACATCGTCGCCGACCGCTGGTCCATGGACGTCCTCATGCGCGAGGTGACCGGCGTCTACGGCGCCCTCGCCGACGGGCGCGACCCCGAACTGCCGCCGCTGGAGGTGCAGTACGCCGACTTCGCGCTGTGGCAGAACGACCCCGCCGCCCAGGCCGCCTGGGAGGCGGACCTCGCCCACTGGAAGGAGCGCCTCGCCGACCTCCCCGCCGAGACCGGCCTGCCCACCACCTTCCCCCGCCCCCGGGAGAAGACCTACCGCGGCTCCTCCGTGCCGCTCACCCTCCCGCCCGAGCTGCTGGCCCGCCTGCAGGACGTGGCGCGCGGCGAGGGGGCGACGCTCTTCATGGTGCTCACCGCCGCCTTCAAGGCCATGGTCGCCCGGCTCGCCGGCACCGACGACGTCGTCGTCGGCACCCCCGTCGCCAACCGCACCCTCGTCGAACTCGAGCCGCTGATCGGCCTGTTCGTCAACACCCTCGCCCTGCGCACCGACCTCGGCGGCGACCCCGCCTTCCGCGAGGTCGTGCGCCGCGTCGCCGCGGTCTGCCTGGAGGCCTACGACCACCAGAACGTCCCCTTCGAACGCCTCGTCGAGCAGCTCCAGCCCGAGCGGTCCCTCGCCCACACCCCCGTCTTCCAGGTCCTGGTCTCCTACCAGAACATCCCCGTCCCCACCTGGGACCAGGGCCCCGTCCGCGCCGAGCCGGTGCCGCTCGAGGCGAAGAAGGCCGAATTCGACCTCCTCCTCGACATGTTCGAGGACAACGGCGCGGTGTGGGGCCGGCTCGAGTACAGCACCGACCTCTACGACGAGCCGGCCGCCCGCCGG
>KL569388.1:27033-34313 GCA_000715685.1 Streptomyces lilacinus
ACACCGACCTCTACGACGAGCCGGCCGCCCGCCGGCTGGCCGCGCTCTTCGAGCGGATCCTGCGCGCCGTCGCCGCCGACCCCGACCTGCCCCTCAGCGGGCTCCCGCTGCTCGACGACACCGAGCTCCGGAGCCTGCCCGCCCCGGACACCACGACCACCCCGGCGAGCCCTCCGCTCCACCGGGTCGTCGAGGAGCGGGCCCACCGCTCGCCCCGCGCCGAGGCCGTCCGCTGCGACGGCCGGACCCTCACCTACGAGGAGCTCAACGGCCGCGCCAACCGGCTCGCCCACCACCTGCGGCGCCTCGGCGTGCGCCGCGACGTGCTCGTCGCCGTCGTCATGGACCCCTCGCCCGAACTCGTCGTCGCCGTCCTGGCGGTGCTCAAGGCCGGCGGCGCCCTCGTCCCGCTGGACCCCGCCTCGCCGACCACGGCCGCCCTCCTCGACGACGCGCAGCCGCCCCTGCTCCTGGCCGAGCCCCACCTCCTGGCGGCCCTGCCCCCGGTGGACGCCGAGATCCTCTGCCCCGCCGACCTCGGCCCCGCCCTGGACGCCGAGCCCGCCGACGACCCGACCGACGCCCCCGACCCCGAGGCCCTCGCGTACGTCCGCCACACCGCCGGCACCACCGGCCGACCCAAGGCCGCCCTCGTCACCCACGCCGCCGCCGGAGCACGGCTGCTGCGCACCCGCGAGACCTGGGACCTGGACGCGACCGACCGGGTCCTGCACGCCGCGCCGTCCCCCGCCGGCACCGCGCCCGAGGAGCTGCTGCGACCCCTGACGGCCGGCGCGACGCTCGTCCTCACCCGCCGGCCGGGCCACGACGACCCCGCGCACCTGGCGCGGACCCTCCACGACGAGGGCGTCACCGCCCTCCGCCTCACCCCCTCCACGCTCGACCTCCTCCTCGCCGAGCCGGGCACCGAACTCCCCACCGGGCTGCGCCGGGTGCTGTGCGGCGGGGAGGCACTGCCGACCCCGCTGCGCGAACGGTTCGCCGCCCGGTCCCGGGCCCGGCTGCACCACCTCTACGGCACCGTGGAGACCGGCGACGTCCCGACCGACGGGGGGACCGTCCCGGCCGGCGTCCGCGCCCTCGTCCTCGACCGCTTCGGCACGCCCGTGCCCGCCGGCGTCCCCGGCGAGCTGCACATCGGCGGCCCTGGCCTGGCCCACGGCTACCTGGACCGGCCGGACCTCGACGACGAGCACCTCACCGACGGCCCCGCCTCGGCACCGGGCCGGCTGCACCGCACCGGCGACCTGGCCCGCCTCCGCGCCGACGGGACCCCGGAGCTCCTCGGCCGCGCCGCGGACCGGGCCACCGTGCGCGGCTTCCGGGCCGACACCGCCCGCATCGAGGCCGAACTCGCCCGCCACGCCGACGTCCGCCGGGCCGTCGTCACCGCCCGCCCCCGGCCGGACGGCCGGACCCGGCTCGTCGCCCACGTCGTCCCCGCGGGCCCCCGGCCGCCCGCCCCCGACGACCTGACCGCCCACCTCGCCCGGCACCTGCCCGACTACCTCGTGCCCGCGGCCGTCGTCGTCCTGCCCGCCCTCCCGCTCACCGCGGACGGCCGCGTCGACCAGGACGCCCTGCCCGCGCCCGACGACCCCGCCGCGCACGCCGAGCCGTCGTACACCGCGCCCCGCGACGCCCTCGAGCGGTCCGTCGCCGAGGCGTGGCAGGACCTCCTCGGTGTCGAACGGGTCGGCGCGCACGACGACTTCTTCGACCTCGGCGGCCACTCCCTGCTCATGACCCGGCTCGCCACCCGCCTCGGCGCGGACCACGGCGTCCGGGTCCCGCTGCGCGACCTGTTCGACCACACCACCGTCGCCCGCATGGCCGCCTACCTCGCCGCGCGGACGGCGGAGGGGAGCACCGACGCGGCCCCGGCCCCCGTTCCGGTGGCCGACCGCTCCGGCCCCCTCCCGCTGTCCTTCGCCCAGGAGGAACTCGTCCTCCACCAGCCCGTGCCCGCCGAGGACCCCTTCCACAACGTCCTCACCGCCCTCGCGCTGCGCGGCACGCTCGACGAGCCGGCCCTGCGCGGCGCCCTCGACGACATCGTGCGGCGCCACGAGGCGCTGCGCTCCCGCGTCGTCGCCGACGGCCCCGGCCGGCCCGTCCAGCTGACCGCGGCCGCCGACACCTGGCCCGTCACCCACGTCGACCTGCGCTCCCTCGACGACACCGACCGGGCCGCCGCCCTGCGCGCACTGATCAAGGAGGAGGAGCACCGCCCCTTCCGCATCGCCGAGGAACCCCTGGTCCGCGCCACCCTCGTCCGGCTCGCCGACGACGAGCACGTCCTCGTCCAGGTCATCCACCACCTCGTCACGGACAACTGGTCCTACGGCGTGCTCTTCGACGAGATGTCCGCCTTCTACCGCGCCCGCGTCACGGGCACCGAGCCGCGGCCGACCCCGCTGCCCGCACAGTTCGCGGACGTCGCGGCCTGGCAGCAGCGCCAACTGGCCGACGGCGCCCTCGAGGAGGACCTCGCCCACTGGCGGCGCGAGCTCGCCGAGCTGCCGCCCACGCTGCGCTTCACCGCACCCGCCCACCAGGCCGGAAGCCCCGCCACCGGCGCCGCCCACGGCTTCACCGTCGACGCCGGCGTCGCCGACGCCCTCGCGGACCTCGGCCGGCAGGAGGGCGCCACCCTCTTCATGGTGCTGCTCGCCGCCTACGACGTCCTGCTCGCCGCCTACTCCGGCGGCGACGACATCCCCGTGGACTTCCCCGTCGCCGGCCGCGAACGGCCCGAGACGCACGCCCTCATCGGCTACTTCGTCAACCACCTCGTCGTACGCGCCGACCTCTCCGGCCCCCTGACCTTCCGCGACCTGCTCCGCCAGGTCCGGGAGCGGACGCTCGCCGCCTACGCCCACCAGAGCGCCCCGCTGTGGGCCCTCGACGGCGTCGTCACCGACGGCCACGACCCCGCCGCGGTCTCCTTCAACCTCCTCAACGCCACCGTGCCCGCCCTGGACCTGCCCGGCCTGACCGTCGCGCCCCTGGACCAGCCGGACCTGGGCGACGACTACGTCTTCCCCGAGGTCGTCGTCGACTTCGAGGCCTCGGCCGTCGACCTCGCGCTCATCATGCGCCAGGACGACACCGGCACCCTGCGCGGCATGTGGCTCCACGCCCTGGACCACCTCGACGCCCGGGCCGTGGGCGCGATGACCCGCCGGTGGCCGCGCCTCCTGGACGCCGTCACCGCCGGCCCCGACCGGCCCGTCGCCGACCTGAGGCAGCTGCTCCTGGCCCCGGAAGAGGGCTGAGCCGTGGGCCTGTTCACCTACCTGCTGCGCTCCGCGCGCCGGCCCTTCCTGCTGGCGCTCGCCGCGAGCGTCGTCAGCGGCGGGGCCGGCGCCGCCTTCATCGCGGTGGTCAACCTCGCGCTCGCCCGCGCCGGGAACGTCCCGGCCGGCCTCGTCTGGCTCTTCACCGGCCTGTGCGTCGCCACCGTCGTCACCCGCTTCCTTTCCCAGAACCTCCTCTTCCGGCTCTCCCAGGGCTTCATCCAGAGCCTGCGCCGCCGCCTGACCGACGCCATCCTCGGCGCACCGCTGCGCACCGTGGAGAAGACCGGCACCCCCCGGCTCTACTCGGCGCTCTCCGACGACGTCGTGGTCATCGCCGACGCCCTGCCCGGACTGCCGATGGTGTGCTTCAGCGCCGCGTTCGTCGCCGTGTGCCTCGCCTACATGGCCGTCGTCTCGCCCGCCGTCGCCCTCGCCTCGCTCGTCGCCACCGCCCTCGGCGTGGCCGTCTACCGGCTCTTCGCCCACTACGGGCTGCGCCGGCTCGGCGCCGCCCGCGAGGAACAGGACCGGCTCTTCGAGCACTTCCGCGCCGTCACCGAGGGCACCAAGGAGCTCAAACTCGACCGCCGGCGGCGCGAGGCCCTCGCCGGCGAGCGACTCGACGCCACCGCGTCCGCGTACCGCCGGAACAGCGTCGTGGGCCTGTCCGTCTTCGAGGGCGCGGCCGGCGGCGGTCAGGCCGTCTTCTTCGGCCTGATCGGGGTGCTGCTCTTCTGCTTCCCGCTCTGGTTCGCCCTTTCCACCCGGACGCTGACCGACAGCGTGATGGTGCTGCTGTTCATGGTCTCCAGCCTCCAGGGCGTCCTGACCTGGCTGCCCGTGCTCGGCAGGGCCTCCGTCGCCCTGCGCACCATCGAGGAACGCCTGGACCTGCTCGAGTCCGCCGGCCGGGAGACCCGACCGGCGGAGCCGACCACCGGATTCGAGCGGTGGGAGCGGCTCGAGTTCCGGGGCGTCACCCACACCTACCCCGGTGCCCGCGGCGAGGAGTTCGTCCTGGGCCCGCTCGACATCACCTTCCGCCGCGGCGAGGTCCTCTTCGTCGTCGGCGGCAACGGCAGCGGCAAGACCACCCTCGCCAAGCTGCTCACCGGCCTCTACGTACCGGAGAAGGGCACCGTCCAGGTCGACGGCACCGAGATCACCGCGGACAACCGCGAGGCGTACCGGAGCCAGTTCTCCGCCGTCTTCTCGGACTTCTTCCTCTTCGGTGTATAAGAGACAGGTCGTGGACGACCGCTTCTCCACCACCGCGCTGTCCCAGGGCCAGCGCAAACGCCTGGCCCTGGTCACCGCCTACCTCGCGGACCGGCCCTGCTACGTCTTCGACGAATGGGCCGCGGACCAGGACCCGGTGTTCAAGGAGTTCTTCTACACCGAGCTCCTCGCCGAACTGAGGGAAAGGAACAAGGGGATCGTAGTGATCAGCCACGACGACCAGTACTTCCATGTGGCCGACCGGCTCGTCCGGCTCGACTACGGCCGGATACGGGAGGAGGAGATCTCCCGTGGACGGTAAGTGGCTGACCGACCACGACCTCCGGCAGGAGGGCGGGCACCGGCTCTTCTGCCTGCCCTACGCGGGCGGGAGCGCCGCCGTCTACCACCGCTGGCGCACCGCCGCCCCCGGCTCGCTCCGGGTCTGCCCGGTGGAACTGCCCGGACGCGGGCGACGCCTGGGGGAGCCGCCCATCAGCCGGCTGCGGCCCCTGGTCAACGCCCTCGCCGACGGCCTCGAGGGCGCCCTGGACCGCCCCTACGCGCTCTTCGGGCACAGCATGGGCGGCCTGCTCGCCTTCGAGCTGACCCGCACCCTGCGCGAGCGCGACCTGCCCCTGCCCGACCACCTCTTCGTCTCCGGCGCCGCCGGCCCCGGCACGCCCCGCCGGCGCCCCGTCGTGCACGACGCCACCGACGAGGAGCTCCGCCGCGAACTGCGCTTCCTCAACGGCACTCCCCGCGAACTGCTGGAGAACGACGAGCTGATGGCGCTGATGCTCCCCACGCTGCGCGCCGACTTCTCCGTCCTCGAGACCTACGAGTACCGCCCCGGGCCCCCGCTGCCGGTGCCCGTCACCGTCCTCGGCGGCACCGCCGACCCCTCCGTACCGCTCGCCTCCCTGCACGGATGGCGCGAGCGGACCAGCGCGACGTGCCGCCTGCGGACGTTCCCCGGCGACCACTTCTTCCTGCACTCCGCCATGGCCGACGTCATGGCCGCCGTCCGCGCCGCCCTCGGCCGGCCCGCGCCCGTCACCCCGTAGGACCCCTCACCCCGTAGGACCCGTCACCCCCCGTAGGAGAGGAACCATGACCCCGCACCCGGAGCCCTTCGCGCTCATCGGCGCCGGCGACCGCGCCCGCCTGCCCGGCGACGTCGTGGACGCCCACCCGCTCTCCCGCTTCGCGGACGGGCCCGCCGCCGAGGGCGCCGACGTCGCCGCCCGGCGCGTCACCCGCCCCGCCCCCTTCTCCCCGGACGCCCTCGGGACGGCGGCCGCCGCCGTCGTGCGCGCCCACGACCTGCTGCGCGTCTCCCTCGGCCCGGCCGCCGGCCCGGAGTTGCTGCGACGGGTCCACGCCGAGGCCCGACCGCCCCTGACCGTGCACGACCACCGCGGCCTCGACGTCGCCGACCGCGCCCGACGGCTCGCCGCGCTCCTCGACGCCGAGCGCGGCAAGCCCTTCGACACCGCGACCCCGCCCCTGCTGCGCCTGACCGCGGTCGAGGAAGCGGACGGGACCTGGGTGCTGCTCGTCGCCGTCCACCGCGCCCTCGCCGCCGCCCCCGACGCCGTCCTGGCGGAGCTGCTCCGCGCCTACGACGGCGTCGTCGCGGGCCACGACGCGGCGACGGAGCCCGTGCTCCGGCACGCGCCCTGCGCGGCGGCCGAGCGGGACGGCCTCCTCGACCGGGCGGGCCGCCGCCACTGGCGCGAACTCGCCGCACGCCACGCGCCGTTCGCCCTGCCACGCGCCTGGGCCGCCGGCCCGGACGGCCCGGCCGAGGCGCTCGAGCGGACCGTCGACCACACCGACCTCGCCGACGGCCTCACCGCCCTCGCGGCCGCCGCCGACGCGCCCCTGCCCACCGTGCTGCTCGCCGCCCACCTCAAGGTGCTCGGCATGCTCACCGCCGAACCGGCCTTCCGTACGGATGTCGTGGCCCATCCCGGCACGGCTCCGGGGGAGCGGACCTGCGACACGGCCCTGCACCGCGTCACGCTGCCGCTGGGCCACGAGCGCACCGCCCCCACCTGGCGCGACCTCGTCGCCCGCGTCGCGGAGACAGAACGCGCCAACTGGCCCCACCGCCACGTCCCCCGCGGCACCACCGCTCCGGCCGCCGAGCGCGCGGCCCACGCCCTCTTCGACGCACTCGACGACGCCGAGGAGTACGTCGCCACCGCCCACGACATCGCCGGCCACGGCCTCCACGTCCTCGCCCACGACGGTCGGCTGCGCCTGCGCACCGCCCCCGGCGCCCTCGCCCCGGACCGTCTCGACGGGCTCGCCCTCATGTACCGGGCGGTGCTCGAGGCCATGGCAGCCGACCCCGACGGCGACGCCCACGCCGCCTGCCTGCCGCCCCGGGAGCGGGAGGCGGTGCTGCGGACCTGGAGCACCGGCCCGGTGATCGACCGCGGCACGGCCACCGTCGTCGACCTGCTCCGCGCGCAGGCGGCTGCCACGCCCGACGCGCCCGCCGTGCGCGTCGGCGAGGAGACGCTCACCTACCGGGACCTGGACGAGCGCTCCAACCGCGTCGCCCACCACCTGCTCGCCCTCGGCGCCCGCCCCGACACCCTCGTCGGCGTGAGCCTCGGCCGCACCCCCGACCTGCTGCCCGCGCTGATCGGCGTGTGGAAGGCCGGCACCGGCTACCTCCCCCTCGACCCCGACCTGCCGGAGGCCCGCACCCGGCGGATGCTGGAG
>KL569388.1:34558-43033 GCA_000715685.1 Streptomyces lilacinus
CCTGCCCGCTGCTCGTGACGACCTCGACGCACCGCGCCGTCCTCGAGCCGCTCCACGACGGTACGCTGGTCCTCCTCGACGAGCACCGCGCGGCCGTCGACGCGCGCCCCGCGAGCCCCCCGGACGTCCGCGTCGATCCCGGTCACCTGGCGTACGTCATCTACACCTCCGGATCCACCGGAACGCCCAAGGGCGTGATGATCGAGCACCGGGGCCTGGCCAACTACCTGCTGTGGACGCTCGACGCGTACGTGGCCCGGGGCGCCGGCGGCGCACCCGTCTTCTCCTCCATCTCCTTCGACCTCGGCATCCCCAACCTCTTCGCCCCGCTGCTCGCCGGCGAGCCCGTCCACCTGCTCCCCGAGCCCTTCGACACCGCCGACCTGGGCCGACACCTGGCCGCCGGGGCGCCCTACAGCTTCGTCAAGATGACCCCCGGCCACCTGGACCTGCTGACCCACCAGCTCACCCCGGAGGAGGCCCACGGCCTCGCCGGCACCGTCATCGCCGCCGGCGACTCCTTCTCCGCCGCGCTCGCCGCCCGCTGGACCGCGCTCGCCGGCCCCGACGGCACGCGGGTCGCCACCGAGTACGGGCCCACCGAGATCACCATCGGCAACTCCGGGCAGCCCGTCGTGGACCTCCCGGAGACCGAGCTGATCCCGCTGGGCGAGCCGATCCCCAACACCACGATGTACGTCCTGACCGACCGTCTGGAACCGGTGCCCGTGGGCGTGCCCGGGGAGATCTACATCGGCGGCGCGGGCGTGGCCCGCGGCTACCTCGGCCGCCCGGACCTGACCGACGAGCGGTTCCTGCCCGACCCCTACGGGCCGCCCGGCGCCCGGCTCTACCGCACCGGGGACCTCGCACGGTGGCTGCCGGACGGCACCCTCGACTTTCTGGGCCGCATCGACAATCAAGTGAAGATTCGCGGTTACCGTGTCGAACTCGGAGAGATCGAGGCTAATATCGCTCAGCATCCGGGAGTTCGCGACGCCGTCGTCGTACCGCGTGAACCGAGCCCCGGCGTCATTCGCCTCACCGCCTATGTCGTACCGGCCGCGAAAGGCCCGGTGGACGGCGCGGGAATCCGCGCCCACCTGGCGGGAAGCCTGCCCGACCACATGATTCCCGCCGACTTCGTCGCGATCGACCGCATTCCGCTGACCGCCAACGGAAAAGTCGACGGCCGCGCCCTGCCGCCCGTTTCGTGAACTCGCGGGAAATTCTTCGAAAGGCACCGCACGATGACTGCCAACGCCATTTCCGCACGCATACCCGAGTACGTCGACGAGCACCGCCTGGAGCTCACCGGGGCCGAGCGCGCCGCGCTCCGGACCATGGCCGAGGAGCTCGCGGCCACCGCCTCCGGCCTCGTCGACGAGCCCGGCTGGCTGGCGCGGGCCCGGGAGCTGAGCTGCCGGCTGCCCGCCCGGCTGCTGGACGCCGTCCGGGCCTACCGCCACGACCCCGGCGCCCAGGGCACCCTGATCGTCGCGGGCCTGCCCATCGACGAGGACGCCCTGCCCGACACCCCGGGCGTGCCGGAGTCGGTGGAGCGGCACGCGACGATCCCCGCCGCCACCGCCACCCTGATCGGCCTGCAGCTGGGCGAAATCGTCGCCTACCGCGAGGAGAAGTCCGGCGCCCTCGTCCAGAACGTGGTGCCCGTCCGCGGCCTGGAGAGCTCCCAGAGCAACGCCGGTTCCGTGGAGCTGGAGTTCCACGTGGAGAACGCCTTCCACCCCTGCCGCCCGGACTTCGTGGGCCTGACCTGCCTGCGGCAGGCCCAGGGGCGGCCCGCGGGCACGCTCGTCTCCTCCATCCGGCACGCCCTGCCGCTGATCGACGACGCCGACCGGGAGGTGCTGCACCAGCCGCGGTTCGTCACCGCGCCCCCGCCCTCCTTCCACTCCGGCGAGCCGACCGCCGCCCACCCGGTGCTCGACGGCAGCCCCGAGGACCCCAACATCTGCGTCGACTTCAACGCCACCGTCGCCCTCGACGACGAGGCGAAGCAGGCGCTGGAGCGGCTGCGCCAGACCCTCATCGACACCTCCGTCTCGGTCGAACTCCGCTCCGGCGAGATGGTGTTCGTCGACAACCGCATCGTGCTGCACGGCCGGGCCGACTTCACGCCCCGCTACGACGGGCGGGACCGCTGGCTGCAGCGCATCTTCGTCCACCTCGACGGCCGCCGCAGCCGGGTGCACCGCACCCGCAACGGCGCGGTCATGGCATGAGCACGCGCCTGTGGCGGCTGACGCGCCGCGTCACGACACGCGGCGGAGCGGCCCTCCGCCTCGGTCTCGCCCCGACCCTGCTGCTCACCCTGCTCGCCGCGCCCGGCACGCCGGCCGCCGCGGCCCCCGCGCCGCCCGGCCCGGGCGGCGCGGTGATCCGCTACACCGAGCACGGCGTCCCGCACGTCCTCGCCCGGGACTTCACCGGCCTCGGTTACGGGTACGGCTACGCGGTCGCCAAGGACAACCTCTGCGTCCTGGCCGACAACTTCCTCACCGTCGCCGCCGAGCGCTCGCGCCACTACGGCCCCGACGGCCCGGCCAACACCACGCTCGGCTCGCCCGCGAACAACCTCAACAGCGATCTGCACTTCCGGCGGATCAACGACTCCGGCGTGGTCGAGCGCCTCGCCGCCCTGCCCGCGCCCCGCGGCCCCCGGCCCGAGGTCCGCGACATCGTCACCGGCTACGCCGAGGGCTACAACCGCTACCTCGCCGAGACCGGCCGCGACCGGGTCACCGACCCGGCCTGCCGCGGCGCGGCCTGGGTGCGGCCCATCACCCCCACCGACGTCTACCGCCTCTTCTACGCGCTGATGTCCTGGACCGGCCAGGGCGCCCTCGCCGACGGCATCGTCGGCGCCCGGCCGGTGGCCGCGGCCCGGCCGGCCCCCGCCGACGCCGCCGAACGCTTCCGGGCCGGCCTGGAGCGCACCCTCGGCGCGGACGGCAAGGGCAGCAACGGCATCGCCATCGGCTCCGACGGCGCCGCCGAGGGCACCAGCGTCCTGCTCGGCAACCCGCACTTCCCCTGGCGCGGCGCCAGCCGCTTCTACCAGATCCACCTGACCGTCCCCGGCCGGCTCGACGTCTCCGGCGCCGGCCTCCTCGGCACCCCCTTCGTCCAGAAGGGCCACAACGACAAGGTCGCCTGGACCCACACCCTCGCCACGCCCCGTACCTTCGGGCTGTACGAGCTGAAGCTGGCGCCCGACGACCCGACCGCCTATCTGGTGGACGGCGTCAGGGAGAAGATGATCCCGCGGACCGTGAAGGTGACGGTCAAGAAGGCCGACGGCACCCTCGGCACCGTCGAACGGACCCTCCACGAGACCCGCTACGGGCCCGTACTGACCTCCGCCATGGGCGTGGACCTGCCCTGGACCGCGCGCACCGCCCACGCGCTGCGCGACGCCAACGCCACCAACCTGCGCGGTCTGAACACCTGGTTCGGCTTCGCCACCGCCCGCGACACCGGCGACATCAAGGAGGCCCTGTCCTCCACCCAGGGCGCGCCCTGGATCAACACGCTCGCCACCGACCGGTCGGGCAACGCCTTCTACGGCGACATCCAGGTCGTCCCGCACGTCACCGACGAGCAGGCGCGCACCTGCGGCACCGCGCTGGGCAAGGAGCTCTTCCCGAAGACGGGGGTGCCCGTCCTGGACGGCTCGGCGTCCTCGTGCGCCTGGGGGAGCGACCCCGACTCCGTCGAGCCCGGCCTGTTCTCCCCGAAGCGGCTGCCGTCCCTGCAGCGCAGGGACTACGTCCTCAACTCCAACGACAGCGCGTGGCTGGCCAACCTCCACGCCCCGATCACCGGCTACCCGCGCATCGTCGGCGACACCGGCACCGCGCGCTCGCCCCGCACCCGCGAGGCCCTCGCCTCCGTCGAGGAGGCCCTGCGCGGCAAGGGCTTCACCAAGGAGTCGATGCAGCGGACGCTCTTCGCCGACCGCAGCCGGACGGCCGTGCTCGCGGCGGGCGACGCGGCCCGCATGTGCGCGGCCTTCCCCGGCGGGAAGGCGCCCTCGGCGCAGGGCCCCGTCGACGTGGGTCCGGCCTGCGCCGCCCTGGCCGGCTGGGACCGCACGTACGCCCTCGGGAGCCGGGGCGCCCTGCTCTTCGAGCGGTTCGCCCTGAAGCTCGGGGCGGTGCCCGGCGGGCCGTGGGGCGTGCCCTTCGACCCGGCCGACCCCGTGGGCACCCCCCGCGGGCTGCGGACGGACAGCCCCGACGTCCAGCGGGCCTTCGGCGACGCGCTGGCGGAGCTGCGGGCCGCGGGCATCCCGCCGGACGCCCCGTTGGGCGAGCACCAGTACGTCACCCGGGGCGGGGAGCGCATCCCGATGCACGGGGCCCCGGAGGCGCTGGGCGTGCTGAACCTCGTCACCCCCGTGTGGGACCCCCGTGCGGGCAACGTCGACGTGCGCACCGGCTCCAGCTACATCCAGGTCGTGGCCTTCGGCCAGGACCCCTGCCCGGACGTCGCGACGCTGGTGACCACCTCCCAGTCGGCCGACCCGACCTCGCCCCACTACGCCGACCAGACGAAGCTGTACTCGGCGGGCACCTGGGCGCGCGGCCGGTTCTGCGAGAAGGACATCCTCGCGTCGCCCGAGCTGAAGGTGGTGGAGCTGGCCCCGCCCGGGGCCGTCACTTCGGGCTGAAGATCACACTCTGGAAGGCGTCCTTGGGCCCGGTCTTCTGGCCGGGCGCGAGGAGCCGCTTGGCCCCCTGGCACTTCTTCTTCGCGAAGACCGCCAACGGCCCCTTCGTGAAGTTCTGGGCCGCGCGAGCCTCCTGGCCCATGTCGTAGCACTTGTTGTTCGGGGGGTTCTGGATGGAGTAGGGCTTGCCCTTGGGGCCCTGCCAGACGAACTGGCCGTCCACGGCGACGGCCGTCCCGGCGAGCGGGGACACGGCGAGGAGAAGCCCTCCGAGGGCGGCTGCCGCAGTGCGGAACACGCGCATTACAGGTCCTTGGTCTCGACGGCGAGGAAACGGTGCGAAGGGGGCGATCGGCGCCCGACGGGATCAACGACGCCGGGGCCCCCGCGACACGCGTCCCGCGCCCCGGCTCGACGCGTATCGTTCGCGCGGCGTGCGGCGCCGGGGTAGACATGGGGGTATGGCCCGCATCCGGGGCCGTTCCTGGAGGCCCTCGGGCCGCTGGTTCGCCGTGGCGAGCACGCGCAGCGTCGCAGGTCAGATGTTTGTGCTGCAGGTGCTGATCGTGCTGCTGCTCGTCGTCGCCGCGGCGGTCACCCTGCTGCTCCAGGCGCGGACCGACAGATTCCAGGCGGCGCGCGACCGCTCGCTCGCCGCCGCCGAGGCGTTCGCCCACGGCCCCGGCCTGGTGCAGACGATGCAGGGCCCCGACCCCGCCGCAGTGCTCCAGCCCCTTGCCGAGGCCACCCGCCGCCAGGGCGGCGTCGACTTCCTCGTCGTGATGAACCGGGACGGCATCCGCTACTCCCACCCCGACCCCACCCAGATCGGCAAGAAGTTCGTCGGCACCATCGAGCCCTCGCTCAACGGCCACGTCACGGTCGAGGAGGTCAACGGCCCCCTGGGCAAGGAACTGCAGGTCGTCGTGCCCGTCACGGACAACGGCCGGGTCGTCGGCATGGTCGCCTCCGGCCTCAAGGTCAGCTCCGTGAGCAGCGCCGTCGACGAACAGCTGCCGCTCGTCCTGGGCGCCGGCGCCGCCGCCCTGGTGCTGGCGACCGCCGGCACCGCGCTGGTCACCCGACGGCTGCGGCGCCAGACCCACGGCCTGGGCCCGGCCGAGATGACCCGCATGTACGAGCACCACGACGCCGTCCTGCACGCGGTGCGCGAGGGCGTCGTCATCGTCAGCGGCGAGGGCCGGGTCCTGCTCGCCAACGACGAGGCGCGCCGCCTGCTGGGCCTGCCCCCCGACGTCGAGGGCCGCACGGTGGCCTCGCTCGACCTCGACCCCCGGATGGCCGAACTGCTGGCCTCCCGGCGCGTCGCCAGCGACGAGGTGCTGCCCGTCGGCGACCGGCTGCTGGCCGTCAATCAGCGGCCCACCGACCGTCGGGGCGGCCCGCCCGGCAGCGTCGCCACCCTGCGCGACTCCACCGAGCTGCGCGCGCTCGCCGGGAAGGCCGAGGTGGCGCGCGGCCGGCTGCGCCTGCTCTACGACGCGAGCGTCGCCATCGGCACCACCCTCGACGTGCAGCGCACCGCCGAGGAGCTCGCCGACGTCGCCGCCCGCGGCTTCGCCGACTACGTCTCCGTCGACCTCTCCGAGCCCGTGCTGCGCGGCGAGGAACCGCCCGAGACCGTCGGCAGCGGCGTGGCCGAGGTCCGCCGGGTGGCGCTCAGCGGCGCCCGGGACGACAGCCCGCTGTACGGGGCGGGCGAGCTGCTCACCTTCGCCGCGCCCACCCCGCAGGCCACCGGCTTCGTCAGCGGCACCCCCGTGCTCGTCCCCGACCTGAGCGTCGCGCACGGCTGGCGCTGGCAGGACGAGGACCGCACCCAGGCGGTCCTCGAGCACGGCTTCCAGTCGCTCATCACCGTGCCGCTCAAGGCCCGGGGCGTCCTGATGGGCATCGCCAACTTCTGGCGCACCCGCGAGAGCGAGCCCTTCGAGGAGGACGACCTCTCGCTCGCCGAGGAGCTCGCGGCGCGCGCCGCGGTGTGCATCGACAACGCCCGCCGCTTCACCCGCGAGCACACCATGGCCGTGACCCTGCAGCACAGCCTGCTGCCCCGCGCCCTGCCCGACCAGAACGCCCTCGACGTCGCCTACCGCTACCTGCCCGCCCAGGCCGGGGTGGGCGGCGACTGGTTCGACGTCATCCCGCTGCCGGGCGCCCGCGTCGCCCTGGTCGTCGGCGACGTCGTCGGCCACGGCCTGCACGCGGCCGCCACCATGGGCCGCCTGCGCACCGCCGTGCAGAACTTCTCCGCCCTCGACCTGCCCCCCGACGAGCTCCTGGGCCACCTCGACGAGCTCGTCGCCCGCATCGACCAGGAGGCCGACGAGGGCGACGGCCAGTCCTCGATCACGGGCGCCACCTGCCTCGTCGCCATCTACGACCCCACGACCGGCACCTGCGCCATGGCCCGGGCCGGCCACCCGCTGCCGGCGCTGGTCCACCCGGACGGCACCGTCGAGTTCCCCGAGCTGCCCGCCGGACCGCCGCTCGGCCTGGGCGGGCTGCCCTTCGAGGCCATGGAGCTGAGCCTGCTCGAGGGCACCAGCCTCGTGCTCTACACCGACGGCCTCGTCGAGGACCGCACCCGCGACATCGACACCGGCCTGCGCATTCTCGCCACCACCCTCGCCCACCCCGACCGCACGCCGCAGGACACCTGCGAGGCGGTCATCGACGCCCTGCTGCCCGACCGCCAGACCGACGACATCGCCCTGCTCGTCGCCCGCACCCGCATCCTGGAGCCCGACAGCATCGCCACCTGGGAGCTGCCCTCCGACCCCGCGGTCGTGGGCCGCGCCCGGGCCGACGTCACCCGCCGGCTGACGGAGTGGGGCCTGGAGGAGGCGGTCTTCACCACCGAGCTGATCCTCAGCGAGCTGATCACCAACGCCATCCGGCACGCCACAGGCCCGATCCGGGTGCGCCTGCTGCGCGACCGCAACCTCATCTGCGAGGTCGCCGACACCAGCAGCACCTCACCGCACCTGCGCTACGCCGCCGCGGAGGACGAGGGCGGCCGCGGGCTCTTCCTCGTCGCCCAGCTGGCCGAGCGCTGGGGCACCCGCTACACGCCCGAGGGCAAGGTCATCTGGACGGAGCAGTCGCTCATGGACCTCTCCGGGGGCCTGGATCTCTCCGGGGTGGACTTCGAGGGCCTGTGAGTCTCCGAGTCCTCGAGACCTCCGGCCACGGCCTGCGGACGGCCTACCAGCGGTACCAGCGGCCGCCGCCCGAGCGTACGAGGAACCCCAGCACCCACAGGACCAGCACGATGAGCGCGATCCACCAGAGCATCTTCACCGCGAAACCCGCGCCGAAGAGGATGAGCACGAGGAGCAGAACCAACAGCAGTGGCACCACGGTGACCACCTCCTAGCTCCTCCCAGTGTCCCTCCGCCGCCCGGTGCCGACCAGCGCGGTGTTCTCCAGGGGCGGGTCGCCCAGCACGTGGACCCGGCGCAGGTGACGCGGCGAGCGGCTGGCGAACGCCTCCCGGCCGTGCAGCAGGGTGTGGTTGTCGGCGATCACCAGGTCACCGGTGCGCCAGGCGTGCGCGTACAGGTGGCGCGGATCGTGCAGCGCGGCCTGCAGGGTGCGGTGGAACTCCGCCAGCCGCTCCTCGGGCACCCCGGAGAACTCCAGCTCGGGGCGGTTGAGGAAGGTCTCGCCGGGCGGCACCGGCTCGTTGTAGCGGATGACCGGGGTGCCGTCGGGGTGGGCGGTGACGACGGGGGAGAGGCACTCGCCGGCGTACT
>KL569388.1:43296-45888 GCA_000715685.1 Streptomyces lilacinus
TTCCCGGCCGGTCACCCGCTCCCACAGGGCCCGGTGCGCCGGGTCCGCCGCCCGCAGCGCGGCCGCGGTCTGGGAGAAGGTGGTCCGCCCGCCGTCCTGCGCGCCGGGGGCCGCGACGCAGTGGAAGACCTGGAACTCGGCGATGTGCTCGCGGTACATCCCGTCCCAGTGCAGCGGCACGTAGCGGTGGTCGAAGATGTGGTCGTCGGGGCGCTCGTGCTCGACGAGCTCGAGCACGGCACCGTACGGCCACATGCCGATCTCGCCCCACCGGGCGCTCCACTCGGTCAGCTCTGCGGCGTCGCCGGGACCGGAGAAGCCGCGGAGCAGCAGCAGATGGTGCGTACGGGCCAGCTCGCGCAGGCGCGCGACGGGCAGGTCGGCGACGGGCGCGCCGGGGGTCGCGGCGTCGATCCGGACGCCGAACGGCTCCAGCGGGCTGAGGGGATGGCCGGCGACCGCGGCGCTGTCCGGGGCGGTGGTCATGGGGGCGTCCTTCGCTGAGTGCGTTGAGTTCGCTGAGTGCGTTGGGTTCGCTGGAGGGGGGAGACGGTCAGGCGGCGGGGAGTACGGGGGCGGCGGCGAGCGCGTAGTGGCTGGTCCGGCCCGCGACCCGCACCGGCCGGGCGCCCCGCCGCTCGGCGTCGGCGCGCTTGACCAGCACCCAGTCGCCGTCGCCGGTGTCCAGCGCCACGCTGTGCCAGGGCGTCAGCCAGTTGTCCGGCGTCGCCACCAGATGGATGCCGAGCTTGTCCGCGCCGCAGGGCTGCGGGTGGATGGACAGCCGGACGGCGCCGGGGAAGCGCTCGGCCAGCAGGTCGCCCCACGCCTTGCTGCGCTGCATGACGGTGTACGCCCGGGCGCGGGCGTCGCGCTGCAGGGCGGCCCGACTGCCGGTGTACGCGGGGGTGTTGCCGTCCTCGAAGAGGAAGCGGGTCATCGCCCGGTACAGCGCGACGTCCTCGCCCGCGCGGACCCGCTTGCGCAGCTGTTCCAGGGGCTCGGCCCAGCGCTCGGCGAGGACCTCCCGCCGCCGGTCGTGGCCGAGCCCGGCCAGCTCCGGCACGTCCTCCAGGGTGAACAGGCCGATGCCGCCCGGCCGCGGGAGGGCGGCGATCAGCCGCCGCAGCTCGTCCTGATAGGCCGTGATGTGCGCGTCCGCGATGCCGACGGCGTCGCCGAAGACCCGTCCGTCGGAGCAGATGAGGATCTCGGCACCGGGCGCGTACACCTCGCGTATGCGCGCGGTGAGGCCGCCGAGGAACTCCAGCGCGAGGCGCTCGGCCATGTCCGGGAGCACGCCCAGCACCTTCGCGGTGTTGGGGGACTTGCCGGGGAAGGCGGGCAGGACGAACCGCACGGGCTCGCCGGCGGCGACGTACCGCTCGACGCGGGCGAGGTGGGCGTCCCGACAGGCGGGGCAGGGGAGTTGGGCACAGGTGCCCGTGCGGTCGCCCTTGCGCTGGTGGCGCAGGACCAGCTCCATGACGCGACGTGCGATGCGCGTGACGTCGGAGTCAGCCATCGATGTCCTCCCCAGGTGGTGCCGTTCGACGATGTGTCGCGGCCTCATCCTGGCAAGGAACTAGAAGTTTCAAGTAATCGCATTCGTCCATAGGATGAGAGCTATGGACCTGGAAGTACGCCACCTCAGGGTGGTCTGCGCGATCGCCGACGCCGGCAGCATCACCAGGGCGGCGGCCGCGCTGGGCGTCTCCCAGCCCACCCTCACCGCCCAGATACGGCGCATCGAGCGTCTGTTGGGCGGGGCCCTCTTCGTCCGCTCGCGCCAGGGGGCGTCACCCACCGCGCTCGGGGAGTTCGTGCTCGCCAAGGCCCGTTCCGTCCTGCCCTCGTTCGACGCCATCCAGCGCGAGTCCGCCCTGCACACGGGCTCCACCGAGGGCCGCCGCCCGCTGCGCTACGTCGCCACGCCCGGCCCGCTCGCCGTCGGCCTGGTACGCGAGCTGCAGGCCCTCTTCCCGGGCGCCCTGCCCACCCTGCGTACCGAGCCCAACATGTCCACCGCCGTGGGGCTCGTGCTCAGCGGGCAGCAGGACCTGGCGGCCGTCGCCGAGTACATCCGGCCCTCCTCCGAGCTGCCGTCCGACCTCGGTTCCGCGACGATCGCCACCGAACCGGCCTTCGTCCTCCTGCCCGCCACCCACCCCGCGGCCACCCGCCCGGTCGTCGACCTGGCGGAACTGGCGGACGCGGAGTGGACCCTGCCGGCCAGTCAGGGCAACGGCCTCTTCGAGACCTTCACCGCGGCCTGCGCCGCGGCGGGCTTCACCCCGACCGTCCGACACGACGCCGAGGCCGGAGCGGCCCGCGAACTCATCGCCGACGGCCAGGCGGTGGGCCTGGGCCAAGCCACCTTCCGCACCACCCCGGGCGTCGTCCCCCGCCCCCTCGCAGACACCCCCCTGCGCCTGCGCCACCTCCTGCTCTGGCACCGCCGAGGTTCCCTCAGCGCCCACGCCCCCGCGGTCGCCGCCCGCGCCGACCGCGTCTACGCCACGGCGGTGCGACGCAGCCCGCACTACCTCGACTGGCTGGCGGACAAATCCAGCCCGTCCGGCGATTGAGGAC
>KL569388.1:46189-60307 GCA_000715685.1 Streptomyces lilacinus
CCAGCCCGTCCGGCGATTGAGGACACCGGCGCGGTCCAGGGGGTCCGGGGGCGGAGCCCCCAGTTACGGGAAGGGGCGGGTCGGGGGAAGAAACCCCACCGCTCGGAACTCGGCGGGCGTCAGCCCACCACCACGTCGCCGCGCTTGAGCCCCGAGCCGTCCGGCACGGCGGCCGGGTCGCCGCCGAGGTCGACCACGGCGTTGCGCTCGTCGACGAAGACGACCCGCGGCTCGAAGGCGCGGGCCTCGGCGTCGTCCATCTGGCCGTAGGCGATGACGATGACCAGGTCGCCGGGGCTGATCAGGCGGGCCGCGGCGCCGTTGATGCCGATGACGCCGGAGCCGCGGGGACCCTCGATGACGTAGGTCGACAGCCGGGCGCCGTTGTTGATGTCGACGATGTCGACCTTCTCGCCGGGCAGCAGGTCGGCGGCTTCCATCAGGTCCGCGTCGACGGTGAGCGAACCCACGTAGTGCAGGTCCGCCTGCGTGACGGTGGCGCGATGGATCTTGGACTTCATCATGGTGCGCATCATCGAGCTGCTCCGGAAAGGTAGGCTCCCTGCCTGCCTTTGTGCAGGTCAAGGGCGATTTCTCACTGTACAGCGCGCCGCGCGGACCGCCTCCCCCGTGCTGGGCGGTCGTCGTGCGGGGTTCCTCACACGGGGTCCGTCCGGACCCGGGCGATCAGCAGGGCGACGTCGTCGTCCTGCTCGTTGGTGTCGCGGAGCCGCTCGAGGAGCATGTCGCAGGTGGCCTCCAGGTCGAGCCAGGGGCCGTCGAGGAGGTCGACGAGCACCTCGAGGCGGGTGTCGATGGCCTCGTCCCGGGTCTCCACCAGCCCGTCGGTGTAGAACACCAGTTGGTCGCCGGGCGCCAGGTCCACGCCGACGCTCTCGAAGGGCACGCCGCCCACGCCCAGCGGGGCGCCGGTGGGCAGCTCGAGCAGGGTGGGCCGGCGGTCGGGCCGCATCAGGACCGGGGGCAGGTGGCCGGCCGTGGCGACGCGGCACCGGGCGCTCCGGTGGTCGTAGACGGCGTAGACGCAGGTGGCGATCGACTGGTCCAGACCACTGGCGGTGCGATCGAGGTGGTGCAGCACCTGGGCCGGGTCCAGGCCGAGCCCGGAGAGGGTGCGGGCGGCGGTGCGCAGCTGGCCCATGGCCGCGGCGGCGTTGATGCCGCTGCCCATGACGTCGCCGACGACCAGGGCGCTCACGGCGTCGCCCTGGGCGATCACGTCGAACCAGTCGCCGCCGACCTGGCCGGCCGACCCGGCCGGCTGGTAGCGGTAGGCCACCTCCAGGCCCACCAGGTTCTGCGGGCGCTGGGGCAGCAGACTGCGCTGGAGGGCGAGCGCGGTCTGGCGCTCGCGCTGGAACCAGCGGGCGTTGTCGATGCAGACCGCGGCGCGGGCGGCGAGCTCGCCGGCGAGGACGACGTCGTCCTCGTCGAAGGGCTCGGGGTGGTGGATGCGCTTGAGGTCGAGGGCGCCGAGCACCTCGCCGCGGGCGATCAGCGGCACGGCCATGTACGAGCGCAGGCCGGCGCGGCGGAGCAGCTCGGCGGCGGCCTCGTCGCGGGCGATGCGGGGCAGGTCCTCGGGGGTGACGCGGGGCAGGTGGACGGGGCGGCCGGTGTTCACGCAGCGGGTGACCAGGCGGTCGGCGTCGTACTGGGCGATCTCGCCCGGCGGGTCGGCGGCGCGGACCGCGTCCCGCACCGCGTCGCCGACGTCTCCGCTGTCGGCCGAGGCGACGGCGAGGGCCCGGAAGACCGCCGTGCAGGGGTCGGTGGGGGCGGTGTTGTCGTGCAGGGCGGTGTCGAGGACGTCGACGGCGGCCACGTCGGCCAGGTCCGGGACGACGACCTCGGCGAGCTCGCGGGCCGTCTGGTCCAGGTCCAGGGTGGTGCCGATCAGGACGGAGGCGTCGGCGATCAGGGCCAGCCTGCGCCGGGCCTCCTCGGCGGCGCGCTGGCGGTCGGTGACGTCCACGACCGAGGTGGCCAGGCCCAGCGTGCGGCCGGCGGGGTCCTCCAGCCGGTAGACCGAGACCAGGCGGGCGCGCCGGCCGACGGCCGGGTCGGCGACGGGGCCCTCGACGAACTTGTCGACCACCGGGGCGCCCGTGGCGAGGACCCGGCGCATGTCGGCCTCGGCCTGCTCGGCGTCCACGAAGGGCATGGCCTCCCGTACGCTCCGGCCGATGTGCGCCCGGGCGGGCAGCCCGTGCATGCGTTCGAGCGCGGGGTTGACCATGACGAAGCGCAGGTCCGGGTCGAGGACGGCGAGGCCGATCGGGGACTGGGCCACCAGCCGCAGGGAGAGGGCGAGGTCCCGCTCGACGTCGCGCAGGACGGCCTGGTCGGTGGCGATGCCCAGCGCGTAGGCGCGGCCGTCCTTGTCCTCGAGCCGCATGTTGCGGAACTCCAGCAGGCGGGTCGTGCCGTCCTTGTGCCGGACGGGAAAGACGCCGGCCCAGTTGCCGCCGCCGCCCATCACCTTGGCGAAGAGCTCCAGCACCTCCCCCAGGTGCTCCTCGGCGACCATGAGCCGGGCGGCGTACTCTCCCAGCGCTTCGGAAGCGGTCCAGCCGAAGAGGTCCTCGGCCTGCGGACTCCACAGCACGATGCGGCCGTCCTCGTCGAGCACCACCGCGGCCACGCCGAGGACGTCGAGCAGGCTGCCGGGCTCGTAGTGGCTGCCGACGGCCCGGCCCGGCTGCGGCCGGAACGCGTCCGTGGTGCCCATCGAGGTCCTCCTTCCGCCCGCTCGGGGTGGTGCGGCGGCCTCGCGCCGGTGTGCCCGGCCGGTCCCTCGGTCCTCTCGTCGTCGCCCGTAACGCCGCAGCGTCTTCCATGTTCCCTCCGAACCCGGCCACCGCGCAGCCCGCGGCCGTCGTGCCGGCCGCGCGGAGTGGCGTTCCGCCGGACCGCGCACGCCCCCGGCACGCCGGTCCTCCGCCGGTCGCCCGCCGGTCACAGGCCGGGCGCGGCCCCCGGGAGCGGAAGGGTGAACCAGACGGTCTTGCCGGCGCCGGTGCCGGAGGCGTGGTGGCCCCACTGGGCGGCCAGCTGCTCGACCAGCCACATCCCGCGGCCGTTCTCGCTGTCGGGGCCGGCCTCGGTGCACAGGGGCAGGCAGCCGCCGGCGTCGGTGACCTGGACGACCAGGTGGTCGGGGGTGCGGCTGACGAGGAGCTGGACGTCGCCGGTGGCGTCGGGCACGTGCACGATGGCGTTGGTCACGAGCTCCGACAGCAGCAGGGCGGCGTCGGCGGCCAGCTCCTGCAGGCCCCAGTCGGTCAGCAGGCGGTCGGCGAAGCGGCGGGCGGCCGCCACCGAGCACGGGGTGGGCGGCAGCGCGACCGCGCCGGCGGGCGGCGGGCCGGACGGCGTCCGGAGGGCCGCCCAGGGCGCGGGCGGGGTGTGCGCACACCACGGGACCCCGCCGACCGGCAGGCCGGGGAGTCCTCGAGGAGGGGTCGTCCACTCGGCGACCGGCCGTGGAGCGCCGGGAGAGGCGCCCGCCGTCTGCGAGGGACTCAAGGTGTCGCGGCTGAATGCAGGCATCTGGCTCTGGTGCGATCGAGGGAACGCGAAGGGTGCCGTGCCGAACGAATTCTCGTCCGGGGCCCTCTTCTTCGCGAGGGATTCCCCCAACATTCGCTCGGTTTTCGCCAGAGGTCTATACCCTGTGGGTCACGACGCCCTCGCGGAGCGCGACATTCGCAGGTAAGACCGGGTGTTTCCGACACAAAGTCGTGTGAGCCGGGCCACGATCCCGGTGGCGGGGCGCGCCGAGGTACGGGCCGGGGGCGGCTCGGCCGCCCCCGGCCCGCGGATGAGCGGGGTCAGGAGGTTCTCGGGCACTCCTTCCAGGCGAGGTGGTAGATCGTGTTGATGCTGCCGTCGGTCGAGTCCATGGTCATGAAGCTCGTGGTCTTGTTGGGGTCGGAGCTGCCGGCGTTGACTCTGAGCTCGGTGTTGATGTTGAAGTTCCGCAGCTCGCCGCAGGGGTGCCAGACCAGCGCGGCGATCGGGACGCTGTCGGTGGCCTGCCAGTTGTCCGCGTAGTTGCCTCTGAAGACGTGGCTGCTCGGGGTCGTGACGGGCGAGCCCTGGAAGTAGTACGACGCCTTCTCGGTGCCCGACGCCCCGGGCTCGAGCTTCGCGTAACCGCGGTAGTCGGCGCTGGCGATGGCGTAGGTGAAGCCCTGGGGGACGTGGACGTTCAGGCTGAGCTGGCAGTTCTTGCGGAAGTCGGTGGGCTTGGACCCGACGCCGACCTGGGCGAGGTAGTCGCTGTAGGTCACGGTGAAGGCGGTGTTGTCGGGCGAGACCGCGACGGCGGCGGTCCCGGCCCGACAGCCCGAGCCGTTGACGGTGGCGACCTCGATCACGATCTTGTCCGGCGGCGGGTTGGTGATGACCGACGGGTTGTGCGTGGACAGCGGTGTGGCGAGCAGCGCCGCGATCGCGCCTGCGGTGAGAAGACCGGCGGGCATGGTGCTCCAATCGGTTGTCCGCGGGCCGGGGCCCTTGGGAGGACGAGAAGTTCCCGCGCCCGGTGGCGCCTTGTGCCCTCCGGTGGACGGAAGGGGCGGGCGGCGGGATGTGACGCGGTGCCGGGCCGGCGCGGCAGGCAGGTGGGGTGGCGGTCACGACAGGGCCGTAAAAAGCCATGCCCATGACAATCCACCAGGCCTTTCGACGGCCCGTGGGACTGGGAGCGTTCGCATGGTAGGGGCCGGGACGGGGGTTGGCCAGACTCTCCGTCACCGACCGCCGGGGGCCCGCCCGGGATGCCGCCGAGGGGGTGAATTCCCCGGATCTGGCCGAAAGTTGTCGTCAACCGCTTATTCCCTGGTCACCGGGCGAGATGTCGACGCCTCGTGCTTGTGGCGGCCGGTCCTTTGCCGCAGAGTGGGCTTTAGTCAGGGCTAAAGGTGGCATGCTGCACGCAAGGACGCGCCTCGGCGGGCACCGCCGGGCGTGACGACGGCACAGCTGGTGGGGGTAGACATGGCCTGGCGGAAGACTGCGGAGAGCGGCCACGGGGTCGAGCCCGACGGAGCCCGGCTGGCCCGCCGGACGACGGCCTCCCTGGCCGGCCTCCTGGCCGAGCGGGGCATGACCCGCAAGGACCTGGCGGACCGCATGGGCGTCTCGCCCGGCCGCGTCAGTCAGATCCTCTCCGGCGACGAGAACCTCACCCTGCGGTCCCTCGCCGCCGTCGCGGAATCCCTCGACGCGCGCGTCGAGATCACCTTCCACGACTCCCTCGCGCCCCACGAGGCACGGGCGGACGCCACCCCGTCGGAGAAACCGCGGACCTCACTCGCCGCGTCCGCGGCACGGGCCCATCACCGCTGAGAACGGTCCGGCGCGTCCGGCACCTCGGGCACGTCCGACAGGCCGGGAGCGTGCGGCGCGTCGTGCGGGCCCGCCGGCCCCGGCACCGGGACCGGCGCGTCGGCCGGCTCCCCGTCCGGGACGCCCTCCGGGCCCACCGGCGGGAGATACCGCCGCTTGAGCGCGAACAACCGCTCCCCGTCACTGCGTTTGCCGTAGGCGTGCTCCAGCTCCAGCAGGTACCACAGGTACTGCTCGGCCTCGCCGAACGCCCGCCGGACCTGCCGGATCTCCTCCCGGTCGGGCCGGCGGCCCTGCTGCTGACAGGCCTTCTCGACCTTCGTCTCGACGGTGATCCACTTCTGGGCGGCCGCCCGCACGTCCTTGTGACGGTCGTTGATCTCCCGCTTGAGGCGGGTCCGGCTCCGGCTCGTGCGCCCGGGGACGTCGACCCGCATCAGCAGGTGGCGTCTGACGTCGCCGGCGAAGGCGTCGAGGTCCCAGCAGTCCCCGAAGCCGGTGGCCAGCCGCTCGCACCAGTCGGCCCGGTCGGTGCGCAGCCGCAGCGCGAGCTGGTGGAGGAGCAGGGAGTTGCCGAGCGTCAGCACGGCCATCGCGGCACGCCCGCCGCTCTGCTCGCTCCTGCCCCGGGGGATCACCCCCCAGCCCGTCACCGCGCCGACCGCCACCGGCGGCACGCTGGAGGCGTGCGGCAGCAGCAGGCCGCTGGCCAGGGCCGCCATGCCGGAGGTCCACAGCACGACGCACAGCGCCAGCGCCGCCGACCGGAAGGTCCCCAGCAGCCGGCCGTCCTCGCGGAAGCGGAAGACGAGGCAGACCCAGGTCACGGGCGCGCAGACGGCGGCGGGCAGCAGCCATTCGGAGATGACGGAGGCCTGGTCCAGTGCCACATCGGCTCCCGGTGCGAAGGCGGGGACGGTGAGGCCCGTGTGACACCCCCGCGCGGGGCGCCGCCGTTGTCCGGCTCACTCGGCGCTCACCGCGACGACCAAATGATGTTCCCATCCAGCCGGTTACGGCGTGCGACGATCCCGTCAAGCTCTGGGGGCGACCGAAAGAATCGCGCCATTTCCGCGGGCGGCCCGCTCTGCCCGGGTCGCCTCAGTGCGCGATGCGGCGCAGCAGCCGGACGTACGCGCTGCGGCGCGCGGGCCGTGCCACCGCTCCGGAACAGGCCAGTTCGGCGCGGTCCAGGCTCTCCTCCACGCACGCGTCGTGCAGCGGGCGCCAGAACAGCGGCCAGGCGAGGCGGGCCGGGCCGTGGGCCCGCATGGCGAGGGTGTGGCGCAGCACGGTCCGCTCCTCGTCGAGGGCGAAGACGGCGAATTCGTGGAAGCCGTCGAAGCCGCGCGGCCCGCTGAAGGCGAAGCGCACCCAGGTCGAGGGGACGTAGGAGGCGACGGTGTAGCGGACCGGCCCGTGGCCGCCGACGGCGCCGACGGCGAGGGGGCGGTCGAAGCGCATCCGGGGCCAGTCGGGGCCGGGCCACAGCTTGTCGTCGTCGCTCGCCAGGGTGTCGATCAGGGCTCCGGCCGTGCGGTGCCGCTCGGCCAGCACGCGCTCGTGCACGTTGTAGACGTCCATGGGACCCCTCCTCGTTATAGAGAGAACTCTCTAATACGTCTGAAGGGTACTCCTCCGCCCGACGCGGTGTCACGATGACCGCCATGTCCCGGGAGGTGCTCAGCAGGTCTGCTCCGCGGCCGCCCCGCACCGTGGCCTACGGCGCGCACCCGGACCAGGTCGTCGACCTGTGGCCGGCGCCCCGGCCCGGCGCGCCGCTGGTGCTGCTGGTGCACGGGGGCTTCTGGCGGGCGGAGTACGACCGCAGGCACGTACGACCGATGGCCAACGCCCTCGCGGCGCACGGCTACATGGTCGCCGTGCCCGAGTACCGCCGCACCGGCACAGCCGGCGGCGGCTGGCCCGGCACCTTCGACGACGTCGCGACCGCGGCGGACGCGGCACCGACGCTCGCCGCGCACTACGGCGCGGATCCGGCCCGCCAGGTGTGGGTGGGCCACTCGGCGGGCGGCCACCTCGCGCTGTGGGCCGCGTCCCGGCACCGCCTGCCGCCGACCTCGCCGTGGCACGCCGCGCGCCCCCGCACGGGCGTGCTCTGCCTGGCCGGCTGCGTGTCGCTGAGCCTGGCCGCCCTGTGGGACCTGGACGGTGGCGCGGTACGGACGCTGCTCGGCGGCCCGCCCGGCGACGTACCCGAGCGCTACGCGGCCGCGGACCCGGGCTGGCTGCTGCCCACCGAACTGCGGGTCACGCTGCTGCACGGCACCGCGGACGCGCAGGTCCCGGCGGCGATGAGCCGGGCGTACGCGTCCCGGGCCCGACGCCTGGGCGACGCGGTCGCGCTCCGCGAACTGCCGGGCGCCGAACACTTCGCGCTGATCGACCCGCGGTCGACGGTCTGGCCGGAGGCGCTCGCGGCGGTGGCCGATTTGGCCGGCGCGGCGCCGGGCGAGTCCTGAGCGGTGGGCTTGCGGCGACGCTCAGGTAGCGCTGATCGTCTTCAGGGCCATGGCCCGCGGGCCCGTACGCCCGGATCGTCGCTCTCGACCTGCTGGTGGCCGAAGCCCGGCTCCACTTGCGTCGGGGCGGTATCGAGCGGGCATGCGCCACCTGGTCCCGCGCCATGGATCACATGGGCGCACTCCAGTCCCCGCGCACGCGCAAGGCGGTCGCGAGCATGCGGCGGGACCTGAGGGCTTTCCGCGCACGCGGAGTACGGGGTGCTGCCGAACTCGATCAGCGAGCCGCGGAGTTCCTGCGCTCATAGAGCCGTCGAAGGCAGGGCCGAAGCCGCCGCGGTTCGCCCGATCGAGGCGACGCCCGTCAGACCGCCGTCACCCCCGCCGCCTGAGCGATGGCCAGGGTGCTGACGGCACCGGCCGCCAGCACCCGTTCGTCCTCGCTCGGCCGGAGACGGTCCTCTTCGGCGTCGTACTCCATCATGATCGCACCGGCATGGTCGGCGTCCACCTGCTCCAGCCGCGCCGGCCAGCGGCGCGCCTCCAGGGCATCGCGCAACTCCCGCGAACACGCGCTGCTCATCAGGGTGTCCGCCGAGCCGTGCACCAGTGCCACCGGCACCGGCGGGGGAGTGCCGGGGGCGGTCGCGGCCAGGTCGGTCAGCGGGGGAGTGCCCGTCGTCCGCGCCGGCAGGTCGTAGCGGGAGGCGATGCCCACGACCGCCGTGGGACGCCAGCCGCCGGCCACCTCCGGCCGCAGGGCCACCCCCATTGCCGCCGAGGCGCCCGCCGACCAGCCGGCCAGGACGAACCGGTCCGGGTCGCCCCCGAGGGCCGCCGCGTGCGTACGGGCGTACTCCAGCGAGTCCAGCAGGTGCGCCCGGCCGCGGTCGGGCGCGTCGGAACGCCAGTCCGGGACGAGGACCAACGCACCCAGCGCGGCGACGGCCCGCGCCACGGGCGCCATGACGGTCCGCTCGTCGGGACTGACGCCGTGCCAGAGGAGCACGGTCGGCAGCGGCCCCCCGTCCGTCGCAGGCCGGTGGATGTCGATGAGCTTGCCGTTGGGTGCGGTCGCGAGCTCGTGCCGTACGTCGGGACTCACGATGGCGCGGGGCCTTCCAGTCGTTTCACGGTTCACCGCAGGACCGTATCAACTGGTGTGCGATGCACGGATTCCGCCGGCAGGGCGGCGAACGCGACCGCGACCCGGACCAACCAGTCCGTCTCCTCGGCCAGATCGGTCCCCGCCGGGCGGTCGTCGCCGTCGCGCACGGCGCCCGGCGCGGCGGACGCGCCCCGGGCGCGGCGCGCCAAGGCCGCCCGCAGGCACACCGCTTCGGCGTGCGCGCGCAGCGCGTCGCCCGACAGGCCGGCGGCAGCGCCCTCGCGGTCGGCCCGCTCGCGGTCGGCCGGGTCGAGGTGGGCGCGCAGGGCGAGTTGGCCGTCCCGGATCTCGATGACACGGCGGTAGAGCCGGAACTCCAGTTGGCCGACCGTCAGCCGGTCGGCGAACGCGCTGCGCACGGGCGTCAGGGCGATCGTGGGAACGGCCCGGTGCAGGGCCGCCCACAAGGGGTAGAGCCGCCGGTGGCGGCGGTAGGCGCGCAGCCAGTGCCCCACGGACGCCACCCGCGGCCCCCAGCCCGGGAGCGTCCAGCCGACCAGCGTCAGCGCGGACCCGAGGTCCCCGCACAGCCAGGCGAAGCTCTCCCACGCCCGCATGTCGAAGTGGAAGACGGTGCCGAGGATGTTGCCGGCCCGCACCGCGCCGTAGCCGAGGGTGATGAACGCGCCCACGGCCGTGACCCGCAGTCCGCGCCGCAGCCAGGTGCGCCCGGCCACCCGGGAGTAACCCCAGCACACGCGGCAGACGTTGGCCTCGCCGACGAGGTAGGCGCCGATGTACAGCGACAGGTAGGCGATGTAGTAGGGGTCGTGGACGTAGTGGAGGGTGAAGTCCTTCACCCGCTGGTCGGTCGGCGTCAGCAGACAGAACAGCGCCACCAGGGCCGCCACCGCCGCCGCGCAGAAGCCCAGCTGCAGTCGGGCCAGCCGGCGCGCCCGCTCGGGCGGGCGCGCCCAGTGGGTCAGGACCACCTGCTGGAGGACGACGAGGGTCATCACACAGCTCTGCGCGAGGACCGCCGCGATGTTCGGTACGCCCGTCAGCTCGTCGACCCGCACCCACACCGGTGGCAGCGAGACGAAGAAGCTCATGCCCGACAGGGCGAAGACGCCGCAGAGCGCTTGCAGGGCGGGGTCGCGGGGGTTCTGGCGCAGGGCGCGGACCTTGTAGAAGAGGCCGGACCAGGCGGCGACGACGCCCAGGGAGTGGAGGAATGTGATCACGTCTCGTCCAGGTGGGCACCGCGCAGCGACCGGTCGAGGCGCTCGACGGTCTCGGCCGCCTCGCTGGGCACGCTCCAGTTGCGCTCGAGCGGCCGTCGATTGGCTTTTTGCAGAATGAGCGACGCGACCATTTCGGCCTCCTGCTCCTCGGCCGATGTGTAGTACGTGCGCTGCAGAACGCCCCGCACCATGGCGGGATCCAGGTTGGGAAGGACGAGTCGGGCGGTCTCCTCGCCCAGTACGGCGTTCTCCTTGTGGCCGCAGATGACGTGGCCCAGCTCGTGGGCGATGATGTGTTCCTGATGGAGCGGACTGGTATCGCGTTCGTAGAAGATGTAGTCCACATCCGGTGCGGAGACCCACAATCCGCAGGGCCCGTCCACGGGCAGTCGGATGGGCTCCAGGTGAATGGGACGGCCGTGCCGGTCGGCCACGCGACGGCACAGTTCCCAGACGTCGAACGGCGATGGAATGTCCAGGCCGCGAACCAGCGCCAGACTTCGCTGGTGCAACCTCTTGAAATTCACGGGATTCCCGTAACTAGGCTGTTTTAGGCACGTCTTTCGGGTGGATTGGTCCGGCTCGTCGGAAGGCCTTCCAATTCGCGGACCCGCTCGATCACTTCATTGATCGAGTGCAGGCTCTCGGCGGACAGCCCGGCCGCGCGGAGTGCGACGCGCTGCACCTGAGTGTCCCGGAGAGCCACCAGCAGACGGAGATCGGCGTTGACCGCCGCCGTCACCTGGTCGTCGAAGAAATAGGCCGGAGGCACCCCGAAGAACTTCGCGAGAGCCTCGACGTGCCGCAGCGTCGGATTGTTGCGCTGTCCCTTGCGCAGCAGCCAGATATAGCTCCCGGAAATCGGCACGCCGCCCGCGGTGATGGCGCGCGCCACTTCCTCCGTGCTGTACGGCTCCCGGCCGGCCGGCACCACTGTGCGGAAAAGGTGGTTGAGCTTGTCGGCCAGCGTGTGCTCCGTCTCTTCGGCGGCGCTGGCGGAGTCGTTCGTGCCGGAGTCATTCATGATCGCACCTCCCTCCCCATGTTTCTGATCGCCTCCTTCCCGGCGGTCAATCTAGCTTAAGGGCGGTGGAGCCGGCCCGGATGCCTGATCGCGGGTCCGTCCATGTGAGTCCCCGAGCGAGCCCCCGAGTGGGCCCCCGACCAACGCGGTTGACAGGGGGTGGGCTCGCTGCCTAGCGTCCTCGGTGTCGGCGGATCAACTGGTGTTGGACGGCTCGCTCGAGCGGTCGGTCATCAGTTGGTGGGGGAGGTCACCAGACACCGTCCCCACCGAGTGCGGATCCGCCGACGGCCGGAGGTTCTTCTGGAGGGGGCGTCGTGACGGTTGCACAGCCGTGTCGCGCCGTACCCCTCCACGGGCCGTCGATGGCACGCGCCGGCCGCGAGCCGCTCGTCTACGGGGGGATGAGCGGAACGCGGACCGGCGCCTCTATGGCGGCGGGGAAGACGTGTTCGCCCTGGCGGCCGGGGCGGACACCCGGCCGGGCGGCCTGCAGCTCACACAGGCGGCCCGGCCCTTCGCCCCGCCGCCGACACCGAGGACACGGGGACGGGCGATGAGCGCTGCGACGACGACGTACACCCGCATGAACGAGATCGCGGACGAGATCGCCTTCACCCTGCTCGGGCCCGTCGGGGCCACGGTCGGCGCGCGACCCGTCGCCGTCGCCGACCGCAGACAGCGGATCGTCCTGGCGCTGCTCGTCCTGGCGAAGGGCCGCGTGGTGCCCACCGCCACCCTGGTCGACGCCGTGTGGGGCGACCGGCCCCCGCTCTCCGCGCGCACCCTCGTCCTGCTGTCCGTCAGGTCTTTGCGGAAGGCCTTCCGGGCCGCCGGGCACACCCGGCCCCTCATCGTCGGCGGCCCCGCCGGCTACCGGCTGCGCACCGAGTGCGCCGCGTCCGACGTCCATGCCTTCGACGCCCTGGTCGCCGCCGCCGAGGAGGCCGCCACCCGCGGCGCGGCCGACGACGCGTCCACGCTCTACGCGGGCGCCCTCGAGCTGTGGCGCGGCCCGGCGATCGACGGCGTGGGCGGCCGGGTCACCGAGGCGCTGGCCGCCCGGCTCGAGGAGCGGCGCACGGCCGTCTGCCACGCCCTGCTCGGCCTCGGCGAGGCCCAGTCGGCGGCCGGGTTCGTCGACGAGGCCGAGGCCTCCCTGCTCCCCGCGCTGCGCGCCGCCGAGGCGCTCGGTGACCTCCTGCTGATCGCCGAGGCCAACCTGGCGCTCGGCCGGCTGTGCCGGACCTTCCGCCGCACCGCCCGCGCCGACCACCATCTCGCCGCCGCCCGGCGGGCCTTCCGGCGGGCGGGCTCGGAGGCGGGGGAGCTCATGGCGCTGGAGGAGTGCGCGGGGGAAGGGGAAACGGCGCCCGCGCTCGATCTGATACCGCGTCAGGGCGGCCGCCCCTGGCGCGGGATGCCGGACCCCTGGCGCGGGGCGCCGGGCTCTGACGCGTAACGCAGGGCCCTGACCCAGCGTGCCGAGCTTTGACGCGTAACGCAGGGCCCTGACGCGTAAACGCAGGGCCCTGACGCTGGCAGCCAGCCCGACACGGGATGCCGACCCTGCCGCGTGATGCCGCGGCTCCGACACGGGATGCCGGGCCCCGACGCGTGATGTCGCGTCCCGCCGGTGCGTGCGGCGGGACGCCGCGTCCTACCAGTTCGACTTGCGGTAGTCCTTCAGGAAGCAGCCGTAGAGGTCCTCGCCCTCCTCACCGCGGACGATCGGGTCGTAGACCCGCGCCGCGCCGTCGATGAGGTCGAGCGGGGCGTGGAAGCCCTCGGCGGCGAGGCGGACCTTGTCCGGGTGGGGCCGCTCGTCCGTGATCCAGCCGGTGTCGACGCTGGTCATCAGGATGCCGTCGGACTCGAACATCTCCTGCGCGCTGGTGCGCGTGAGCATGTTCAGCGCCGCCTTGGCCATGTTGGTGTGCGGGTGGCCCGCGCCCTTGTAGCCGCGGCTGAAGACGCCCTCCATCGCGGAGACGTTCACCACGTACGTACGACGAGCCGCGGACGCGGCCATCACCGGCCGCAGCCGGCTGATGAGGATGAACGGCGCGGTGGAGTTGCAGAGCTGGACCTCGAGCAGCTCGACCGGGTCGACCTCGGAGACGGTCTGGATCCAGCTGTTGGTGGCGTCCAGGTCCGGCACGAGCCCGCCGGCGTCGATGGCCGTGCCCGCCTCGATGCGGGCGAGCGAGGCCGAGCCGCTGACCAGCGCGAGGTCGGTGACGTCCTGCGCGCTCAGGCCCTCGCCCGGCGCGGCCGGCAGCGCCTTGACCGCGTCCACCGCGCCACTGCCGATGTGTATAAGAGACAGACTGTAGGCGCGCGGGGAACGGCGCACCGTCTGGGCGGCGTTGTTGATCAGGATGTCGAGCGGGCCCTCGGCCGCGATCGAGTCGGCGAGGGCGACGACCTGCGCCGGGTCGCGCAGGTCGATGCCGACGACCTTGAGTCGGTGGATCCACTCGTCACTGTCCGGCATCGCCTTGAAACGCCGGATGGCGTCGTTGGGGAAGCGGGTGGTGATCGTCGTGTGCGCGCCGTCGCGCAGCAGTCGCAGCGCGATGTACATACCGATCTTGGCCCGGCCGCCGGTGAGCAGTGCCCGCCGCCCCGTGAGGTCGGTGCGGGCGTCGCGGCGGGCGCGGTTCTCGGCCGCGCACTCCTGGCACAGCTGGTGGTAGAAGGCGTCGACCTCGACGTAGCGGGTCTTGCAGATGTAGCAGGAGCGGGGGCGCTGCAGGATGCCGGCGATCTCGCCGACCGTGGAGGACGAGGGCAGCAGTCCCTGCGTCTCGTCGTCGATGCGCTCGGCCGAGCCGGTCGCGGTCGCCTCGGTGACCGCCTTGTCGTGGGCGGTCTTGGCGG
>KL569388.1:60562-63543 GCA_000715685.1 Streptomyces lilacinus
AGAGATGTGTATAAGAGACAGGTCCGGTAGATGCCGGAGGTGGCGCGCCGCACGGTGATCGCGTCGGGGTGGTCGACCGGCAGCTCGTCGAGCTCCTCGAGCACGCTGAGGCAGACGGCCAGCCGCTCGGGGTCTATGCCAGGGGTGTCCGACGGGTGGCCTGCACCGTCGCGCTTCTCTTCAGTGACGGTCATGCCGCTGTCGTTTCCCAGTCCACTTGTCCGACAAATCTTCCAGTGAACTGTACGGAGCCGAGCGCGGCAGCGCCAAACCCGTTCCCGAAATGTCCCCCTTGGCGCGATCTTGGGAAGCCTGCGACAAGCCCTCGACAAGCACGAGGCATTACATCGGACTTATTGATCTTTCCGGGTTAATTGCGTACGGCTGGGCGCTTATTCGCCCAACTCACCCCTAAATGCCGGTCACAATTGCCTCTCAACACCCCTTAGAAAGGTTTAGCCATGTCGCGTATCGCCAAGGCAGCCGTCCTGACCGCCGCTGTCGGCACCGCCGTGACCGGTGTCGCGGGGGTCGCCTCCGCCGACGCCGGCGCGCAGGGTGCGGCTGTGGGCTCACCCGGCGTCGTGTCCGGGAACGTCATCCAGGTCCCGATCCACATCCCGATCAACCTCTGCGGGAACACGATCGACATCGTCGCCCTGCTGAACCCGACCTTCGGCAACACCTGCGTCAACGACTGAGAGATCTCCTCGCACAGTCCCGGACGCAGTCCACAACGCGCGTCACAGCCGGACGCGTGCCGCGCGGACCAGGGTCACAGTCAGCCGCCGGACCCTTCTGCCGCGCGCTGGTGGCGCCCATCCCCCTCCTGATGGGCGCCACTGCCGTTTCCGGACCCGGCCGGGGACGCCGGCTCGTGCTCGGCGGCCTCCGCGGCACCGGGCAGGTCGGGGACGTCGACGATCGGCGGCAGGTCGGGGGTCAGGTGCGTGTGCTGTGACGTCATGATCGGATGCCTGCCCTCTCGGGGAGAGTCTCGGGAATGCGGGAAACGTCTCGGGGAACGCGGGAAACAGGGGGACGTCAGGCCGTCGCGAGCAGCTGGCGGCGCAGACGCGCGCAGGTACGGCTGAGGATGCGGGAGATCTGCATCTGGGAGACGCCGAGGCGGGCGCCGATCTGCTTCTGCGTGAGGTTGCCGAAGAAGCGCCAGTACAGGACGTACCGCTCGCGCTCGGACAGCGCGTCCAGCAGCGGCTTGAGGGCCTGCCGGTCGACGACCAGGTCCAGCGCCCGGTCGATCCGGCCCAGCGTGTCGGCGAGCGGCAGCTCGTCGGTGCCGGCGACGGGGTGGTCGAGGGAGAGCGTGTGGTGCACCCCGTCCGCGTGCAGCCCGCGCCGGACCTCCTCCTCGGTCAGACCGGTCTCGGCGGCCAGCCGGGCCGGGGTGACCTCCGTGCCGCCCCCGTCCTGCTCGAGCCGGGTGCGCGCGGCGCGGACCGCGGCCCGCAGCTCCTGATCGCGCCGCGGGATGTGCAGGGACCACACATGGTCCCTGACGTGACGTTTCAGCTCCCCGCTGATGGTGGGGATGGCGAACGACTCGAAGGCGAAGCCGAGCCGGGGATCGTAACGGTCCACCGCGTGGACCAGCGCCAGGGCGGCCACCTGCCGCAGGTCCGCCGGACTCTCGCCGCACTTGCGGAACCGCAGGCTGACGCGTTCGGCCATGGGCAGCCAGGCGGCGATCACGTCGTTCCGGAGTCTCTCGCGCTCGGGCCCTGCGGGGAGCGACACCAGACGCAGGAAGACACCCTCGGTATCGGGTGCGTCGGGACGGCGCCCCCGCGGACGGAGTGTTGTCTCAGCCATGGTCACAGTTGTCCCCTCGCTCGTGCGTCAAGGAGTGCCTGCCGGCCGGAGCACCTTCCGGGGGTGCGGCTGCCCTTGCGGTACGCCCGCAAACGGGGCGGCGGCGGGCCGGGCCGGCCGGTGTCGGCCACGGTCGTCCCAGCATGACCCGCGTCGGACACATTCGCGACTTGGAGCAAGGGGACGTCACGGTGAGCGATGACTCGGTCCCGCCGCCCGCTCCAGGGGATGATCTCGGGGGATGAGAGGCTTCCGGGATGGGTGACACGCACACGTACGACGTCCTGGTGGTGGGCTCGGCCAACGCGGACCTGACGGTCCGGGTGGACCGGCGCCCGGGAGCGGGGGAGACCGTGCACGGCACGGACCTGGTCGAGTCCCCCGGCGGCAAGGGCGCCAACCAGGCCGCGGCCGCGGCCCGGCTCGGCGCCCGCACGGCCCTGCTGGCCCGGGTGGGCGACGACGCCTACGGCCGGCTGGTGCTCGACGCGCAGCGGGAGGCGGGCGCGGACGTCCGGCACGTACGGGTGGAACACGGGGCCCGCACCGGCACCGCGATGATCGTCGTCGGCCCCGACGGGGACAACACGATCGTCGTCTCGCCCGGCGCGAACGCCCACCTGTCGCCGGACGACGTGACCGCGGCCCGCGAACTGATCGCCGCCTCGGCGGTGGTTTCGTTGCAGCTCGAAGTGCCCTCGGAGACGGTGCTGGCGACCGTGGAGACGGCGGCGTCGTCCGGCACTCGCGTCGTCCTCAACCCCTCGCCGGTGCCGGGCGCGCTGGACGCGCGCCTGTTGGCAGCTGTCCGGTGTTCTCGACGGCGACCCCGAGGCCTGGGCCCACGCCCTGCGGGAGCGGGGGGCCCGCTCGGTCGTCGTCACACTGGGCGGCGAGGGTGCGCTGGCCCTCGAGGGGGAGGACGGGGAGGGGGCGGCGGTGCGGGTGCCGGGGGTGTCGGTGCGGGTGGTCGACACGACGGGGGCCGGCGATGCCTTTACGGGTGCGCTGTGCGTTCGGCTGGCAGCCGGGGCCGGGCTGGCCGACGCGGCCGGGTTCGCCGTGCGGGTGGGGGCGGCGGTGGTGACGCGGCGGGGGGCGCAGGTGGGGTTGGATCTTCCCCCAGCTACCGCTGGGAGGTGCCGGAC
>KL569389.1:0-215 GCA_000715685.1 Streptomyces lilacinus
TGTGTATAAGAGACAGCTCCTCGGCCTCGCGCCGCTTGCGCTCCTCTTCCTCCGCGCGGAGCTTCGCCAGCTGGGCCTGGCGCTCGCGCTCGAGGCGTTCCTCCTCGGCCTTGCGGGCGGCTTCCTCCTCCGCCTTGCGCCGCGCTTCTTCCTCGGCGGCCTTCCTCGCGGCCTCGCGGGCCTCGACCTCGGCCGCGGACCTGTCTCTTATACAC
>KL569389.1:490-14602 GCA_000715685.1 Streptomyces lilacinus
GGGTCGGCCGCGGCCAGCGTGAGGAAGCCGGACCGCACCCGCTGATGGAACTCCGCCGGCTCCGACTCCAGCCGGTCCGGCGCTTCCGTGAACCGTTCACGTGCCGTCTCCGGCGAAACATCCAACAGCACCGTCAGATGCGGAACGAGCCCGTCCGTGGCCCACCGCGAGATCCGGGCGATCTCGGTCGGCGAGAGGTCCCGCCCAGCGCCCTGATAGGCGACGGACGAGTCGATGTAGCGGTCCGTGATGACGACCGCGCCGCGCTCGAGGGCGGGCCGTACGACGGAGTCGACGTGCTCGGCGCGGTCGGCGGCGTAGAGCAGCGCCTCCGCGCGGTCGGACAGCCCGGCCGACGAGACGTCCAGCAGGATCGCGCGCAGCCGCTTGCCGATGGGCGTCGCACCCGGCTCGCGGGTGACGACGACCTCGTGGCCCTTGGCCCGGATCCACTCGGCGATGGCCCGGACCTGCGTGGACTTGCCGGCGCCGTCGCCGCCCTCGAAGGCGATGAAGAAGCCGGTGGGGGCCGCGCCCTCCGTCGGGTCGCCGCCGCGCAGCACGTCCATCAGGTCGCGGTGGAAGGGCACGCCGTGCCGGTCGTCGGTCCGGCCCAGGACGAGCGCGCCGACGGGCAGCAGCAGCGCCCCGACGAGCATCAGCGTGAACGCCGCGCCGCCGTGCGCGAAGACGAAGCTCCCGGACTGCAGCCGGTGCGGGCCGATGGCGGCGGCGAGCACGGGCGCGGCGACCGCGCCCAGCGCGACCGTGACCCGGACGGCGGCGTGCAGATGGTCGGTGGTGCGGGCCCGGCGGGCCTCCTCGGTCTCCTGGTCCAGCAGGGCGTGCCCGGTGTGGGCGACGACGCCGGCGGACACGCCGGCCAGCAGCACCAGGAGCAGCACCGTCGTCGGGTCCGGCACCAGGCCGGCCGCGAGCAGCGCGGCACCGGTCAGGGCGAGCGCCAGCGCGAGCAGGCGGCGCCGGGAGAAGCCGGGGAGCACCCCGCGGGCGGCGCGGATGCCGATGACCGGCCCGCCGCTCAGCGCGAGGACGAGCAGGGCGAAGGCGACCGGCCCGCCGTCGAGGTCCACCGCCTGCAGCGCGGCGACACCGACGCCGGCCGCGATCGCGCCCGCGACGGCCGCGCAGGCCAGCACGAGCACGGGGATCGCGCCCGTACGGCCCTTGTCGACCGCGCCCTGAACGGTCTTGGGGCGGCGCAGGCCCTCCAGCGGGGAGCGCACGCGCGGCGCCTTGGCGCCCTCGGGCAGGTCGGGCAGCGGGAAGCGGTGGAGGATCAGGCCGGACGTCGCGAAGAGCGCTGCGGCGAAGTAGGAGCCGAGGGCGGCCTGGTGCAGGTGGAACCAGTTGATCCCCGCGCCCAGCAGGTTGCCGATCAGCGTGATGGCGACGAGGGCGGCCGCCCCGACGGGCAGGGAGACGAACGTCGTGCGCAGGGACAGGCGCCGCACCGCGTCGTAGTGGTCCGGCAGCGGCCGCACGGCCGCGTCCTCGGGCGCCGCCGCGGGCAGCAGGGCCGGTACGGCGCCGTCCTTGGCGACGGTCCAGACGCGCTCGGCGGCGCCGGTGACGAAGGCGGTGACCAGCAGACAGACGAGGGCTTTGGCGCCGGCCCAGTCGATCCAGGTGGGCGCGACGGCGAGCAGCGCGAGCCGCACCCCGTCGGCGCCGATCATCGTCCAGCGGCGGTCGAGCGGACCGGCCGGGGCGAAGAGCGAGGCCAGCGGGCCCAGCAGGACCGCGCCGGCGAGCAGGGTGGCCAGCAGTCGCGCGCCGATGACGGCGGCGACCGCGAGGGCGGCACCCCGGTAACCGCCGCCGAAGGACCCCGTCGCGACGGCCGCCTGCAGCGCCAGCAGCAGCAGGACGAGGAGGGCGACACTGTCCCCGACACCCCCTGCGAACTGGGCGTTCCACAGTCGCCGCAGCGGACGGAAGCGCAGCAGGGCGCGTACGGCACGCTCGCGGGAGTCCACGGCCAGTGCTCCGGATGTGGGGGTTTCCACGGGTGGCTGCTCGGCTCGCGTCATCCTGCCAGCCTATCCGGAGTGCCCGGATAACGACCGTCAATACGAACACATGCGCGAACGCTCGGCCGGTTGGACGAGAGCGGACGAAAACGACAAAGGGGTGACGCACCGAATCCGGTGCGTCACCCCCGACCCACGCGTCACGCGGGCCGCCGTCTCATTCGCTACTCCGCGTCCGCCGCCTCGGCGGCGCCGGCGGTCGCGGCGGCCGTCGTCTTCTTGGCCGTCGTCTTCTTCGCCGCGGCGGTCTTCTTCGTCGCGGTCGTCTTCTTGGCGGCCGTCTTCTTGGCCGCGGCGGTCTTCTTCGCCGGGGCCTTCTTGGCGGTCGCCTTCTTCGCGGGCGCCTTCTTGGCCGTCTTCTTCGCCGGGCCCTTGGCGCGCTTCTCCGCCAGCAGCTCGTAGCCGCGCTCCGGCGTGATCGTCTCGACGTCGTCGTCCCGGCGCAGCGTCGCGTTCGTCTCGCCGTCGGTGACGTACGGGCCGAAGCGGCCGTCCTTGACCACGACCGGACGCTCGCTGACCGGGTCGGTGCCCAGCTCCTTCAGCGGCGGCTTGGCCGCGGCCCGCCCGCGCTGCTTGGGCTGCGCGTAGATCGCGAGGGCCTCGTCCAGCGTGATGCTGAAGAGCTGGTCCTCGGTCTCGAGGGACCGCGAGTCCGTGCCCTTCTTCAGGTACGGGCCGTAGCGGCCGTTCTGCGCGGTGATCTCCACGCCCTCGGCGTCCTTGCCGACGACGCGCGGCAGCGACATCAGCTTGAGCGCGTCCTCCAGCGTCACCGTGTCGAGGGACATCGACTTGAAGAGCGACGCCGTCCGCGGCTTGATCGCGTTCTTGCCGGTCTTCGGGGTGCCCTCGGGGAGGACCTCGGTGACGTACGGGCCGTAGCGGCCGTCCCGGGCGACGATCTGGCGACCGGTCTCCGGGTCGGTGCCCAGCTCGAAGTCGCCGCTCGGCTTGGCGAGCAGCTCCTCGGCGTACTCCACGGTCAGCTCGTCCGGCGCCAGATCGCCCGGCACGTCGGCGCGCTGGTGCCCCTCGGCGTCCTTCTCGCCGCGCTCCACGTACGGGCCGTAGCGACCGACGCGCAGCACGATGCCCTCGCCCACCGGGAACGACGACACCTCGCGGGCGTCGATCGCGCCCAGGTCGGTGACCAGCTCCTTCAGGCCGCCGAGGTGGTCGCCGTCGCCGTTGCCCGCGTCGGCGGCTCCGCCCTCGGGGCCCTCGCCGAAGTAGAACCGGCGCAGCCACGGCACGGCCTGGGCCTCGCCGCGGGCGATGCGGTCGAGGTCCTCCTCCATGGAGGCGGTGAAGTCGTAGTCGACCAGCCGGCCGAAGTGCTTCTCCAGCAGGTTGACGACGGCGAAGCTCAGGAAGGACGGCACGAGGGCCGTGCCCTTCTTGAAGACGTAGCCGCGGTCGAGGATCGTGCCGATGATCGACGCGTAGGTCGACGGGCGGCCGATCTCGCGCTCCTCCAGCTCCTTGACCAGCGAGGCCTCGGTGTAGCGGGCCGGGGGCTTGGTCGCGTGGCCGTCGGCGGTGATCTCCTCGGCCGACAGCGCGTCGCCCTCGGAGACCTGCGGCAGCCGGCGCTCGCGGTCGTCGAGCTCGGCGTTCGGGTCGTCGGCGCCCTCGACGTAGGCCTTCATGAAGCCGTGGAAGGTGATCGTCTTGCCGGACGCGCTGAACTCGGCGTCCCGGCCGTCGGACGCCCGGCCGCCGATCTTCACGGTGACGGAGTTGCCCGTCGCGTCCTTCATCTGGGAGGCGACGGTCCGCTTCCAGATCAGCTCGTAGAGCCGGAACTGGTCGCCGGTCAGACCGGTCTCGGCGGGGGTGCGGAAACGATCACCCGAAGGGCGGATCGCCTCGTGCGCCTCCTGCGCGTTCTTGACCTTCCCGGCGTACGTGCGCGGCTTCTCCGGCAGGTAGTCGGCGCCGTACAGCTGGGTGACCTGCGCCCGGGCGGCACCGATCGCCGTGTCGGAGAGGGTCGTGGAGTCCGTACGCATATAGGTGATGAAGCCGTTCTCGTACAGCTTCTGGGCCACCTGCATGGTCGCCTTCGCACCGAAGCCCAGCTTGCGCGAGGCCTCCTGCTGCAGCGTGGTCGTGCGGAACGGCGCGTAGGGCGAGCGGCGGTACGGCTTGGACTCGACCGAGCGCACCGAGAAGGACGAGTCCGCGAGGGCGGCGGCGAGCGCGCGGGCGTTCGCCTCGTCCAGGTGCAGGACGGTCGAGGCGTCCTTGAGCTGCCCGTTCGCACCGAAGTCGCGGCCCTGGGCGACGCGCCGGCCGTCGACGGCGGCGAGGCGGGCGGTGATGGTGCCCGGGTCGCCGGCGTCGCCGCCGCGGCCCGTGCCGAAGACACCGGTGAGGTCCCAGTACTCGGCGGAGCGGAAGGCGATGCGCTCGCGCTCCCGCTCGACGACGAGACGGGTGGCCACCGACTGCACCCGGCCGGCCGACAGCCGCGGCATGACCTTCTTCCACAGGACCGGCGAGACCTCGTAGCCGTAGAGGCGGTCGAGGATGCGGCGGGTCTCCTGGGCGTCGACGAGCTTCTTGTTCAGCTCGCGCGGGTTGGCCACGGCGGCCTGGATCGCGTCCTTGGTGATCTCATGGAAGACCATCCGGCGGACCGGGACCTTGGGCTTGAGGACTTCCTGCAGGTGCCAGGCGATGGCCTCGCCCTCGCGGTCCTCATCGGTGGCGAGGAAGAGCTCGTCCGACTCGGCCAGCAGCCCCTTGAGCTTCTTGACCTGGTCCTTCTTGTCGGCGTTGACGACGTAGATGGGCTGGAAGTCCTTGTCCACGTTCACGCCGAGGCGGGCCCAGGGCTCACCCTTGTACTTCGCCGGGACCTCGGCGGCCCCGTTCGGCAGGTCACGGATGTGCCCGACGCTCGCCTCGACGACGTATCCGGGGCCGAGGTAGCCCTTGATCGTCTTCGCCTTGGCAGGCGACTCGACGATGACGAGTCGGCGGCCGCCCTGTGCGGTCTCGCTGGTCGGGGACAACTTCGCTCTTCTTCCGGTCGACACTCGGTGTGGGCGTTTCAAGTGTGGGCGATGCGTGACGCTGCGGAGTGTGACGGTACATCCCGCCCCCGTGTCAAACGGAAAAAGCCCGCAACGCCACTCGAACGGTAACCCGACAAGCGTCCTGTCTGCCGCCCGGACCGTCACACCACTGCCCGGAAGCCCTCCCGCGCCCCGGGCCCGGCCGGCCCGGACCCCTACCGGCGCCCGGGCCCCGCCTCCCTCACGACTCACCCGGCGCAGGCCTCGCACCCGGTCCGAACAAAGGGAGGGGAAAACATGACGCGAACACGACCCCTCTTTCTTCCCTCCTCACGAGTCACGGCGCCGGGCGTGTCCGGCCGCGACTCATGAGGACGGGTGTCGTCAGTCGGTGACCGGCGTGAGGAAGCCCTGCTCGACCAGCATCCGGATCGCCTCCGGCGTGCGGTCGCGCAGCAGCACCGGGTCCTCCCCGACCAGCTGCGCGATCGCGTCCAGGATCCGGCCCGCGGGCAGGGTCCCGTCGCACACGCCGGCGAAGCCCGCGCCCACCGTGTCCACCTTGGTGGCCCGGCGCATGCCCCGGTTCTGCCGCAGCACGACGTGCTCGGGGTCCTCGGCGCCCGGCAGCCCGACCTGCTCCTGGACCACCTCGTCGGCCAGCCGGAAGTGGGTGCCGAGAAGAGCGGCGTCGTCGTGCGTCCGCAGGAAGTCCTGGCGCTCGAAATGACCCCGTACGGCCGGGCCCAGCGGCTGCTCGACCGGGTGCGGCCACTCCTCCGCGATCACGGACGGCCGGTTCGAGCCGGTTTTGCGCAGCGTGATCCAGCCAAATCCGATGCCCCGGGTCTTCCGCGCCTCGAACTCCGCCAGCCACGCGTCGTACCGCGCCGCGTACTCCTCCGGCGTGGTGCGGTGGTCGCCGGCGTCGCGCAGCCACAGCTCGGCGTACTGCGCGACGTCCTGCACCTCGCGCTGGACGATCCACGCGTCGCAGCCGCTCGGCACCCACGAGGACAGCCGCTCGCGCCAGTCCTCGCCCTCGACGTGCTGCCAGTTGGCGAGCAGCTGGCAGTAGCCGCCGTCGTTGAGCCGGTCGGCCGACTGCTGGACCAGCGTGCGACACAGCTCGTCGCCGCCCATGCCGCCGTCGCGGTAGGTCAGCCGCGCGCCCGGGGAGATGACGAAGGGCGGGTTGGAGACGATCAGGTCGAAGGTCTCCCCGGCGACCGGCTCGAAGAGCGGGCCCTGGCGCAGGTCGGCCTCCGGCGCGCCGGAGAGTGCGAGTGTGAGCCGTGCGATGTGCAGCGCGCGCGGGTTCAGGTCGGTGGCCGTGACGCGGGTGGCGTGCTGGGCCGCGTGCAGTGCCTGGATGCCCGATCCGGTGCCGAGGTCGAGGGCGCTCGCCACGGGCGTGCGGACCGTGATCCCGGCGAGGGTGGTGGAGGCACCGCCGACGCCGAGGACGAGCTCGGAGCGGTCCACGCCGCCCGGGCCCGCGCCGATCCCGCCCGCGCCGCCCACGGCGCAGCCGAGGTCGGAGACGATCCACCAGTCCTGACCCTCGGGCCCGCCGTACGGGCGGACGTCGACGCTCGCCCGCACCGTGCCGCCGTCCGGGGCGTCGGGCACGAGCCAGCCGTCCGCCAGGCAGTCGTCCACGGGGAGCGCCGCGGCGGCGCGGGCCCGGTCGACGGGCTGCTGCAGCAGGAAGAGCCGGATCAGCGTCTCGAGCGGGCTGTCGCCGCGGGTGGCGCGCAGGGCGGGGACGGTCTCGCTGCGGGCGAGCGCGGCGTAGGCGGGGGCGCCGAGCAGCTCGAGCAGGCCGTCGGCGGTGAAGGCGGCGGCGAGCAGGGCGTCGCGGAGCCGGTCGGTGCGCGCGGGGCCGGCGATGGGGAGGTGGGGCGTACTCACGCGACCCATTGTCGCGGGCGCCGACGAGAAATCGCGAAAGCCCGGCGCCGCGCCCGCAGGGGCACGACACCGGGCGGGGCCAACCCCGGCCGGGCCGGGGTCACTTCCCGAGGAGAAGCCGGAGGCCGTGCGCGGCTGTGTCTTCCCCGCCGCGCGCGCGGCTGCGCCTTGGCCCGCCGCGCGCGGCTGCGCCTTCTCCGTCGTCCGGCTACGCCTTCTTCGTCGGCGTCCCGGTGGTCGCCTGGCAGCTCGGCTGCTTCGCCATGGCCTTGCCCACGTCGCCGGACTGCAGCTTCTTCAGCGCGTCGCTGCTCTGGTCCTTGAGCTTGCCCATGTCCACGGCGATGCCCTTGAGGCCGTCGGCGAACTTGGACTTGTCGCCGGTGTCCAGCCCGTCGATCCGCTTCTTCAGCCCGCCGTAGGCCAGGGAGAGGTCGTTGAGCGCCTTGACGGCGTTCTTCTGACTGGTCTCGCCGTCCTTGACGGGCGGCGGGCCCGCGCTGTCGACGGAGGCGGCGAGCGCCTTGTAGGCGTCGACGTTGGCCTGGAACGCGACCGAGTCGGTCTGCTGGATCTTCTTCGAGTCCTCCTCGTTCAGGACGGACGCGATGGAGGCGTTGGCGTCGGTGATCTTCTTCACCTGGGGCTGCATCTGGTCGCAGGCCGTCTTCGCCCAGGCGTCCAGCTTCTTTCCGCTGTCGTCGCCACCGCCGCAGCCCGTCAGCGCCAGGACAAGTGCCGCCCCGCCGGACAGTGCAGCCACAAGCTTCTTGTTCACCGGATTGGTCCCTTCAATGGCTCTCGGCCCCGGAACTTACACGTCCAGGCGACAGAGGCCAGGAGCCGAGCACACTGTATGCCCACTTTTAAAGCCATTTGCACCAAGCTTGGCGTGGCGTTCGCCGCACCTGACACACCTGATGCACCTGACGCACCCGCCGCACCCACCGACGGCCGTGACGGCCACGGTGGGTGCGGCGGGTGCGGCCGGGCACACTGCGCGCTCCGGCTGAGTCGGCGTCAGGACACCACCGCCGGATCCACGGGTTTCGCCGCCCGCTCGGCCTCGCCGTCGTCGCCCACGGCCACCCCGCGCCGCTTGGAGACGTAGACCGCGGCCACGATCACGACAACGGCCAGCACCGCGACGCCGATTCTCAGCGCCGGGTTGGCGTCGTCCCCGTACGAGAACTTCACCACCGCCGGCGCGATGAGCAGCGCCACCAGGTTCATCACCTTCAGCAGCGGGTTGATCGCGGGACCCGCGGTGTCCTTGAACGGGTCGCCCACCGTGTCGCCGATGACCGTCGCCGCGTGCGCCTCGCTGCCCTTGCCGCCGTGGTGGCCGTCCTCGACGAGCTTCTTGGCGTTGTCCCACGCACCACCGGAGTTGGCCAGGAACACGGCCATCAGCGTGCCGGTGCCGATCGCCCCGGCGAGGTACGAACCGAGCGCGCCGACGCCCAGCGCGAAGCCGACGGCGATGGGCGCCATGACGGCGAGGAGGCCCGGCGTGGCCAGCTCGCGCAGCGCGTCCTTGGTGCAGATGTCCACCACGCGCCCGTACTCCGGCTTCTCGCTGTAGTCCATGATCCCGGGGTGCTCGCGGAACTGCCGCCGGACCTCGTAGACCACCGCGCCCGCCGACCGCGACACCGCGTTGATCGCCAGCCCCGAGAAGAGGAAGACGACGGCCGCGCCGAGCAGCAGCCCGACGAGGTTGTTCGGCTGCGAGATGTCCAGCTTCAGCCCCAGCTCGTCCGGGTACTGCTTGACCGCCGAGCCGATCGCGTCACTGTACGAACCGAACAGCGCCGCCGCCGCCAGGACGGCCGTCGCGATGGCGATGCCCTTGGTGATGGCCTTGGTGGTGTTGCCCACCGCGTCGAGGTCGGTGAGCACCCTCGCGCCCGCGCCCTGGACGTCGCCGGACATCTCGGCGATGCCCTGCGCGTTGTCGGAGACCGGCCCGAAGGTGTCCATCGCCACGATGACGCCGACCGTGGTCAGCAGGCCGGTGCCGGCCAGCGCCACGGCGAACAGCGCCAGCAGGATCGACGTGCCGCCCAGCAGGAACGCCCCGTACACCCCGAGGGCGATCAGCACGGCCGAGTAGACCGCGGACTCCAGGCCGACGGAGATGCCGGCCAGGACGACGGTCGCCGGACCGGTCAGCGAGGTCTTGCCGATGTCCTTCACCGGCCGTCGGCTGGTCTCGGTGAAGTAGCCGGTGAGCTGCTGGATGAGCGCCGCGAGCACGATGCCGATGGCGACGGCCACGAGCGCGAGCACGCGCGGATCGCCGTCGTGACCCGCGAGGCTCTTGTCGATGCCCTTCAAGTCCGCGTAGCTGGACGGCAGATAGGCGAAGACCGCCACGGCCACCAGGGCGAGCGAGATGACCGCGGAGATGAAGAAGCCACGGTTGATGGCGGTCATCCCGCTGCGGTCGCTGCGACGCGGCGCCACGGCGAAGATGCCGATCATCGCGGTGATCACGCCGATGGCCGGGACCAGCAGCGGGAAGGCCAGGCCGGAGTCGCCGAAGGCGGTCTTGCCGAGGATCAGCGCGGCGACGAGCGTGACGGCGTACGACTCGAAGAGGTCGGCCGCCATGCCCGCGCAGTCGCCGACGTTGTCACCGACGTTGTCGGCGATGGTGGCGGCGTTGCGCGGATCGTCCTCGGGAATGCCCTGCTCCACCTTGCCGACGAGGTCGGCGCCGACGTCCGCGGCCTTGGTGAAGATGCCGCCGCCGACCCTCATGAACATCGCCAGCAGCGCCGCCCCGAAACCGAAGCCCTCGAGCACCTTGGGCGCGTCCGCCGCGTAGACCAGCACGACGCAGGAGGCGCCCAACAGGCCCAGGCCGACGGTGAACATGCCGACGACCCCGCCCGTCCGGAACGCGATCTTCATCGCCTTGTGCGAGACGGTCGTCAGGTCCTTCTCCGGCTCGCCCTCCGCGGGCGTCGCCTCGCGCGCCGCGGCCGCCACCCGCACATTGCTGCGCACGGCCAGCCACATGCCGATGTAGCCGGTGGCCGCCGAGAAGAGGGCACCGACGAGGAAGAACAGCGAACGACCCATGCGCTGCGACCAGTTGTCCGCCGGCAACAGCATGAGCAGGAAGAACACGATCACGGCGAAGACGCCGAGGGTGCGCAACTGCCGGGCGAGGTAGGCGTTCGCGCCTTCCTGCACCGCCGCGGCGATTCTCTTCATGCTGTCGGTGCCCTCGCCTGCCGAAAGCACCTGTCGCACCAGCACCACGGCCACCACCAGCGCCGCGACGGCCACCGCCGCGATCACCATGACCAGGGTGCGATTGCCGTCGGTCAGCTCGACCGCGAGATTCCGAGTGAACTCCACCTGTCCAGGGGGAAGGGGCCCCGCCATTCGTCCTCCTTGACGTTTGGCACATGGGCGCGCGACTGACCCCACGACTGTGGAACAGCCGCCACGCTCAGGCTTCCTGAGCTCAAGATGGACGGATTGTAGGGAGCATGCCGAGATCAAAACAGACCGCGGGAAACGGAATGAGTCTGCGCGCCGCTCGTACGCGCCTCAGCGCGGCGCGGGGCGGCCCGGGACGCGCCAGGGCGCGGAGGTGGGAGGCAGACGGGAAACGGCCTGGGGAACGGGCAGGCGAGCCGGGCCGGCTTCCCGCCGGAAGCGGACGCACGGCCCACGGGACGGCGCGGGTCCGGCGCTACGGGTACCAGGCGCTACGAGACGACGGGCGGCACCGTCGTCGGCCAGCTCATACGGATCAGGCCGCCGAACTCGCCCGCCGTGACCTCGACGTCGTCGACCAGACCGCTGATCACGGCGAGGCCCATGTCGTCCTCGCCCTCGTCCGGCCCGGCGACGGCCGGGGCCCCGCCGGAAGCGGAACGGGCGGCGGAGGCGGCGGCCCCCGCGGAACCGGCCGTGGCGACCGCGACGACGGGATGCGGCGCGTCGTCGGCCACCTCGATGGAGAACTTCTTCTCGTCCTCGGTCAGGATCACCTTCACGGGGGTGGAGATGCCCTGGCCCGCGTGCAGGCTGACCGCGCGCGAGCAGGCCTCGCCCACGGCGAGGCGGACCTCGTCCAGCACGGCCTCGTCGACCCCGGCCCGGCGCGCCACCGCGGCCGCCACGAGCCTGGCCGTCCGGACATGCTCGGGAAGGGCACTGAAGAGCAGTTCGACGGTGGCCATGCCATCCCCCTCGGTGGTACGTGCCCTCTTTCCCTCTGCTGGAAGCAGGGCGAACTCGCAGAGGGGCCGGACCTCGAAGCCCTCGGCCCCCCGGCGTGGCTGTGTGCGACCGCGCCCTCGGGCGGGCGGCCGCCTTTCGGCGTCAGCCGGCCGCCACCCGGACGTCAGCGCTTGTCAGTCGGACGTCAGCGACGTCACTGACGTCAGTCGGTGACGTCCGTCAGCCCTGACGTCCGTCAGCCCAGACGTCAGTCGGTCGCCTGCACCGCGTCCTCGACCGAGGTGTGAATCGGGAACACCTTGGTCAGGCCCGTGATGCGGAAAATCTTGAGAATGCGCTCCTGGTTGCAGACCAGTCGCAGCGAGCCCTCGTGGGCCCGCACGCGCTTGAGCCCGCCGACCAGGACGCCGAGCCCGGTGGAGTCGAGGAAGTCGACGCCCTCCATGTCGACGACGAGGTGATAGCTGCCGTCATTGACAAGCTCGACCAGCTGCTCACGCAGCTTGGGCGCGGTGTACACATCAATCTCGCCACCGACCCGGACAACCGTACGGTCGCCTACGGTCTCGGTCGACAGGGACAGGTCCACGGATCCTCCAGCACCTTGCATCGAGCGGTCGCCCCCCATGGATCGGCAGCCGCGATGGCATTCAATCACTTACCGGCAGGCGCGCACGACGCCTTGACGCCATTGTCCGTCAAGCCAGTGACACACTCGATGTCGATGGCCAACGATCAACTCCCGCCGGAGGCGGGCGTGCACCCCTCTCCCCGGACGATCCTCGACCGACTCGCCACGGGGCAGGGCAGGGCTGCACGCATCACTCATACGGAGCACTTGCCCCCTCGTCCCGGACGTCATGCCCCCTGGCCCGAGAAGATCCGGCCGGAAGTGATCGACGCCATCCGGGCCGCCGGCATCGAGCGGCCCTGGGCCCACCAGGCCCGCACCGCCGAGCACGCCCTGCGCGGCGAATCCGTCGTCGTGGCCACCGGCACCGCCTCCGGCAAGTCCCTCGCCTACCTCGCCCCCGTCCTCAGCACCCTCCTGGACGGCTCCGAAGCCCCCAACGGACGCGGCACCACCGCCCTCTACCTCGCCCCCACCAAGGCCCTCGCCGCCGACCAGCACCGCGCCGTACGTACCCTGGCCGCCCCCCTGGGCAAGGGCGTCCGGCCCGCCGTCTACGACGGGGACACGCCGGTGGAAGAACGCGAATGGGTGCGTCAATACGCCAATTACGCGCTCACCAACCCCGACATGCTCCACCGCTCGATCCTGCCCGCCCACCCCAGATGGGCCTCCTTCCTGCGCGCCCTGCGCTACGTCGTCATCGACGAGTGCCACACCTACCGGGGCGTCTTCGGCTCCCACGTCGCCCAGGTCCTGCGCCGGCTGCGGCGCCTGTGCGCCCGCTACGGCTCCGATCCCGTCTTCCTCCTCGCCTCCGCCACCGCCTCCGACCCCGCCACCGCCGCCGGCCGGCTCACCGGCGTGCCCGTCGTCGAGGTCACCGACGACGCCTCACCGCGCGGCGAACTCGTCTTCGCCCTCTGGGAGCCCCCGCTCACCGAGCTCCACGGCGAGCGGGGCGCCCCCGTCCGCCGCACCGCCACCGCCGAGACCGCCGACCTGCTCACCGACCTCGCCGTCCAGGGGGTGCGCACCGTCGCCTTCGTCCGCTCCCGACGCGGCGCCGAGCTCGTCGCCCTGATCGCCCAGGAACGGCTCGCCGCCGTGGACCGCTCCCTCCCCTCCCGCGTCGCCGCCTACCGCGGCGGCTACCTCCCCGAGGAGCGCCGCGCCATCGAGCGCTCCCTGCACACCGGCGAGCTGCTGGGCCTCTCCGCCACCTCGGCCCTCGAGCTGGGCGTCGACGTCGCCGGCCTCGACGCCGTCCTCCTCTCCGGCTACCCCGGCACCCGGGCCTCCCTCTGGCAGCAGGCCGGCCGCGCCGGCCGCACGGGCCAGGGCGCCCTCGCCGTCCTCGTCGCCCGCGACGACCCCCTGGACACCTTCCTCGTCCACCACCCCGAGGCCCTCTTCCGGCAGCCCGTGGAGTCCACCGTCCTCGACCCGGACAACCCCTACGTCCTCGCCCCCCACCTGTGCGCCGCGGCCGAGGAACTGCCCCTGACCGAGTCCGACCTCTCCCTCTTCGGCCCCGAGGCCATGGTGGTGATCTCGCAGCTCGAGGCCCGCAGACTGCTCCGCCGCCGCGGCGCCGCCTGGCACTGGACCCGCCGCGAGCGGGCCGCCGACCTCACCGACATCCGGGGCGAGGGCGGCCGCCCCGTCCAGGTCGTCGAGGAGGGCACGGGCCGGCTCCTGGGCACCGTGGACAAGTCCGCCGCCCACACCACCGTCCACGAGGGCGCCGTCCACCTCCACCAGGGCCGCAGCTACCTGGTGCGCCGGCTCGACCTGGACGATTCCGTCGCCCTGGTCGAGCAGGCCGACCCGCCCTACTCGACGACGGCCCGCGACACCACGGCCATCTCCATCCTGGAGACCACCACCGAGGTCCCCTGGGGGGACGCCCGCCTCTGCTTCGGCTCCGTCGAAGTCACCAACCAGGTCGTCTCCTTCCTCCGTCGCAAACTCATCACCGGCGAGGTCCTCGGCGAGACCAAGCTGGACCTGCCGCCCCGGACGCTGCGCACCCGCGCCGTGTGGTGGACCGTCACCGAGGACCAGCTCGACGCCGCCCGCGTCTCCCCCGAAGCCCTCGGCGGCGCCCTGCACGCCGCCGAACACGCCTCCATCGGCATGCTCCCCCTCTTCGCCACCTGCGACCGCTGGGACATCGGGGGCGTCTCCGTCCCCCTGCACCCCGACACGCTCCTGCCGACAGTCTTCGTCTACGACGGCCACCCCGGCGGCGCCGGCTTCGCCGAGCGCGCCTTCCACA
>KL569389.1:14838-15322 GCA_000715685.1 Streptomyces lilacinus
TGTGTATAAGAGACAGGCCTTCCACACCGCCGCCCGCTGGCTCGGCGCCACCCGCGAGGCCATCGCCTCCTGCGAGTGCACCTCTGGCTGCCCCTCGTGCATCCAGTCCCCCAAGTGCGGCAACGGCAACGACCCCCTGGACAAGAGAGCCGCCATCCGCCTCCTCACCCGCCTCCTCGCCGGCGCCCCGGCGAACACGGAGGGAACGCAGCGGGCGGGAGAGCCGGAGACAGGGGCCGGAGGGCCAGGAGAGCCGGGGGCAAGGGGCACAGGCCCGGACCGGCCGGGGACGCCGGGGACGGCCGAGGGAGGCTCCTGAGGCCCGTCAGGCACCTTCAGGCCCCTGTCAGGGCCCAACCGAGCCCCCACCAGCGGCACCCGAGGCGTATGCCGCCTCCGACGGCCCGGCACGGGACCGCACCCGCACGGTGTACGGACCGGCCCGGGCCTCGGCCGCAACCTCCGCGACCTCGCCCTTCACCCC
>KL569389.1:15635-16896 GCA_000715685.1 Streptomyces lilacinus
CAGAGATGTGTATAAGAGACAGGCGAGGTCCGCCGCGCCGCCCGCGCGATGCCGGGCCACCACCACCTGTCCCATGGCCAGCAGCGCGGCGAACACCGCGCAGAACGCCGCCGCCATGACCGCCACCCACACCGACGCCAGGCCCCGGTCATCCCACCGTCTCCTCCGCAAGAGCCACCGCCTCCCCGCTCAGCCGCACCGCCAGCGGCCCCGGCCCGACCGTCCGGGCCTCGACCCGCACCCGGACCAGGTCCCCCTCCCTCGTCAGCCCGATCCGCGCCCCGCGCGGAGCCGCCGACCTGGCCGCCGCGACGGCGGCCGCGGGCGGATCCTGCCGAGCCGCCGCCCGAGCCCCCGCCCGGGCCGCGTCCACGCACTGGATCTGCGCGGACGCGGCCATCAGCCCCCAGAGCAGGGCCAGGGCGAAGAAGGCCAGCGCGGGCAGCGCCACCGCTGCCTCGGCGGTCACGTATCCGCCGTCTCCGGCGTGGACGCGGCCCTCGCGGCCCCCGCGGTCCTCACCGACCCCGCGATCAGAACGTCGCATGGAGCGCCTTGACAATCAGCTGCTGCAGCGCCGCGCCGACGGGCCCGCTCGTGACCACCTTGTAGAGCACCGCCGCCAGCGCGCAGGCGGCGAGCGTGCCCACCGCGTACTCCGCCGTCGTCATGCCGGCCTCTCCGGCGGACCTCATCCTCGATCGGCGCACCGACCACCACGACGACGTCCTCGGCGTCGTCCTCGTTGTCGTCCCCGTTGCTGCCACTGATGCCATGACCGCTCCCCCATCCTTGCCGTGCCGGCCTTCGCCCGCCGCGCCGTCAGTTGTCTTGCCGTGTCCCGCCATTGCCGTCACCGGCATTGCTGTCGCCGACATTGCCTCGCCTCTTTCGCCGCCATCGCTGTCGTCATCGCGTCCCTCGCTGTCGCCTCACCGCGTCGTTCACTGGTCTCCCATGGCTCCCTCACCCCCCTCGCATGAGCCCCCTGGCCAGGCCGATCACCACAGGCACCACACCGACGGCCAGGAAGGCGGGCAGGAAGCACAGCCCGAGCGGAGCCGTCGCCTGGACGCCCACCCGGCGGGCCCGTATGCCCGCCGCCCGGCCGGCGTCGGCGCGCAAGCGCGCCGCCAGCCGCGCAATGGGCTCCACCGCCGGGACGCCCGTCTCCTGCGCCCGCTCCAGACACCCGGCCAGCGGGGCAGCCCCGGGCAGGCTTCCCAACCGCCCCCAGGCGGTGGCCGGCTCGCCCCCGAGT
>KL569389.1:17122-19188 GCA_000715685.1 Streptomyces lilacinus
CCCCCGAGCCGTACCTCGGCCGCCGCCTGGGCCATCCGGTCGCCGACCGGTCCGCCCAGCGAGCCGCCGACCGCCTCCGCCGCCTCGCGCGGCCCGGCCCCGGCCGCCAGACAGGCCGCCAGCAGATCCGCCGCCAGCGGGAGTTGCCGGGCGATCTCCTCGGTTGGGATCTGGCCGGCGGCACCCTCCGCGCTTCGGCGCCACCGCCACACGCCGTAGGCCCCGACCAGCCCCACCACGCATCCGGTGAGTCCCGCGAGCAGTCCCAGGAGGACGGCCCCGAAGGCACCCACTGCCACCACTGCCCGCCGGTCCAGCCGCGTCGCGGCCCGCCGCGACCACCGCCGCGCCCTCGTCCTCGGCGCAGCCCGTGGGGGTCCGGCGAACAAGGACACCAGCCTGCGTCGGGTCGCCCTCCTCCGCAGCGCGGGGCTCCCGCCACCGACGGCCGTCACGCACACCGCCGCGACCACCGCCAGCACCGCCGCCCACAGGCTGTGGACAACGGCCGCGCTCACCTCCTCCTTCCTCTCGCCGGGCCCTCGGCGGTCCGCACGATCCGCCGCGTCCACGCGACTCCGGCCCACTCCAGCAGTCCGCCGAGGACGAGGCAGCCGAGGCCGGCCGAACTGTGCAGCAGCACCCGCAACGGGTCGGCGCCCAGCGCGCTGCCCATCAGCAGGGCCAGCACCGGCAACAGGGCGAGCATCACGGCAGTGGATCGAGTGCCCGCCAACTGGGCATTCAGGTCATCGCGTTGATCCCTCTCGGCGCTCAGAGCCGCCGCCACACGCTCCAGGCCCGTGGCGAGCCCGGCCCCGCCGTCGACCGCCACCTTCCAGCAGGCCGCCACGCCGTTGAGCCCCTCGGCTCCCGGCCGGCGCGCCGCCTTCCGCAGAGCCTCCGGCACGTCCCCGCCGAACCTCGCGGCCGCGGGCACCGCCGGCCAGCCGGGCCCCAGCTCGACTCCCGTGATCCCGGCCAGCGCCGCACCGGGGTGCCTCCCCGCCCGCAGTTCGCCGGCCACCGTGCCGCACATGTCGATCACAGCGGACTCGCTGCGCGCCCGTTCGTCCCGCAGCCGCCCGGCCGCGAGCCGGCGGCGCACCACCGGCACCGCCAACGCCCCGGCCAGCAGCGGCAGCACCGAGCCGCCCAGCAGCGCCACCGCACAGCCCACCGGCAGGCACAGCAGCTCGCGCCTCTCCCGCGCCGCCCGGCGCACACCCATGCCCCACTCCCGGCACCACCGCGGCACCGCCGACCCGGAACCCGGGCCCGGACCGGCGCCGACGACTCCGCCGCCGGCCAACAGCAGCCGAGCCCGGCGAACTTCCGCACCGGGCCGCGCCCGGAGCGCGACGACGGCCAGAGCGCACAGCAGCAACCCCGCACACCACCACACGGCTTGCGGCAACGACAGCCACCTGCTCATGCCGCACCCCCACCGCGCTCGCACAGCGCCGCCAGATGCTCCCAGCCCGGGGCCCGCTCGAAGCCGTCCGCGCCCCACACGACCGCCGGCACCGTCGTCACCAACCCGGCGCGGTCGCGGTCCAGCACGTGCACCTCGGCGACCCTTCGCCGCCCGCCGTGCTCCCGCACGAGGTGGATCACCACGGACAGCGCGGCCGCCAGCTGGCTGTGCAGCGCCGCCCGGTCGAGCCCCGCCGCCGACGCCAACGCCTCCAGGCGGGCGGGCACATCCGCCGCAGCATTCGCGTGCACGGTGCCGCAGCCTCCTTCGTGGCCGGTGTTGAGAGCGGCCAGGAGGTCCATGACCTCCGGTCCTCTCACCTCGCCGACGACCAGCCGGTCCGGGCGCATCCGCAGCGCCTGCCGGACCAGGTCCCGGAGCGTGACCAGGCCGGTGCCCTCCTGGTTCGCCGGGCGCGTCTCCAGCCGCACCACATGCGGATGGTCCGGGCGCAGCTCCGCGGAGTCCTCGGCGAGGACGATCCGTTCGTCCGGTGCGACCAGCCCCAGCAGCGTCGACAGCAGGGTGGTCTTCCCCGAGCCCGTGCCGCCGCTGATGACGAACGACAGCCTGTCTCTTATACACATCT
>KL569389.1:19425-22970 GCA_000715685.1 Streptomyces lilacinus
ATGTGTATAAGAGACAGGCACCGTGCCGGCGGCCACGAGCTCCTCCAGCGCGAACGCGCGGGGGCGTACGACGCGCAGCGACAGGCACGTGGATCCGACGGCCACCGGGGGCAGGACGGCATGAAGACGGGTGCCGTCGGGGAGGCGGGCGTCCACCCAGGGGCGGGCGTCGTCGAGCCTGCGGCCGGCGATCGCGGCGAGGCGCTGCGCGAGGCCCCGCACCGCCGCCGCGTCGGGAAAGGTGACGTCCGTGAGCTCGAGGCCCCTGCCCCGGTCCACCCAGACCCGGTCGGGCGCGGTGACCAGGACGTCGGTGACGTCGGGCGCCGCCAGGAGCGGCTCCAGCGGGCCGGTGCCGACCAGCTCCGAGCGCAACCGGGCTGCCACGCCGAGCACTTCGGCGTCCCCGAGCAACCGTCCTTCACGGCGGAGGGCTTCCGCCACCCTCGCGGGTGTGGGCTCCGCCCCGCTCTCCGCCAACCGCAACCGAACGGCGTCCAGCAACGCGTGGCTCATGCCGACACCCCTCCGCTCTCGGCGAGCGCGCGCGTCCAGAACGCGGCGCTGAAGCGGGCCAGCGGGCCCCGCTCGGCGGCGCCCGGGGGCCGGCCGGCGTTCAGACCGTCCGACAGGCCCGGCTCCGGGGGCAGTTCGCCGGCAAGGGGCAGCCCGAGCAGGCGGGTGATCTCCTCCGCCGCGAGTCCGGCGCCGAAGGGGCCGCGCACCACCGCGCGGAGGTCGCCGAGCATCATCCTCAGCATCGAGGCCATCCGGTGCGCCGCCGCGACCGCCCGCAGCTCGGCGGGCACGACCAGGAGTCCCATGTCGAGCTGCTCCAGGGCCTCGACCGCCGGGTCGTCCAGCCGCCGCGGCAGGTCCACGACCACCACTCCGCCGCGGCGCCGGGCGGCGGCCAGCACTGCGCGCACGGCTTCGGGCGGCACGGCCGTGCAGTCGCCCCTGTCCCAGCTCAGGACCCTCAGGGAGTGCAGCTCGGGCAGCGCCTCCTCCAGTGCCCGGCCGGCCACCCGGCCCCGGGAGTCGGCGAACGCGGGCCAGCGCAGGCCCTCGGCCCGCTCCCCGCCCAGCAGGACGTCGAGGCCGCCGCCCAGCGGATCGCCGTCGATCAGCATGGTGCGCTGCCCGGCGCGGGCCGCGCCGACGGCCAGGGCGCAGGCCAGGGTGCTCGCCCCGGCGCCACCGCGGCCGCCGATGACGCCGACCGTGAGCGCGGGACGGCCCACGCCCTCGACGGCGTCGGCGATCCGGTCGACCAGCCAGCTCTCCCCGTCGGGCAGCACCGCGACATTGCGGGCGCCGATGCCGACCGCCCGGCGCCAGATGCCGTGGTCGTCGAGGTCCCTGCCGACGAGCACCACGCCATCCCTGCGGGCACCCGCGACCAGCCTGGTCGCGCAGTCGTCGCCCACGAGGACCAGCGGCGCGCTGTCCCAGCCACTCCCCCGCGCGGGCGGGCCGTGCACGACCTCCGGCACGGCCCCCGCGGCCGCGCACAGTCTGAGCAGATCGTCGAGCAGTGCCTCGTCCTCCGTGACGATCAGCGGGCACCGCTGCTTGGCGTCCCCGGAAGCGGGCCAATCGGATGTGCGGGATCCGGTCACGGTCTCCTCCCCTCTCACTACGCGCTCTCGCATCCGCGACCGTCGCGGAACTCGCGAGGAATCACCGTGCAGCGAACTGGGAAATCGTGTGGATCTTGGTGAAAAACTGTGGACAACTCACCGGATGTGAATATCCCGCTCACCTATACCGGTGACTTCCGGAGAGCAGCATGGCGATTACCCTGCGTAACAGGTAAGAAGGGGGTGCGAGCGCGCGGCCGCCTGGGCGCGCGGGGAGGGAGAGGCCCGATGAGGGAGCCCGAAACGCATCCGGACATGCGACGACCCCCGCCGGGGGGGAGAGCGGGGGTCGTCCCCACGGCCGACTCGGGGGGGGAGGAGTCGGGCCGGGTTAGACACGGTCGCGAACGATCCGTGACTTCCATGGTGTACCCGAGAGCCTTCTCAGGCAAACCCACACGCCTCAGCTTACGCCGAATGGAGGGCCCCTATGCTCGGCGGAGTGGAAAACCACTCCTTGCCTCGGACTGCCGCCTTCTTTGATCTGGACAAGACGGTCATCGCGAAGTCGAGCACCCTCACCTTCAGCAAGTCCTTCTACCAAGGCGGCTTGATCAACCGACGCGCCGTGTTGCGTACTGCCTATGCGCAGTTCGTCTTCCTGGCCGGCGGAGCCGACCACGACCAGATGGAGCGGATGCGCCAGTATCTGTCCGCCCTCTGCAGGGGCTGGAATGTCCAGCAGGTCCGCGAGATCGTGGCCGAGACCCTGCACGACCTCATCGATCCGATCATTTACGACGAAGCCGCCTCACTCATCGAGGAACACCACTCCGCCGGCCGCGACGTGGTGATCGTCAGCACCTCGGGCGCGGAGGTGGTGGAGCCGATCGGCGCCCTGCTGGGCGCGGACCGCGTCGTCGCCACCCGAATGGTCGTCGAGGACGGCGCATTCACCGGCGAGATCGAGTACTACGCCTACGGCCCGACCAAGGCCGAAGCCATCCGGGAACTCGCCGAGTCCGAGGGATACGACCTGGCCCGCTGCTACGCCTACAGCGATTCGGTGACCGACATTCCGATGCTGGAGTCCGTCGGCCATCCGCACGCCGTCAACCCCGACCGCGGGCTGCGCCGCGAAGCCGTCGCCCGGGACTGGCCCGTTCTCTCCTTCAACCGACCCGTACGACTGAAGCAGCGCATTTCGTCCCTGCCGATGCCCTCTCGGCCGGCGCTCATCATGGCGGCCGCGATCGGTGCGGCGGCGGCCACCGCCGGGCTGATGTGGTTCGTCGGTCGACGCCGCACATCGGCGTCCGCATTGCCCGGATTTACAGCCAAAAGGAAAAGAACTGCGGCTTGGACTTCCGCTTCCGCCGTGACAGGAGTAGAAAGGACTTAACGGCCCGCGAGACCAGGGACATCCGGGAGGACGCCCTTCACGCACCAAGGCCCCACGGACCGCGCACGAAAGTCGGGCACCCACGCGACGCCGACCCGTCGATTACGGGCCAGCCGCACCAGGGAACGGGCGAAGTCCCCGACCTGATGGGCAAATATCGTGCACGCATGGTAACCCGACGGACGTGCCAGCGGCGGTACCGGAGCAGTACAGGTACCGCCGCAACCCTTGTGTGCGGCAAGCGTGATGGCCGTACGACGACTCCCTCAGGCAGCGCCGCGCTGCAGCGCCTCGCACACGGCCGTGCTCTCCCGCACCCCCAGCTCGACGGCGCGACCGCAGTGCGCGATCCAGGCGGCCATGCCCTCCGGCGTCCCGGACACATAGCCCTCCAGCGCCGCCATGTACGCCTCCGGCCCCAGCTCGGCGTGGCCCACCTCGGCCGGGCAGATCGACTTCGGGTCCAGCCCGCTCCCGATCAGGACGATCCGCTCCGCCGCCCGCGCCACCAGGCCGTTGTGGGAGCCGAACGGACGCAGGGCTGTCTCTTATACACATCT
>KL569389.1:23272-28057 GCA_000715685.1 Streptomyces lilacinus
CGTCGGGCCGATCGCCGCCGGCGGCCACGAGGTGCAGCCGGGCCAGGACCCGCAGCGGGGACTGCCGCCAGACGCTGAGCAGTTGGCCCGCCTCGGCGGTCAGTCGCAACGCCGCGCCCACCGTGCGCGGCTCGCCGTCGCCACCGAAGTCGGAGCGGCGACGCACCTCCTCGAGCGCCCAGTCCGCGCCGGCCAGCGCGGCCGAGCCACGGGCACCGCGCAGTGCCGCCTCGGAGGTGATCTCATTGCTGCGGCGGCGCATCACCCGGTGGCCGTACACCCGGTCCACCGCCTTGCGTACGGATTCCACGGAGTCGGCGACACCCGGGAGGGAGCCCAGGGCGGCGAGCGGATCGGCTGTCGTACTCATGGGTAAGACACTACGCACTTCGGGTCTACACCCCTCGAAAGAGTGGTCCTCTTCACTCACGTCTCTCACTCACCGCACCCCTGCACCTACTCTTGGTGAACATGAAGATCGCTTTCGTAGGGAAGGGCGGCAGCGGCAAGACCACGCTGTCCTCCTTGTTCATCCGCCATCTCGCCGCCTGCCGCCTGCCGGTCGTCGCCGTGGACGCCGACATCAACCAGCACCTCGGCGCGGCGCTCGGGCTCGACGAGGCGGAGACCGCCGCGCTGCCCGCGATGGGCGCACGGCTGCCCTTGATCAAGGACTACCTGCGCGGTTCCAACCCTCGCATCGCCTCGGCGGACACCATGATCAAGACGACGCCGCCGGGCGAGGGCTCCCGACTGCTGCGCGTCTGCGAGGACAACCCGGTCTACGAAGCGTGCGCCCGCACCGTACGGCTGGACGACGAGGAGTCCGTACGGCTGATGGTCACCGGGCCGTTCACCGAGTCCGACCTCGGTGTCGCCTGCTACCACTCCAAGGTGGGCGCGGTCGAGCTGTGCCTGAACCATCTCGTCGACGGTCCCGGCGAATACGTCGTCGTCGACATGACGGCGGGCAGCGACTCCTTCGCCTCCGGCATGTTCACCCGCTTCGACATGACCTTCCTGATCGCCGAGCCCACCCTCAAGGGCGTCTCCGTTTATCGGCAGTACAAGGAATACGCCCGCGACTTCGGCATCGGCCTCAAAGTCGTCGGCAACAAGGTGCAGGGTCAGGACGACCTCGACTTCCTGCGTGCCGAGGTCGGCGACGATCTGCTCACCACCGTCGGCCATTCCGACTGGGTGCGCGCCATGGAGAAGGGCCGTCCCCCGCGGTTCGAACTCCTGGAAGAGACCAACCACCGGGCGCTGCGCGTCCTGCGCGAGGCGGCGGACGGCGCGTACGAGCGGCGCGACTGGCAGCGGTACACCCGCCAGATGGTCCATTTCCACCTGAAGAACGCGGAGAGCTGGGGCAACGCCAAGACGGGCGCCGACCTGGCGGCTCAGGTCGACCCCGCCTTCGTACTGGACGAACGACTCCTGGCCACCCCGCAGCCTGCTTGATCCCGGTGCCGAAGAACCGCGCCCAGCCGTTCTTCGGCACCTTGCCGACCTCCAGCTCGCGCAACTTCGCGAGCACCTTCGGGACGAACAACGGAGCCCGGCTGCCGCAGTAGGCGCGGTCGAAGCCCGCCATCAGGCCGTCGCGCATCTGGCGTCATAGCCGTCGCGCATCCGGCGCCATAGCGGACCCCATGGCTCTTCGCCGCCGGGATGAGAATCCGCTGACCTTCCAGGCCCGCGCCCCGCAATTGCGCGCCCACACTCCGCGGACGTTGTCGAAGCCGACGTCCGCGCCAACCCCACGGATCGGCCGCCTCCCGGTCGCCGCCGCGCGCGCCCGGGCCCGTCGAACAACCCGCGACGCCGCCACGAACAGGGCAAAGCAGGGCGAGCTTATAAAAATACGTATTCACTCGATGGAAGGAAGCGGGCTCGAGCAGCCTCACCATTCCTTTACTCTCCATTACGATCCATTTACTGAGAGTTGATAATCGCCTGCACGGCGCAACCCTCTCCCGCCGCTCCCCGCCGTGACCCACGGCCGCGTATCACCGCGCCCGCGCCGCCCCGACGAAGACGGGAACGACCATGCACGCTCACCCGACTCAGGCATCCCCCTCGCCACCGGCCCGGCCGGCCCGCCGCCCCGGCCGGGCCGGCCCGGGCGCACGGCCCGGATGGCGGCGGGACCTGTCCGCCTCCGCCGTCGTCTCCCTCGTCGCCATGCCCCTCTCCATGGGCATCGCGCTCGCCGCGGGCGCACCGCTCCAAGCAGGTCTGATCGCGGTCGCGGTGGGCGCCCTCGTCACGGTCGCGCTCGGCGACGCACGGCCGGGCGTCGCCGCCGCGGCCATCGGCGTGGTGATGGTGGCGGCGGAGCTGGCCCAGCGCTACGGCTGGCGCGTCCTGTGCGCTGTCACGGCCATCGTCGGGCTGACCCAACTCGCCCTGGGAGCCGCCCGGGTGGCCCGTGCACTGTCGGCGATGAGCCCTGCGGTCGCGCACGGGCTGATCGCGGGCACCGGGATCAGCCTCGCGCTCGGCCAGCTGCCCGTCGTGCTGGGCGGCGGCAGCCCCGGCCTTCCGTCGAGGGAGACCCTGACGGCACTGCCCTCGGCCCTGGCCCGTCCGGAGCCGTCGGCGTTGCTGATGTGCGCGCTGACCGCGGCGGTCCTGGTCGGCTGGCCCCGCCTGCCGGGCCGGGCCGGACGCTGGGCCCGCCTGGTTCCGGCGTCCCTCGCCGCCGTGGCCCTCGCGACCGGGGCGAGTCTCGCCCTGGCCGCGGCGCTGCCCTCGCTGCCCTCTTGGGAGGACTGGGTCTTGCCCGCCCTCCCGAAGGGCCCCGTTCTCGGCGTCTTCGCGGCTGTCCTGACGATCGCTCTCGTCATCACCATGGAGCCCCTGCTGTTGGCTGGAGCCATCCGGCCGACAGGATCGAAGAACCCGCCCGCAGGATCCGGCCCGCTCGGCAGCGCGTGGGTGCTGCTGTGGGCGGTGTTTCTGACCGCCGGACGGGAGCTGATCCCGCTCGCGTCCCTGGCGACCCTCGTCGTGGTGGCCGGCGCGAGGATGGCGGGCGTCCCCCACCGGCTCCGAAGCGGGCGACAGCTCGTCCTCTACGCGATCCCGCTCGGATCGGTGGTGTTCCTCGGAGTGCTGCAGGGCCTCCTGATCAGTGCCCTCGCAGCCACCCTCCCGGCCCTGGCGCGGCTGCCCCACGCCCTGCGCCACCTGCGCGACTTCCGCCACCGCCGCACGCAGCCGTCGCCCGAAGCCGACGACACCCACATGTGCCGCCCCTGGACGCCCTGGCGCAACCACGACTGCGTACGCCCCGCCGCCACCGGCCCCGCGCCCGTCGGCGAGCCGCAACTCCTCGGCGGTGTCAGCGCCTTCCAGCGCGACACGGCTCCGCTCGTGCGGGACGAGCTGGCCCGGCTCGCCCGCGAGGGGCAGCGCCCCAGCCAGCTCTTTCTGACCTGCGCGGACTCCCGCCTCGTCACCAGCATGATCACCTCCAGCGGTCCGGGCGATCTGTTCACCGTGCGCAACGTCGGCAATCTGATGCCCCCGCCCGACGGCGACGGCGGCTGCGACTCGGTCGGCGCGGCGGTGGAGTACGCCGTCGACGTCCTGAAGGTCGGCAGCATCACCGTCTGCGGGCACTCCGGATGCGGTGCGATGCAGGCCCTGCTGGATCAGTCCGCCTCCCCCGCGCGGCACAGCTCCGGCGCCGGCGACCCGACCCCGCTCACCCGCTGGCTGCGCCACGGCCGGCCCAGCCTGGCCCGTATGCAGCGGATCGGACGGCTGGGCCGCGGCGAGGTGGCGCTCGCCGAGCGGCCCGTGGCGGACGACGTCGAGCGCCTGGCGCTCGTCAACGTCCTGCAGCAGCTCGACCACCTGATGGCCCACCCGTGCGTGGCCCGGCGCGTGGCCGAGGGCTCGCTGCGGCTGCAGGGGATGTACTTCCACGTCGGCGAGGCCCAGGCGTACGTATTGGATCAGCGGTCGCGCACGTTCGCCGCCGTGCGGCCGGGCGTACGGCCCGGGGTCCTCGACACCGTCTGAGGCACCGCCCGCGGCGTCACCCACAGGGTTACCCGAGCCCCGCCCCAGCGCGCGCCCCGACGCCCGCACCACCCCTCTGACCTCGACAGATCACTCCGCAGGACAGGTCTAAACCACTTTTTGTCCACACCCCTTGTCAGGGTGTGCCCCGGCCTGATGAGCTATGGCCGGGACGCAACGGGACCCCTGGGAAAGGGAGATGTCGTGAGCAACGAAAGCCTGGCCAACCTCTTGAAGGAGGAGCGCCGCTTCGCACCGCCTGCCGCACTGGCCGCCGAGGCCAATGTCACCGCGGAGGCGTACGAACGGGCGAAGGCTGACCGGCTGGGCTTCTGGGCCGAGCAGGCCCGCCGCCTGAGCTGGGACACCGAGCCCACCCAGACCCTCGACTGGTCGAACCCGCCCTTCGCCAAGTGGTTCGCCGACGGCAAGCTCAACGTGGCGTACAACTGCGTCGACCGCCACGTGGAGAACGGCCTCGGCGACCGCGTGGCCCTGCACTTCGAGGGCGAGCCGGGCGACACCCGCTCGATCACGTACGCCGAGCTCCAGCGCGAGGTCTCCCGCGCCGCCAACGCGCTGACCGAGCTGGGCGTCCAGGCGGGCGACCGCGTCGCCATCTACCTGCCGATGATCCCCGAAGCGGTCGTCTCGATGCTCGCCTGCGCTCGCATCGGCGCCCCGCACTCGCTCGTCTTCGGCGGCTTCTCCGCGGACGCCCTCGCCACCCGCATCAACGACGCCGACGCT
>KL569389.1:28317-31774 GCA_000715685.1 Streptomyces lilacinus
GGCCAGCCCTCCGCCCTCAAGCCCGCCGTCGACGAGGCCCTCACCCGTCCCGGCACGGAGAACGTCCGCAGCGTGCTCGTCGTCCGCCGCACCGGGCAGGAGGACATCGCCTGGACCGAGGGCCGCGACGTGTGGTGGCACGACCTGGTGGAACGCCAGTCCGACCAGCACACCCCCCAGGCCTTCGACGCCGAGCACCCGCTGTTCATCCTCTACACCTCGGGCACCACGGGTAAGCCGAAGGGCATCCTCCACACCACCGGTGGATATCTGACCCAGGCCTCCTACACCCACCACGCCGTCTTCGACCTCAAGCCCGAGACGGACGTCTTCTGGTGCACCGCCGACGTCGGCTGGGTCACCGGCCACTCGTACATCGTCTACGGGCCGCTGAGCAACGGCGCCACCGAGGTGCTCTACGAGGGCACGCCGGACACCCCGCACCAGGGCCGCTGGTGGGAGATCGTCCAGAAGTACGGCGTGACGATCCTCTACACCGCCCCCACCGCGATCCGTGCCTGCATGAAGTGGGGTGACGACATCCCCGCCAAGTTCGACCTCTCGAGCCTGCGCATCCTCGGCTCGGTCGGCGAACCCATCAATCCCGAGGCCTGGGTCTGGTACCGCAAGCACATCGGCGCCGACGCCACCCCCGTCGTCGACACCTGGTGGCAGACCGAGACCGGCAGCATCATGATCAGCCCGCTGCCGGGCGTGACCGAGACCAAGCCCGGCTCCGCCCAGGTGCCGCTGCCCGGCATCGCCGCCACCGTCGTCGACGACGAGGCCCGCGAGGTGCCCAACGGCTCCGGCGGCTACCTCGTCCTCACCGAACCGTGGCCCTCCATGCTCCGCACCATCTGGGGCGACGACCAGCGCTACATCGACACTTACTGGTCCCGCTTCGAAGGCCGCTACTTCGCGGGCGACGGCGCCAAGAAGGACGACGACGGCGACATCTGGCTGCTCGGCCGCGTCGACGACGTCATGCTGGTCTCCGGCCACAACATCTCGACCACCGAGGTCGAGTCGGCCCTCGTCTCCCACCCCAAGGTCGCCGAGGCCGCCGTCGTCGGCGCCACGGACCCGCAGACGACCCAGGCCATCTGTGCCTTCGTCATCCTGCGCAGCGGCGTGGACACCGAGGCGGAGGGGCTCGTCGAGGAGCTGCGGGCCCATGTCGCCAAGCAGCTGGGCCCGATCGCCAAGCCCAAGCGGATCCTTCCGGTGGCCGAGCTGCCCAAGACCCGCTCCGGCAAGATCATGCGCCGGCTCCTGCGCGACGTCGCCGAGAACCGCACCCTGGGCGACGTGACGACCCTGACCGACTCCTCGGTCATGGACCTCATCCAGGCCAAGCTGCCCAGCGCCTCCGGCAGCGAGGACTGAGCCGCAGCCGCCGGACTGACGCCGATACTCACGAAGGGCACCCGTCAGCCAGATCGGGTGCCCTTCACCCTTTCCGGCTAAAGTAAGTACCCGACGCGTAAATATCGCGACAAGAATCAGAGGCGCGCCGGGAAGTCTGGTCGGCATTCATCACACGCACCCGCGTGTGGTGCCGCAGCCGACCCCAGGAGGTCCACCGCCGTGGCCGCGCCCAAGAACCGCCGTTCCGTCTTCCTCGGAAGGCTTCCGCTGCCCGAGCGGAACTACCTCGCGGACGCGCTGCGTACCGAGACCGTCGGCGGAGTGCTCCTGCTCGTCGCCGCCGTCGCCGCGCTGCTCTGGGCCAACACGCCCCTCCGCGACAGCTACGAGACCGTTCGCTCCTTCCACCTGGGCCCCGGCAGTCTCGGCCTGAACCTCTCGCTCCAGCACTGGGCCGCCGACGGACTCCTGGCCGTCTTCTTCTTCGTCGCCGGCATCGAGCTCAAGCGCGAGCTCGTCGCGGGCGAGCTGCGCGACCCCAAGGCGGCGATCCTCCCGGTCGTCGCCGCCCTCTGCGGCATGGCCGTGCCCGCCCTCGTCTACTTCACGGTCGCCGCGAGCGCCGTGCCGACCGCCACCGACATCGCCTTCGCCCTCGCCGTCCTCGCGGTCATCGGCACGGCCCTGCCCTCGGCGCTGCGCGCCTTCCTCCTGACCCTCGCCGTCGTCGACGACCTCTTCGCGATCCTGATCATCGCGATCTTCTTCACCTCCACGCTGAACTTCGCCGCCCTCGGCTTCGCCGTCCTCGGCCTGGCCGTCTTCTGGCTGCTGCTGCGCAAGGGCGTGCGCGGCTGGTACGTCTACGTACCGCTGGCCGTCGTCAACTGGGCGCTGATGTACAACAGCGGCGTGCACGCGACCATCGCGGGCGTCGCCATGGGCCTGATGCTGCGCTGCACCCGCCGCGACGACGAACGCCGGTCCCCCGGCGAGCACATCGAGCACCTCGTGCGTCCGCTGTCCGCCGGCCTCGCCGTGCCGCTGTTCGCGCTGTTCTCCGCGGGCGTGGCGGTCTCCGGCGGCGCCCTGTCGGACGTCTTCACCCGCCCCGAGACGCTCGGCGTCGTGCTCGGCCTGGTCGTCGGCAAGGCGGTCGGCGTCTTCGGCGGCACCTGGGCAGCGGCCCGCTTCACCCGCGCGGAGCTGAACCCGGACCTCAAGTGGCCCGACGTCCTGGCCGTCGCCTCGCTGGCCGGCATCGGCTTCACGGTGTCCCTGCTCATCGGCGAGCTCGCCTTCGCCTCCGACCCGGTCCTCATGGGCGAGGTCAAGGCCGCCGTACTGGTCGGCTCGTTGATGGCCGCCGTCTTCGCGAGCACCCTGCTCAAACTTCGCGACAACAAGTACAAGAAGCTGTGCGCGGACGAGGACCGCGACGAGGACGAGGACGGCATCCCGGACGTCTACGAACAGGACAACCCCGAGTTCCACCTGCGCATGGCCGCGAAGTACGAGGCGAAGGCGGCCGCGCACCGCAGGCTGGCGGAAGTCGCCGCAGGACGCCCCACCCACGACCATGGTCCGGCATGATCTGAGAGTCTTTACATTCGCGGCGCCCCGCCGCCGGGCCGACGGTCCGGCCGGCGCGCCGCGGAGACGAAGCTGATGACGATGAGGGAGCAGGCGATGAGCGCAGCCGACGACGGCGCGAACCGCAGCCTCGGCCAGTTGGTGGCCACGGCCACCACCGAGCTGTCCGCGCTGGTGCACGACGAGATCGCGCTGGCCAAGGCCGAGCTGCGGCAGGACGCCCGGCGGCTCGGCATCGGCGGCGGCGCCGTCGTCGGCGCCGGCGTCCTCGCGCTCTTCTCCCTGCCCGTGCTGAGCTTCGCGGCGGCGTACGGCATCCACAACCTCGGCCTCGGCCTCGCCTGGTCGTTCCTGATCACCGGCGGCGCGTACCTGCTGCTCGCCGCGCTGCTCGTGCTGATGGCCGTGGCCAAGTTCAAGAAGATCAAGAAGCCCGAGAAGAGCATCGCCTCGGCGAAGGAGACGGCGGCCGTCCTCGGCACCGTCAAGCCGC
>KL569389.1:32035-40234 GCA_000715685.1 Streptomyces lilacinus
GCCAGGCGGACGCATCTGTGACACGCTCGTCCGTATGACGGTGCCCGAGACCTCCGCAGCGCCCGCGTCCCCCGATCCCGAGCGGCCCGCGACGCCGGCGGCCCAGGGTCCGGCCGGGGCCTCGTCGACCGCGGTCGTCCGCGCCGACGGCCCCTGGACGCACCGGGACGTCGCGGCCAACGGGGCCCGGTTCCACATCGCCGAGATGGGCGAGGGGCCGCTGGTCCTGCTGCTGCACGGTTTCCCGCAGTTCTGGTGGACGTGGCGGCATCAGCTGCCGGCGCTCGCGGAGGCCGGGTTCCGGGCGGTGGCGATGGACCTGCGCGGTGTGGGCGGCAGCGACCGTACGCCCCGGGGCTACGATCCGGCCAACCTCGCCCTCGACATCACCGGGGTGATCCGCTCCCTCGGCGAGCCGGACGCCGCGCTGGTCGGTCACGACCTGGGCGGCTATCTGGCGTGGACCGCCGCGGTGATGCGGCCCAAGCTGGTGCGCCGGCTCGTGGTCTCCTCGATGCCGCATCCGCGCCGCTGGCGCTCGGCGATGCTCTCCGATCCCCGGCAGAGCGCGGCGAGTGCGCACATCTGGGGTTTCCAGCGGCCGTGGCTGCCCGAGCGGCGACTGGTCGCGGACGACGCCGCGCTGGTGGGGCGGCTGATCAGGGAGTGGTCGGGGCCGCGGCTGCCGGACGACGAGGCGGTGGAGGTCTACCGCCGGGCGATGTCGATTCCCTCCACGGCGCACTGCTCGATCGAGCCGTACCGCTGGATGGTGCGTTCGATGGCCCGCCCGGACGGCGTGCAGTTCAACCGCCGTATGAAGCGGCCGGTACGCGTGCCGACGCTGCATCTGCACGGGTCGCTCGATCCGGTGATGCGCACGCGGAGCGCCGCCGGATCCGGGGAGTACGTGGAGGCGCCCTACCGTTGGCGGCTCTTCGACGGCCTCGGGCACTTCCCGCACGAGGAGGACCCGGTGGCGTTCTCGGCGGAGCTCATCAGCTGGCTGAAGGACACCGAGCCGGACCGCTAGAGCCTGTCCGGCGGGTCGTGTGATGACTCGGCCCGGGGTGCCCCCCCGGCTGTTGTCAGGTCGCCCGGTCGACGTGGGCGGTGTAATGCGCTGGTGCATGGCCTTTGCTGTCGGGGGCGGTGACCGTGATGATGGCCTTTCCCGGCGTGGGTCCTGCAACGAGTTCGGGGGCGGTGGCGAGGCCCTTGTCGCTGGTGAAGACCTCGGCTGCACGGTCGGGCTTCGGGTTCACTTTGAACGTTGATCCGGTTGCGGCGTCGACTTCGAACCGGATGCGGGCGGCGGGGACCATTTTGCCGTTGGTGTCGCGGGCTTCCACCTGGAGTGGCTGGCCGAAGGGCTCGCCGGGCCGGGCGTGCTGGTTGTTGAGGTGACTGAAGCCGGAGATGGCCTTGACTGGACGGGACTTCGGCGGTGGCGCAGTGGTCCGTACCACCAGGCGTACGCGATGTTCCGGATAGTCGGCGATGAGCAGATTACCGGCACGGTCGCAGGCCAGTCCGGAGATAATATTGAGCTGGGCCGCCGTGGCGGGCCCGCCGTCTCCCGCACTGCCACGGGTGCCGTTGCCTGCCACCGTGCTGATCCTCCCGTCCGGAGTGACCATGCGCACGCGTAGGTTCTCCTTGTCGGCAATGTAGAGGTTTCCGGCGCCGTCGCAGGCCAGCTTGCCAGGGTCGTCCAGTTCGGCGTCGACGGCCTTGCCCCCGTCACCTGCGAAGCCGGGCTTCCCCGTGCCTGCCACGACGGTGATGATCCCGTGAGCGACCTTGCGGACCCGGTCGTCCTCGTTATCGGCGATGTAGAGGTTTCCTGCCCAGTCCACGGCGATGCCTGTGATCCCGGGGAGACCGGTCTCCGTGGCCTTGCTGCCGTCCGGGGCCCGCTCGTACCCCCCATTGCCCGCCACCGTGTCGATCGTCTGGTCGGTACTAATCCTGCGGACCCGGTAGCCGTCCGCGAGGTACATGTTCCCGGCCTGGTCCACTGCGATGTCGCGAGGCCCGTACAGCGGCGCTTCCAATGCCTTGCCGCCATCCCCTTGGGCCTTGCCGTGAACCTCGTCCCGCCGCTGGCCATTGCCGGCCACCCGTCGCCGGGATCCGTCCGTGCCGATCCTGAACACTTGGTTGTTATCGCTGTCGGCGACGTAGAAGTACGCGGCGGCCTCCCCAGCCACCCCACTGGGCATGGCGGTATCGCCCACGCCGAATACCGAGCTGATCGTTCCCTCCGGGCCGACCTTCCGGACCCGGTTGTCGGCGCAGAAGAAGAAGCTCCCCGCCGGGCCCCACTTCGTCGCATACGGATGCCGCAGGCGTGCCGCCGTGGCCTTGTTCCCGTCACCCTCGGACTCCTCGCCGACCCCCTTGCGAGGCGCCTCCTTACCAGTGCCGGCCACAGTCAGGATGGTCCCCGGCTTCACCCCGACCGCGACACCACTTGCCCCAGCGACGCCGCCTTGCTCATCGTGCAGCAGTTCATCCATGGCAGCGATATTCCCGCAGGACGTCCCCGAAACAGCTGCGCCCCCACCCGAGGTCACCCGTTCGACAGTGGCCCAGAACCCCGGCGTCACCGGCTGGCCGGATGCGCCGTAGGCCATGCCCAGCATCACTCCGCCAGCTGCGCACAGCTGACCCGTCGGACACTGCCTAGTCGGGTCATCGACCGGGAACGGAATGGGAACGTCCGTTCCTCGAACAGCCACTTGCCCCGCGCATAGGCCAATTGCCCGCCCCAAGGGCGATTACCGACCATTGGGCCCGGGCAGAGCTTTTGGTATGGGCTGGACGCACGACTACCGGGACGTGACGGACGTGACCGACGTGACACAGCAGCACGGCACCGAAGGCGATGCCGCGCTCGCCGTGACCGAGGCACCCGAGCGGGGCGCACACCGGCCGCAGGCCGGACCCGATCCGCGGATCGGCATTCCACGGATCCTCCACCGCCGCGCCCGCTGGGTGTCCGCGCGGCTGCGCCACCCGCGCAGCCGCTGATCACTCCAGGCACAGCCCTCGCCGCCCCCACTTTCGTACGCCAGTGCGTACGCACGCGTGACCGCATGCGGCCCGCGAAGGCGCCCGTACGGCCCCTGACAGGCCCCTGGGCGGATCAGAGAGCGCAGCCCTGGGTGTCGGCCCTGCCCGAGGCCGCGCGGCCGTACAACGCGTCCTCGTGGACTTCGTCCGCGGTCAGCGCATAGCCGGTGTCCGCGTCGTCCAAGGACTTGGCGAAGACCACGCCGTAGACCTTGCCGTCCGGCGTGAGCAGCGGACCGCCGGAGTTGCCCTGCCGCACCGTGGCATAGAGCGAGTACACATCGCGGCGCACGTTGCCCCGGTGGTAGATGTCCGGGCCATTGGCCTGGACCCGGCTGCGCACGCGGGCGGCGCGCACGTCGTACGAACCGTTCTCGGGGAAGCCGGCGACGATGGCGCTCTTGCCGCTCTCCGCGTCGGCCGACGCGAACCGCAGCTCGGGCGCGTCCAGCGAGGGGACGTCCAGGACGGCGATGTCGCGCTTCCAGTCGTAGAGCACGACGGTCGCGTCGTGCAGCCGACCCTTGCCGCCGATCTGCACGGTCGGCTCGTCGACCCCGCCGACGACGTGCGCGTTGGTCATCACCCGGTGCCGGGCGAAGACGAAGCCCGTGCCCTCCAGGACCTTGCCGCAGCCGGGGGCGTTGCCCACGACCTTCACGATGCTGCGCTGCGCCTCCGTCGCCACCGCGCTGCCGGCGAGCTCCGGGTCCGGGGCGGGCACCGAGGTGATGGGCTCGGTGGAGAAGGGCGCGAAGACCTGCGGGAAACCGTTCTGCGCGAGGACCGTGCTGAAGTCCGCGAACCATGTGTTGGCCTGCGGCGGCACCACCCGGGCGACGCCGAGCAGCACCTTGGAGCTGCGGACCTCCCGGCCCAGCGTCGGCAGGGTCGTACCGGCGAGCGCGGAGCCGATCAGCCAGGCGACCAGCAGCATCGCGACGACGTTGACGAGGGCGCCGCCGGTCGCGTCCAGCGCCCGCGCCGGGGACCACGTGATGTGGCGGCGCAGCTTGTTGCCGAGGTGGGTGGTGGCGGCCTGGCCCACCGAGGCGCACAGGATGACCACGGCCACGGCCACCACGGCCGCGATCGTGCCCGGCTGGGCCTCTCCCGTCGCGCTGTCCCAGATCACGGGCAGCGCGTAGACGGCGGCGAGACCGCCGCCGAGGAAACCGATCACCGAGAGCACGCCGACGACGAACCCCTGGCGGTAGCCGATGACCGCGAACCACACGGCGGCGATCAGCAGCACGATGTCCAGCACGTTCACCGAAAGATGCCTCGCATTGATGTCGTCGTGGCCCGCGGGGGCCACCGTCTCATGCCCGTCAGGAGCGCCAGTCCAGCGGGACCTCCCGCTCGCGGTCCCACGGCCGCTCCCAGCCGGCGTAGTGCAGGATGCGGTCGATCACCCCGGCCGTGAAGCCCCACACCAGCGCCGGGCCCACCCGGAAGGCCGGGCCCCGGTGGCCGCTGGGGTGTATCGCCATCACGCGGCGCTCGGGATCGGTGAGATCGGCGACCGGGACGGTGAAGACATGGGCCGTCTCCTGCGGGGAGACCGGCGCGACGGGGCTCGGCCTGCGCCACCAGCCGAGCACGGGCGTCACGACGAAACCGCTCACCGGGATGTAGAGCCGGGGCAGCACACCGAAGACCTGCACCCCCGACGGGTCCAGCCCCGTCTCCTCCTCCGCCTCGCGCAGCGCGGCCCGCACCGGACCGTCGCCTTCCGGATCGCCGTCCTCGGGGTCGAGGGCCCCGCCGGGGAACGAGGGCTGGCCCGCGTGCGAGCGCAGCGTCCCGGCGCGCTCGAGGAGCAGCAGCTCGGGGCCCCGCTCACCCTCGCCGAAGAGGACGAGCACGGCCGACGGCCGACCACCGCTCTTCGGCGGCAGGAAACGGCTGAGCTGCTGGGGCCGCACGGTCCGGGCGGCCCGCTCCACCGGCTCCAGCCAGGCGGGCAGTCCCTCGGCGGTGACCACGACCCGCCCGGCCCGCTCCCCGGCGACGTCCTCGCCGGTCTCCTGGCCGTACGTGCTCGTCATCCGTTCTCCCCTGTGCTCCTCGGCGGCGGTGCGGTCTTTCGGCGGACGCTCGGTCACTCGGCTCCCAGAGGGCGTCCGGGCGGGCCCGGATAGTCCGGCGGAGGCTTGAGCCGCTGCCCGGGCTGCCCGCCCAGCTCGTACTTGAGCAGCTTCTTCGCCTTCTCCGGGTCCGTCTCGCCCTCGCCGTAGGACGGGCAGAGCGGGGCGATGGGGCAGGCGCCGCAGGCGGGCCGGCGGGAGTGGCAGACGCGGCGGCCGTGGAATATCACGCGATGCGAGAGCATCGTCCACTCGCTCTTCGGGAAGAGCGCGCAGACGTCGGCCTCGACCTTCTCCGCGTCCTCGGCGTCGGTCCACTTCCAGCGCCGCACCAGGCGGCCGAAGTGCGTGTCGACGGTGACGCCGGGGACACCGAAGGCGTTGCCCAGGACGACGTTGGCGGTCTTCCGGCCGACGCCGGGGAGGCTGACGAGATCCGCTATCCGGCCGGGCACCTCGCCGTCGAAACGGTCGCGCAGGGCCGCGGACAGACCGATCAGCGACTTGGCCTTCGCACGGAAGAACCCGGTCGGCCGGATCAACTGCTCCAGCGTCTGTCTCTTATACACATAAGAGACAGGGCGTGGGGTAGGCGGCGAAGAGGGCGGGCGTGGTCTGGTTGACCCGCAGGTCCGTGGTCTGGGCGGACAGGACCGTGGCCACGAGCAGCTGGAACGGATTCTCGAAGTCCAGCTCGGGGTGGGCGTACGGATAGAGCTCGGCGAGCTCGCGATTGATCCGGCGGGCGCGACGGACGAGGGCGGTGCGCGACTCGGGCTTCGCGGCGGCGCGACCGGCGGAGGCGGTGGCTCGACCCGCAGAGGCGGCGGCCGGCTTGACGGCCGACCCGCCCGGTGATTTGTTCGTATTTGCGGTTTTCGTCTGCTTCGCAGCGGAGCGTTCGCCCACAGCGGAATTCCGAGCCGCGGTCACCCTTCCGGCCCCCTTGCCCTCTGCTCTCACCGGCGTATTGGACACCCGGCCAGACTAAAGCCCAGCACTGACATCCGCCCCGGCCGCAGGAAAACCACAGCCCAATCGGACCCCTGCCGTAGGGGTTCCGCCAACGATGCGCCACACTTGTGTTTGATCACACAGTTTTACCGACGGGCATCATGGGGACCACGGTCCTCTGTGCATGTCGACAAGGAGAGAACTCGTGGACGACGTTCTGCGGCGCGCCCCGCTGTTCGCGGCGCTCGATGACGAGCAGGCCGCCGAGCTGCGCGCCTCGATGGGCGAGGTCACCCTCGCGAGGGGCGACGCCCTGTTCCACGAAGGCGACCCGGGCGACCGCCTGTACGTGGTGACCGAGGGCAAGGTGAAGCTCCACCGCACCTCCCCCGACGGCCGCGAGAACATGCTGGCGGTCCTCGGCCCCGGCGAGCTCATCGGCGAGCTGTCCCTCTTCGACCCCGGGCCGCGCACCGCCACCGCCACCGCGCTCACCGAGGTCAAGCTGCTCGGCCTCGGCCACGGCGACCTCCAGCCCTGGCTCAACGCCCGGCCCGAGGTGGCCACCGCCCTGCTGCGCGCCGTCGCCCGCCGACTGCGCCGCACCAACGACTCGATGTCGGACCTCGTCTTCTCCGACGTCCCCGGCCGCGTCGCCAAGGCCCTGCTGGACCTGTCGCGCCGCTTCGGCGTCCAGTCCGAAGAGGGCATCCACGTCGTGCACGACCTCACCCAGGAGGAGCTCGCCCAGCTGGTCGGCGCCTCCCGTGAGACCGTCAACAAGGCCCTCGCCGACTTCGCGGGCCGCGGCTGGCTCCGCCTGGAGGCCCGCGCCGTGATCCTGCTGGACGTGGAGCGCCTCGCCAAGCGCTCCCGCTGAGCCGGGACCGCGGCCGCACGAAGCCGCGAAGCCGTACGTGAGCAGGGGCTCCGCCGCACCGTATGTGCGACGGAGCCCCTGTTCACGTACGCGTACGGATTCACGTACGCGTGCGGAACCGTCAGATCAGCCCGTGCTCGTCCAGATAGTCCAACTGGGCCCGCACCGACAGCTCGGCAGCCGGCCACAGCGCGCGGTCCACGTCCGCGTAGACGGTCGCCACCACCTCGGCCGGCGTGCGGTGGCCGTTCTCGACGGCCGTCTCCACCTGTGCCAGCCGCTTGGCCCGATGCGCGAGGTAGTACTCCACGGCGCCCCGGGCGTCGTCGAGGACCGGCCCGTGGCCGGGCAGCACCGTCGTCACGCCCTCCTCGACCGCGAGGGCGCGCAGCCGGCGCAGGGAGTCCAGGTAGTCCCCGAGCCGCCCGTCGGGGTGGGCGACGATCGTTGTACCGCGGCCCAGCACCGTATCGCCCGTCAGGACCGCGTCGTCGGCGGGCAAGTGGAAGCACAGCGAGTCGGCCGTGTGGCCGGGCGTGGAGACGACGTGCAGCTCCAGGCCGCCCGTGGTGATCACATCGCCCACCCCGAGGCCCTCGCCGCCCAGCCGCAGCGCCGGATCCAGCGCCCGCACGCGCGTCCCCGTCAGCTCGGCGAATCGGGCGGCGCCGCCGGAGTGATCGGCGTGGCCGTGGCTGAGGAGGGTCAGGGCGACGCGCCGGCCGGCGGCCTCGGCCGTGGCGACGACGTTGCGCAGATGGGTCTCGTCCGCCGGCCCCGGGTCGACGACGACGGCGAGGTCGGAGTCCGGCTCGGCGAGGATCCAGGTGTTGGTCCCGTCCAGCGTCATCGCCGAGGGGTTCGGGGCGAGCACACAGGTCGCCCGCGCGGTCGCCGGGCCGCCGATGGGGCCGGTGCGCGGCTGGCCGGGCAGATCGGTCGCGTGGGTCATGCGTCGGCTCCCTCAGGTCCTGAGGCGATGTGCTGGGTGATGTCGTGGGCGATGTGCTTGGTGAACTCGTCGTGTCCGGGCCAGCTCAGCACGATCTCTTCCCCGACGAGGCGCGCCCGCGCCAGGACGGGCGTGAGATCCCGGTCACCCGAGGCCGCCAACACCTCGTCCGGCCGGCCGTACGGCGCCAGGGACCGCAGCGTGGAGATGGTCGGCGGCATCATCAGCAGCTGTCTCTTATACAC
>KL569389.1:40475-42661 GCA_000715685.1 Streptomyces lilacinus
GGGCGGGAGCCGTCCAGACCGTGCGATCGGCCTCCGTGGAGGCGTTGCGGGTGCGCTGCCCCTCCGGGAGGACGGCCACGAAAAACCAGGTGTCGTAGCGGCGCGGCTCGAACTCCGGCGTGATCCAGCGCGCCCACGCGCCGAGCAGGTCGCTGCGCAGCAGCAGGCCGCGCCGCTCGAGGAAGTCGGCGAAGGACAGCTCACGGCTCACCAGCGCGGCCCGATCGGCCTCCCACTCCTCGCCCGTCGTGTCCGCGGCGACCGTGTCCGGCGTCGGACCCGCCAGCAGCACGCCCGCCTCCTCGAAGGTCTCGCGAACCGCCGCACAGACGACGGCCTGCGCCCCCACGACGTCCGTGCCCAGGCGCCGCGCCCACTCCTCCGCCGCCGGCCCCGCCCAGGGCACGTCCCGTTCGTCGCGCGGGTCGACGGAACCGCCCGGATACGCGTACGCGCCTCCGGCGAAGGCCATGGAGGCGCGTCTGCGCAACATGTGAACGGCGAGCCCGCCGGCCGCGGCACGCAGCAGGAGGACGGTCGCGGCGCGCCGGGGCGCCACGGGCCGGAGCTCGCCCCGGGCGAGCGCTCTGATCCGGTCCGGCCACTCCGCCGGGTACCACTGGCCGTTCGAAGTCGACATGGCCGGATGCTATGCGCTCACGCGCGGATGTTCGAGAGGACCAGGTCGAACGGACCGGGCCCCGGCCACGCGGACCGGGGACCCGCCCGGTCGGACCGGCCACTCGGATCGAGGACCCGGCCGCGCGGACCGCGGCCCGCGGAACCCGGCCCTCCGACGGAAGCGGTCAGTCCGCTACTTCCACCAGGAACTCGACCTCGACCGGCGCGTCCAGCGGCAGCACCGCCACGCCCACGGCCGAGCGCGCGTGCACGCCCTTGTCGCCCAGCACCTCGCCCAGCAGCTCGCTCGCGCCGTTGATCACAGCCGGCTGGCCCGTGAAGTCCGAGGCCGAGGCCACGAAGCCCACGACCTTCACGACCCGCACAATCTTGTCCAGGTCGCCGATGACCGACTTCACGGCCGCCAGACCGTTGAGCGCACAGGTCGCGGCCAGCTCCTTGGCCTGCTCCGCGCTCACCTCGGCGCCGACCTTGCCGGTCACCGGAATGGCACCGTCGACCATGGGCAGCTGCCCGGCGGTGTACACGTGGGAGCCCGAGCGCACGGCCGGCTGGTACGAGGCCAGCGGCGGCACGACGGCCGGCAGGGTCAGCCCGAGCGAGGCCAGCTTGTCCTCGACGGCGCTCACTGCTTCGGCCTCTTCAGGTACGCCACGAGCTGCTCGGGGTTGTTCGGCCCCGGGACGACCTGGACGAGCTCCCACCCGTCCTCGCCCCAGGTGTCCAGAATCTGCTTGGTCGCGTGCACCAGCAGCGGCACGGTCGCGTATTCCCACTTGGTCATGGCCCGACTGTAATGCCTCATACCGACAGCCTCGTGCGTAGCCCGCGCGGCGACTGGTTAGGCTCCAAATCATGAGCAGGCTCCATGTCGTCAGCGGCAAGGGCGGTACCGGCAAGACCACGGTCGCCGCGGCCCTCGCACTCGCGCTCGCCGCCGAGGGCAAACGCGCACTGCTGGTCGAGGTCGAAGGCCGGCAAGGGATTGCGCAGCTCTTCGAGACGGAAGCGCTGCCCTACGAGGAGCGGAAGATCGCCGTCGCGCCGGGCGGGGGCGAGGTCCACGCCCTCGCCATCGACGCCGAACGGGCCCTCCTCGACTACCTCCACATGTTCTACAAGCTCGGCAGCGCCGGGCGGGCGCTCAAGAAGCTCGGCGCGATCGACTTCGCGACGACCATCGCGCCCGGCCTGCGGGACGTCCTGCTGACCGGCAAGGCGTGCGAGGCGGTGCGCAGAAAGGACCGCTCCGGTCGCTTCGTCTACGACTACGTCGTCATGGACGCCCCGCCGACCGGTCGCGTCACCCGCTTCCTCAACGTCAACGACGAGGTGGCCGGCCTGGCGCGGATCGGTCCGATCCACAATCAGGCGCAGGCCGTGATGCGCGTGCTCAAGTCCCCCGAGACGGCCGTGCACTTCGTGACGCTGCTGGAGGAGATGCCGGTCCAGGAGACGCGGGACGGCATCGCCGAGCTGCGCGCGGCGGGGCTGCCGGTCGGCGGGGTGGTCATCAACATGGTGCGGCCCGAGATCCTCGACGA
>KL569389.1:42931-56647 GCA_000715685.1 Streptomyces lilacinus
AGAGATGTGTATAAGAGACAGAGCACACGGAGCGCCTCGCGCTCGAGCGCCGGGGCCGCGCCGACATCGCCCGCCTCGGCCTGCCCACGTACGAACTCCGGATGCTCGGCGACGGCGTGGACCTGGCGGGGCTGTACCGCATGGCGCGCGCCCTGCGCGGACAGGGCGCGGGCCTCGACGGCGAACACCAGCGAAAGGGAGCGTGAGCGGGTGAGCGTGGAACCGGCGGCGGAGCCGCTCGGCATAGATCCGATCCTGGACGACTCGCGCACCCGCATCGTGGTGTGCTGCGGTTCCGGCGGCGTCGGCAAGACCACCACCGCGGCGGCCCTGGGAGTGCGGGCGGCCGAACGCGGCCGCAAGGTCGTCGTCCTCACCATCGACCCGGCGCGCAGGCTCGCCCAGTCCATGGGCATCGACGAACTCGACAACGTGCCGCGCCGGGTGCCCGGAATCGACGGCTCCGCCGGTGGCGAACTGCACGCCATGATGCTCGACATGAAGCGGACCTTCGACGAGATAGTCGAGTCGCACGCCGACAAGGACCGCGCCCGGGCCATCCTGGAAAACCCCTTCTACCAGTCACTTTCGGCCGGTTTCGCGGGCACGCAGGAATACATGGCCATGGAGAAGCTCGGCCAGCTCCGCGCCCGTGACGAGTGGGACCTCATCGTCGTCGACACCCCGCCGAGCCGCTCGGCGCTGGACTTCCTGGATGCGCCGGGGCGCCTCGGGTCCTTCCTCGACGGGAAGTTCATCAAGGTGCTGATGGCACCGGCGAAGATCGGCGGCCGGGCCGGGATGAAGTTCCTGGGCATGGGCATGTCGGTGATGAGCGGCCCCCTGAACAAACTGATGGGCGCCCAACTCCTCCAGGACGTACAGACCTTCGTCGCGGCGATGGACACCATGTTCGGCGGTTTCCGTACCCGTGCCGACGCCACTTACCGACTGCTGCAGGCTCCCGGCACGGCCTTCCTCGTCGTCGCCGCGCCCGAGCGGGACGCGCTGCGCGAGGCCGCGTACTTCGTGGAGCGGCTCGCGGCGGAACGGATGCCGCTGGCCGGCCTCGTCCTCAACCGGGTGCACGGCAGCGGGGCGGCGCGTCTCTCGGCGGAACGGGCCCTGGCCGCCGCCGAGGCCCTCGAGAGCGGCCCGGCCGTCGCTCCGGAGAGCGGATCATCGGAATACGCAGAAAATCTTGACGGCGCCGGCATTGTGGATCGTGGCAGCGGGCAGGCTGGCTCACGTACCGCTGACGACCCTGGCACCCTCACTCCCACGGACACATCCTCTCCCGAGAGCGGCTTCCCCCAGCCCACGTCCACAGGAGCGAAGGCCTCGGGCATCTCCACGCCGACGACCGGCCCCGCGGATGGCAGCTCCGCGGATGACGGCTGCCCGGCCGGGGACCGCCCGGACGACAGCTGCCCGGGCGACAGCTGTGCGCATGCGGACACGACCGCGCCGGCGACCGCGGAATCCTCGGCGCGGCTCGCCGCCGGGCTGCTGCGGCTGCACGCCGAGCGGATGCAGGTGCTCGCCCGCGAGCGGCGCACCCGCGACCGCTTCACCGCGCTGCACCCCGACGTCCCCGTGGCGGAAGTGGCCGCGCTGGCCGGCGACGTGCACGACCTCGCAGGGCTGCGCGCGATCGGCGACTGCCTCGCCGACCAGCGGGGTCCGGCGGACGAGCCCATGTCTGCCACGGCCGCGGCACCTGCGGGCGAAAGGGCGGACAGGGCGGACGGGGCGAACGGAGCCTCGAGGGGAGCCGCCGAGGACGCCTCCGTAAGGCCGTAGCGCTTCGCGTGGCCGACTCTACGGGCCAATGCCCGGCCGGCACACCGTCGTACGGCCGCACGGCCGCCGTCACGCCGGCGCTGCGCATCGCCCCTGCGGCCCGTACGCCGTGCAGCCCGTACGCCGTGCGGCCGTGCACGGCTCCGCCGTACGCAGCCACCGCGACCGGCCCTCGAACGAAAGGAACCGAAAGCCGGAACGAGAAGAGCTACGGCGAGAGCGAGAGCCTGACCAGGCCGGCACGGCCTGGCGGCCGCCTATCCGACGGCGGCGTACTCGTCGTACCCGGGCTCGCCCAGCGGCAGGAGGCCGGCGCCACGCTCGTACTCCGAGCGCGCGGTCTCCAGGAGCCGGCGCCACGACGTGACCGTGGGCCTGCGCCGCAGCAGGGCCCGCCGCTCGCGCTCGGTCATCCCGCCCCACACGCCGAACTCCACGCGGTTGTCCAGCGCGTCGGCGAGGCACTCGGTACGCACCGGACAGCCGGTGCAGACCGCCTTCGCCCTGTTCTGCGCTGCGCCCTGAACGAATAGTTCATCCGGATCGGTCGTGCGGCAGGCGGCCTGCGCACTCCAGTCGGTTACCCAGCCCATGCTGGCGCCGTCCTCTCCCGAATCGAGGCTCCCCCACGGCGGCAGCGGCATATTCACCGTTGCCAGTTGAGGACGTTACGGAAGGCGGGCAGGGGGCAACACCCCCTTCGGGCCCAATCTTGGATGGCCCGAACGGACTATGCGTACGCGGCAGATCACCCAACGGAGTGAGCGGGCGACATCGCAGACTTTCCCCTCTATAGAGGGGCAGTTCACCCATCGAGTGACGGGCAGCCGGTGACACAGTCGGCAATACGGACACACCTCGACACTCACAAGAGTGAGGGTGGAGGTGATGCGGGAGAACACCGCCGTGACTGGCGTGAAACAGCGTAGGCGAACACACCTGCGTCTGTCCGCCGAATGGGGACGTAGGCTTCCCTCCATGGCTACGAAGCGCTCGGGTGAGCGTCCCACCAGGACCCGACAAGCCGCGAAATTCGTCGGCGTCAGCGTGCTCTCAGGAGTCGTCCTCGCGGGTCTGGCCCTACCGGGCATCGGTGCGTTCGGCCTGGTGGCGAAGGGCACGGTCGAGGGGTTCGACGAGATCCCCGCCAACCTCAAGACACCGCCGCTCAGCCAGCGCACCACCATCCTCGATTCCGAGGGCGGCGAGATAGCGAAGGTGTACTCCCGCGACCGCACTGTGGTGCCGCTGAAGGACATCTCGCCGTACATGAGCAAGGCGATCATCGCGATCGAGGACGCGCGCTTCTACGAGCACGGCGCGATCGACCTCAAGGGCGTGCTCCGCGCGGCCAACAAGAACGCGCAGTCCGGCGGCGTCTCCGAGGGCGCCTCCACCCTCACGCAGCAGTACGTCAAGAACGTCTTCGTGGAGGAGGCCGGCGACGACCCCGAGAAGGTCGCCGTGGCGACGCAGCAGACCATCGGCCGCAAGGTCAAGGAGCTGAAGTACGCCATCCAGGTCGAGAAAGAGCTCGGCAAGGACCGGATCCTCAACAACTATCTGAACATCACTTTCTTCGGGCAGCAGGCCTACGGCGTCGAGGCCGCCTCCCAGCGCTACTTCAGCAAGCACGCCAAGGACCTCACCCTCGGCGAGTCCGCGCTGCTGGCCGGCATCGTCCAGTCGCCCAGCCGCTACGACCCGGTGAACGCCCCCAAGGAGGCCACGAAGCGGCGCAACACCGTGCTGCAGCGCATGGCCGAGCTGAAGCACATCACCCCGGCCGAGGCCGCCGCCGAGCAGGCCAAGCCGCTCAAGCTCACGGTCAGCCGGCCCAAGAGCGGTTGCATCACCGCCGTGAACGGCGCGGGCTTCTTCTGCGACTACGTCCGCGAGACGTTCCTCAACGACCCGGTCTTCGGCAAGACGAAGGAGGCCAGGGCCAAGCGCTGGAACGAGGGCGGTCTGGTCATCCGCACCACGCTCGACCCGCAGACCCAGAAGTCCGTCCAGAAGTCGATCACCGATCACGTCTACCAGAGCGACTCGGTGGCCACCGCCGTGTCGATCGTCCAGCCCGGCAGCGGCAAGGTCCTCGGCATGGGCCAGTCCCGCCCGTACGGCTTCGGCGAGCACCAGACGCAGATCAACCTCTCCGCCGACAAGTCCATGGGCGGTTCGAACTACGGCTTCCAGGTCGGCTCCACCTTCAAGCCGATCCTCGCCGCGGCAGCGCTCGAGCAGGGCGTGTCGCCGTACAAGACGTACTCCTCGCCCTACCGGATGCCGTACCCGGACGAGGTGGAGACGTGCGGCAAGCCGTGGAAGAACAGCGGCGGGGAGATGGTCCAGAACGAGAACCGCAGCGAGGTCGGCCCGTACGGCATGAAGGAGGCGACCGCGAAGTCGGTCAACACCTACTTCATCCAGATGATCGAGGACATCGGCGTCTGCCCGGTGACCAAGATGGCGGCCAAGATGGGCATCAAGCCCGCCGACGGCGGCAAGCTCGAGCAGGTGCCGTCGATCGCCCTCGGCACCGAGGGCATCTCCCCCCTCACCATGGCCGCCGCCTACGCCACCTTCGCCAACCGCGGCACGTACTGCACCCCCGTCCTCATCGAGTCGGCCGTCGGCCCCGACGGCCAGAAGCTGCAGGTGCCCAAGACGCAGTGCTCGCGCGCCATGTCCGAGCAGACCGCCGACACCGTCAACGCCCTGCTGCAGGGCGTGGTCGAGGACGGCACGGGTAAGGAGGCCGGACTCAGCGGCCGCGACAGCGCGGGCAAGACCGGTACGACGGACGGCCGCAAGGCCGCCTGGTTCGTCGGCTACACCCCGAACCTCGCCGGCGCGGTCTGGGTCGGCGGCCCCGGTTCCAAGGGCGTCGAGATGGAGGGCATCACCATCGGTGGCGTCTACCACGACAAGGTCTACGGCGCCGACACCCCCGGCCCCATCTGGCGCGACGCGATGACCGGGGCGCTCGACGGCAGGGACGCGCCGTCCTTCGACACCGTCCCGGTCGGCGGTGACAAGGAGGACAAGCGCGGCACGGGCCGCGGCGGCCGCAAGCCCGGCACCGGCAAGCAGGGCAACAAGCCCGGCGCGGGCAAGCCGGGCAACGCCAAGCCCGCCGGCAAGCCCGACGACGGCAAGCAGGGCACGCCGACGACGCCCGGCGAGCTGCTCCAGGGCATCATCGGCGGGAACAAGAAAAGAGAGGGGCGCCCGGACCGTGACGGTCCGGGCGCCCCTCTCTTTTCGTACGGTGCGAGTCAGCTCGCGTTGTGCGAATCAGCTCGCGTCGTGTGGATCAGCTCGCGTCGTGTGGATCAGCTCGCGTTGTGTGGATCAGCTCGCGAGCAGGCGCTTGACCGTGGCGGCGACGCGGCCGCCCTCGGCCCGGTCACCCACCTTCGGCTTCACGATCTTCATGACGGCGCCCATGGCGCTCGGCCCCTCGGCACCGCCGGCGCGGGCCTCGGCCACCGCCGCCGCGACGATCGCGGCCAGCTCGTCGTCGGACAGCTGCTGCGGCAGGTAGTCGGCGAGCACCTCGCCCTCGGCGCGCTCCCGCTCGGCGGAGTCGGCGCGGCCGCCCTTGTCGAACGCCTCCGCCGCCTCGCGCCGCTTCTTCGCCTCGCGCACGATGACCTTCAGCACCTCGTCGTCGGAGAGCTCACGGGCCTGCTTGCCCGCGGTCTCCTCGTAGGCGATCGCGGAGAGGGTGAGGCGAAGCGTGGACGAGCGCAGCTCGTCGCGCGCCTTGATGGCGGCCGTGAGGTCGTCGTGGAGCTTGGACTTCAGCGTGGTCATGCCGCAATCTTCGCATCCCACCCCGCCGGGCGCCCCGTATTAACGACCGGGCCTTGACGACCGGAGCCGGACCGGCCATTGCGACCGGGAGTCGAACGTACGGCGAGTGGGCGACCCCCGACGGCAACTCCCTTGCGGCCCCCGGCCCGTGCCGGGACACCCCCTGCGGTCTGCGACGATGGGCGACATGCGTGCGCGATACGGAGTACCCCTGGGAATCACGGCGGTCGGCGCGGCCGGCCTCGCCTATGCCGCCGGCTTCGAAGTCCGTTCCTTCCGGCTGCGACGGGTCACCGTGCCCGTGCTGCCGCGGGGCATGCGGCCGCTGCGGGTGCTCCAGGTCTCCGACATCCACATGGTCGGCGGCCAGCGCAAGAAGCAGCGCTGGCTGCAGTCGCTCGCCGGGCTGCGCCCCGACTTCGTGATCAACACCGGCGACAACCTCTCCGACCCGCAGGGCGTGCCCGAGACCCTCGACGCGCTGGGCCCCCTCATGCGCTTCCCCGGCGCCTACGTCTTCGGCTCCAACGACTACTACGGGCCCAAGCTGCGCAACCCCGCCCGCTACCTGATCGAGAAGGCCACCGGGCGGCACGGTCTCAACGGCAACGCCCCCGTCGTCGGCGCGATCCACAACCCGTGGGAAGAGCTCCGCGACGGCTTCGACGCGGCGGGCTGGGTCGACCTCACCAACACCCGGGGCTCCCTCAAGATCGACGGCATGGAGATCGCCCTCACCGGCCTCGACGATCCCCACATCAAGCGCGACCGCTACGACCGGGTCGCCGGCGGGCCCCGGGAGGACGCCGACTTCTCCATGGCCGTCGTCCACGCCCCCTACCTGCGGGTCCTCGACGCCTTCACGGCCGACCGCTACCCGCTGATCCTCGCCGGGCACACCCACGGCGGCCAGCTGTGCATCCCCTTCTACGGCGCCCTGGTCACCAACTGCGACATCGACACCGGCCGGGTCAAGGGCCTGTCCACCCACGACGCCGGCGGCCACCGCTCCTACCTCCACGTCTCCGCGGGCTGCGGCACCAACCGCTACACCCCAGTCCGCTTCGCCTGCCCCCCCGAGGCCACCCTCCTCACCCTCGTCGCCCGCGACTGACCCGAGGCTCTTCCGGAGCCTCCGCATACGGTGTGGGGATGACCGACCCGACATCCCCCACCACCTCCCGCCCCGGCCTGCCCGACACCGCGGACGCGCCGGCCCCGGCGGCGGCTCCTGCGGGCCGCCGCCCCTGTCTATGTGTATAAGAGACAGCCCTTCACGGCCGCCTTCCGCGTCCTCGTGGCCCTGGCGGCGCTCACCGGCGTCGCACTGGACACGATCGAGTCCGACGACCTCGGCCGGCTGTTCAGCTACTTCACGGTCCAGTCCAATCTTCTGCTGGCGATCGTCTTCGCCTGGTCCGCCCACCGTGCCTGGACCGCCCGCCCCGCCCTCGCGCCCCGGATCACCGGCGGAGCGCTGCTCTACATCTCCATCACGGGCCTGGTCTTCCACTTCGTTCTGTCGAACGACGCCAGCGGCTTCGCCATGACCAGCCAGCGCACCCCCCTCGAATCGGTCGCCAACCACCTCCTGCACACCGCGACCCCCCTCGCGGCCGCCCTCGACTGGCTCCTGCTCACCGCCCCCGGCGGCTTCCTCGTGCGCCAGGCCTGGCAGTGGCTGGCCTACCCCCTCCTCTACCTCCCCTTCGCCCTGATCCGCGGTGCCCTCCTCACCCCGGGCACCGACGGCCGCTACCCGTACCCCTTCCTGGACGTCGACCTCCACGGCTACGCCGGCATCCTCGGCAACGCCGTCGTCTTCGGCCTGGCCTTCTACGGCCTCGCCCTCGTCCTCGCCCTCCTCGACCGCATACGGCCCTGCCCGCCCGTCCTGCGAAACCGGATTTCGCCTACAGCCTCCGGTCGGCTAAAGTAGTCCTCGTTGCTCCGAAGCCCGCAGAAAACGGGAGTCGGTCGCACATCGGGGTGTAGCGCAGCTTGGCAGCGCGCTTCGTTCGGGACGAAGAGGTCGTGGGTTCAAATCCCGCCACCCCGACTGGTGCAGCACCAGCTCAGGCCCGGTCTTCCTTCATGGGAGACCGGGCTTGAGCCGTTTCTGGGCGCGCCTGGGAGTCTCGCTTGGAGCGAGACGGGAGTGGATCAAGAAAAGCGGAATCCTGAAGATCCACTACCGCCGAGCACTCGGCAGCCCGCCCAGGACTCGAACGGGTGATTCAGGACACACGCCGGCGAGATGTGGGGTGCCGGGACTGCACGGAGCCACCCTCGTGGCCCAGTCGCTCGCCCATCGGTTCGGGAGGCGCACGGAACTCCTCCGTGATCTTCTTGTTCGTGTGGCGAGACCCAGGTGTACCACCGGGTGACGGTGACGGCAGTGAAAGCCGGCACCGATCACCACAGGACCGTCAGTGTCCCGCGCGACAGTCACGGCGCCGCCGGCGAACCGCAGTACCCGTGATCGGTGCATGCCCGGAAGGTCAGGCCCCTGAGGCCGGTGTAGTCGGCCCGGAAATTTTCACCGTTCGCGGCTGACTTGACGGGCCCCCAGCGGCCCGCTCCGTTCCAGGTGGCCTGGAGGACTACCCACTGCTTGTCAGTGGGGTCAGTGTCGTAGAACGATCCCCAGTAGCTGCCGTAATAGGTCCCATGCGAGTCCGCGTACCAGGTCCAGCACACGTAGGCATGTCCCTTATTGCTCTTCGCGTACACCGTGCGGCACTTGTCGCCCTTCGCGGTGACAGGGCCCGCGCTCTGTGCGGTGGCGCTGCCCACGCCGGTCAGGGACGCCACAGCCAGGGCGACCGTCGAGACCAGCAACCCCCGTCGCTTGTTTCGCATTGTCGTTTCCCCCTTCGTCGGTCAGAACGTGTCGATCCAGTGGTGGGTGATGACAGTGCCACTGACGAGGCAGCGCAGACTGGTGCGCTGGGTGGTGCGCTTCTCGTCGGACCAGCGGTAGTCCCCGTCCGAGCAGCGGATGCCGAGGCGCCACCAGCCACCCCGTGACACGTCGTTGCACACGCCGTAGGCGAAGTTGGGGCTGGTCTTCCACGAGGAGCAGCCTGTCGGGATCGCTTGGGCAGGGGCGGTCATGACGCTGAGAGCCAGGCCAGTTCCCAGGATGACGGACACAAGCGAGCTGCGAAGACGCATGAACGATCTCCAAGGGTGAGGACGGACGGGCTCACGCTTGCCGACATCAGCTCAGTTGGCAGGGTCGATCCAGTGGTGGGTGATGACGGCGCCGCTGTTGTTGCAGCGCAGACTGGTGCGCTGGGTGGTGCGCTTCCAAGCGGACCAGTCATAGTCGCCGTCCGAGCAGCGGATGCCGAGCCGCCACGCATCACCTGGCGGTACGCGGTTGCACACTCCGTAGGCGAACGTCGGGCTGGTCTGCCACGATGAGCAGCCGGAAGGCGCGGCTTGCGCAGTCATGACCGGTGCCCCGAACGCAAGCGCGGCACCAAGCCCCAGGGGCACCAGGACACTGCGAACACGCATGAGCTGTCTCCTGTCGATTGCGGTTCGAAGATCCCGGCAACGTGGATGCATACGCTCCGCCGCGCCGAGGCAGTCGGCAGCGAAAGGTTCGGGCGACGCGACGCTCGACGGCCGGGCAGATCGAAGCATGCAGGCACCAACCCCACCCGACAACGGCCACTCCCTGTCCCGGACGCCCGACCCGGCGTCCTGCCTGGTCAGCGGCTTGTCCGGGGTTTGTCCGAGGGGTGTCCGGGATGGAAGCGCGTCTGATCGCCACCCGCGACGTGCGTAGCTCTGTGACTCGTTGCGCCACATCAGCCACGCTGCTGGCATCGCACTCCCCGCAGGTGATCGACGGCGATGCGCTCGGTGTGTTCCACCCTCTTGTGGAGCCCTATTGATCATTCCACAGGGCGGCCGGTGCGCTGCCGTTCCGTTGAACGAGTGGGAGCGAGGCACCGGCCGGTTGGTCGCGGCTTGGGCTACGGGATTCAGTAGTCCTTGACGGTCAGAGAGTTGACCACCTCGGCGAAGTCCTGGAGCTCGGGGGTCTCCGCGTCCTGCTCCGGGGCCGCCGCACCGGTGAGGGCGGCCACCTCGGCCTCCAGGCGCGCCTTGTTCGAGAGGGCGAGTTCCTGGTTCTGGGTGACGTACTCCCGCAATTCCTTCTCGTACGCGGCGAACGCCACGTTGTGGTCACCTTCGGCGGCCTTGAGCTCGCCGGCGAGCACGTACGCGCCCACCATCGCCATGCTCGTGCCCTGGCCGGACATCGGGGATCCGCAATATCCGGCGTCGCCCAGCAGGACGACTCGGCCGCGCGACCAGCTGTCCATGTGGATCTGGCTCATGGAGTCGAAATGGAAGTCGGGGGCATCCCACATGTAGGTGAGGGCCTTCGGGAACTCCCAGCCGGCATGGGCGAGGCGGTCGGCCAGGATTTGCTTGTGCGCCTCGGTGTCGCGGAAGTCGTAGACCAGGGGCTCGTCGGGCTCGAAGCCCAAGTACACCCTCAGTTCGGTGTTGTCCCGGGCGCTCATCACGCCGCCCCATGCCTTTTCGGCGGCGCACAGGACCTGCCAGTGGTCCAGGTCGAGGAAGTTCGGGGCGGTGAACACCGCGAGATAGGTGCCGAGATGGCGGATGAATTCCGATTCGGGGCCGAAGGCCAGCCTGCGTACGTTGGAGTGCAGGCCGTCGGCCCCGACGACCAGGTCGAAGGTACGCGGGGCATTGCGCTCGAAGGTGACGCGTACCCCGTCGTCGTTCTGGTCGAGGGAGGCGATCGAGTCGCCGAAGAGGTACTCGACGTGCTCCTGCTCCCCCGCCGCCCGATAGATCAGCTTGCTCAGGTCGTCGCGCATGACCTCGATGTCGGGGCTGTCGAATTCGAGGTCCGTCAGCGTCCGTTCCGTGCTGCGGAAGAGTTCCTTTCCCGTGCTGTCGACCATCGACATGCCGCGTATGGACGTGCTCATCCGACGAATGTCGTCGAGTATTCCCATGCGCTCGGCGACGTCGAGCGCGGGGCCGCGTACGTCGATGGCCTGGCCGCCGGAACGGAGGGCGGCCGACCGCTCCACCACCGTGACGTCGAAACCGTGGCGGGAGAGCCAGTACGCGAGGGCGGGACCGCCGATGCTGGCACCGGAAATGAGAATGTTCTTGTTCTTCACCGGGGGAGGCTCCTCAAAAGGCGCCCGGGCCGCAACCAAATTTCCCGCGGTAGACCGCCGTCCCCCGCCCCGCAGCCACCTCCCACTGCAGGGGCAGGGCCCGGACCGGCCGTCCCGTCGCCCGGTCGAGTGAGCGAGATATCCACAACTGCTCGGTAATCCACAGGATTTGACGCTCCCCGCCGCGCCGCCCGCCGGGCAGCGCAGAATGGGGGGCATGACTGAGAGCAACGGGTCCCTGCGGGGCAGCGCCGCCGAGACGTCCATCACGTCCATGCCGGACTGGGAGAAGCGCTTCCGGGCGCCGCGGACAGGGCTGCCCCGGTGGGCGGAGGACGCGCCGGACCGCTCGCTGTTCACGTCCAGCGCGACGGGGACCTTCGAGCTGTACGCCTGGGACCGGGCCACGGGCAGCCGGCGGCAGGTCACGGACCGGCCGAACGGGACGACGGGCGGGGTGCTGTCCCCGGACGGGGAGTGGATCTGGTGGTTCTCCGACACCGACGGCGACGAGTTCGGCACATGGGTCCGCCAGCCCTTCCACGGCGGACCGGACGAGCCCGCGACGCCCGGCCTGGAGCCTTCCTACCCGGACGGGCTGGCGCTGGGCCGGGACGGCACGGCGGTCGTCGGCCGCTCCACCGACAAGGGGGGCTCGACCATCCACGTCGTGCGCCCCGGCGCTGAGCCCGTCGAGATATACCGGCACCAGCAGTCGGCAGGCGTGGGCGACCTCTCCCACGACGGCACGTTGATCGCGATCGAGCACACCGAGCACGGCGACGCCATGCACGCCGCGATCCGGGTCGTGCGGACCGACGGCACGGCCGTGGCCGAGCTGGACGACACCCGGGGCGGCACCGAGGAGCTCGGCCTGTCCGTGATGGGATTCGCGCCCGTCGACGGGGACTCCCGCCTGCTCATTGGCCACCAGCGCGGCGGCCGCTGGGAGCCCATGCTGTGGGACCCGACCACCGGCACGGAGACGCCCCTGGCCATCGACCTGCCGGGCGACCTGGACGCGGACTGGTTCCCCGACGGCACCGCCCTGCTGATCGACCACAGCTACCAGGCCCGCAGCGAGCTGTGGCGGTACGAGCTGGCCAGTGGTGAGCTGAGCCGCCTCGACACCCCGCCGGGCACGGTGTCCGGAGCGCTGCCGCGCCCGGACGGGACGGTGGAATTCCTCTGGTCCTCCGCCGCCAAGCCCCCCGTGGTGCGCTCGACGGCCGGGCACGTCGTGCTGGACCCGCCCGCGGCCGCCCACGGCGTCACCCACGCCCCGGACTCGGTCCCGGTCACCGACATATGGGTCGAGGGGCCGGGCGGCAAGGTGCACGCGCTGGTGCAGAAGCCCGCCGGCGACGGGCCGTTCCCGACCGTCTTCGACATCCACGGCGGCCCAACCTGGCACGACAGCGACGCCTTCGCGGCCGGCCCGGCGGCCTGGGTGGACCACGGGTTCGCGGTCATACGCGTCAACTACCGCGGGTCCACGGGCTACGGGCGGGCCTGGACGGACGCCCTCAAGCACCGCGTGGGGCTGATCGAGCTGGAGGACATCGCGGCGGTGCGGGAGTGGGCCGTGGCCTCGGGCCTCGCGGACCCCGAGCGGCTGGTGCTGTCCGGCGGCTCGTGGGGCGGCTACCTGACCCTGCTGGGCCTGGGCACCCAGCCCGACGCCTGGTCGCTGGGCCTGGCCGCCGTGCCGGTCGCCGACTACGTGACGGCGTACCACGACGAAATGGAGGCTCTGAAGGCCCTGGACCGCACCCTCCTGGGCGGGACGCCGGAGGAGGTGCCGGAGCGCTTCGCCGCGTCGTCACCCCTGACGTACGTCGACCAGGTCCGGGCGCCCGTCTACATCTCGGCCGGTGTGAACGACCCGCGCTGCCCCATACGCCAGGTGGAGAATTACGTGGAGCGGCTGGAGCGCCGTGGCCACCCCCACGAGGTGTACCGCTACGACGCGGGGCACGGCTCGCTGGTGACCGAGGAGCGGATCAAGCAGCTTCGGCTGGAGATCGCTTTCGCTGAGCGCCATCTGGGCCGTCCGGCTGATCGGGGGTGATCCCGAGGGCCAGGTCCCGGGCGGCCTCGGCCTCGCGGCGGAAGAGCCGGAACCACATGAAGACGACGAAGCCGGCGAAGACGAACCACTCACCGGTGTAGCCGAGGTTCTGGAACGCCTTGAGGTCCAGGCCGCTGTTCGGGGCGGCGGCCGGGGGGACGGCGGCCAGAGGGGCGGACGCCTGGGAGACGGTGATCCACGCGTCGTACACCGGGTACGGCACGACGTTCACCAGCGAGGCGGCACTGATCACGGCGAGCTGTCCCGCGGGCAGCCCGCCGGAGGAGCGGACGCCCTTCGACGACGGGCTCTCGGAGGACTGCAGGGCACCGGTCACGGTGACCTCGCCGGCCGGCGGGGCCGGCACCCCGGCGGCGTCGGCCCGCGAGGCGGCGTCGCCGGGCAGCCAGCCCCGGACGACTGGCAGGGCCTTGCCGCCGTCGGTGCGCAGCATGGTGAGGACGTAGAAGCCCCTGCGATCCTCAAGATCGCGGTCGGGTACGAGGAGTTGGTGCTCGGTGTCGTAGCGTCCGGTCGCGGTGGCCCGGCGGCCGGAGGTCTCGGTGGTCACGGGCAGCAGGTCGCGCAGTGGCGCGGCGTCGGCCACCCGGGCGTCGTCGGCCTGACTCTGCTGCTCGCGGTGCGAGTCGACGCGCGATTCGAAACGGCTGAGCTGCCAGCTGCCCATGAACAGGCACACCGGGATGGCCAGCACGACGAACACGTTGATCCCCCACCAGCGGGGGGTCAGCAGGAACCGATACACACCACCACGGTACGGGCACCGCGCCGACGCCGGTCCGCCGGGGCGGCGCCTGTCTCTTATACACATCTCTG
>KL569390.1:0-8876 GCA_000715685.1 Streptomyces lilacinus
CTCGATCAGCAGGAGGTAGCCGCCGATCCCGCAGACCACCAGGGCGTACGCCGACGGGGCGGCCAGCAGCCGCGGCACGCCCAGTACCGGCAGGAGGCGCACGGCGACGGCGACCAGGCCGAAGCACACCCCCGCGATGCCGCCCAGCACGGCCGCGCGCCCGCGCCGGACACGACGGCCCACCACCAGGCCCACGACGACGAGCACCAGCGCGACGCCCAGCACCACCAGCCGCATCCGTGTGTCGCCCGTGCCGGTGCCCTCGTGGCCCGCGGCGACCGCCAGCAGGGCCAGGCCGCAGCACACCGCGGCGACGGCACCCCACTCCACGCGCCGCAGCCGGACGCCGAGCACGCCCGCCGCGACGACGGCGGTCACAGCAAGCGACGAGGCCAGGGCCGCCTCCACCACGAACAGCGGGACCGCGCGCAGCGCCACCAGTTCGGCCACGAAGCCCAGCGTGTCCAGCCCGATGCCGGCGAGGAACGGCCACCGACGCAGCGTCAGCACCAGCGTCCCCACCTCGGACGCAGGCGCCCCCTCCGCCGCCGCCGTCCGCGCCCCCATCGCCTGCAGCACGGTGGCCGTGCCCATGCACACGGCGGCACAGAAGGCCATCACGACGCCGAACACCATGCACGCACGGTAACGGCCGGGCGCGGTCGCACCATGGTGTGACGCACGGGTCCCGACAGCCGAAAGCGCTCACCGGGGCTTCGGCGCGTACGGCTTCCCGCAGAAGTACTGGTTGAGCGCGTCCAGCCCGGCGTAGATCATGCGCGCCACCTTCGGGTCGTTGCGCTGGACGTTGATCGAGAGGGTCATCCGACGCCTCCCGTCCCGGTCGGCGAAGGCGAAGGTCTGGTACCCGGGGATCGAACCGGTCCCGCCCCACATCTCGCCGCAGGTCAGTCCGGCCGACTCCAGCCCGAGGCCGTAGTGCGGGAAGACCGGTGCGTGCTGTGTGGCCACGCCCGTGCGCATCTGCTCCAGCGACGCCGGACGGACCAGCCGGCCGCCGAACAGGGCCTGGTAGAAGCGGTTGACGTCCCGGGCGTCGGAGACCAGCCCGTAGGCGGCCCAGGCGAAGGAGGGGTTGAGCTCGGTGATCGGCCGCAACGCTCCCGGGGCCCCCGGGTCCGCACCCGTGGGGAGGTAGTAGCCGGTCGCGTGCGGCCCGTGCAGCTCCGGGTCGGTCAGCGGCAGGAACGTACGGGTCATGCCGGCGGGCTCCAGCACCTGTCGTCGGAGCTCGTCCGCGAGCCCGTGCCCGGTGACCTTCTCGATCAGCATGCCGAGGACGATGTAGCCGGCGTTGGAGTACGTGAACGGCGGCCCGGGCTCGTGCTTCGGGCCCAGACCGTCCGCCAGGGCCACGAGCCGCTCCGGCCGGTACGTGCGCTTGCCGTAGACCGCGGGATCCTTGAACTCGTCGTGGTCGACGTAGTCGGCCAGCCCGCCGGTGTGGTTCAGCAACTGACGGACCGTGATGCGGTCGGCCTCGCCGACCACGCCGGGCAGCCAGTCCCCGACCGGGCGGTCGAGCCCCAGCCGTCCCGCCTCGGCCAGCCGCATCACCGTCGTCGCCACCACCCCCTTGGTCAGGCTCGCGATGCGGAACCGCGCGTCGGGCGGGACCTCGCGCCCCGTCCACAGATCGGCGACGCCGCTGGTGACGGTCCAGGACCCCGTGCTGTCGTCGACCCGCGCCAGGACCCCGGGAGCACCCGCCGCCACCACGGCGTCCAACGCCTTCCGCACCTCGGCGCGCGTGTCGGCCCCGGTCCGCTCCCGCTGCGCCGCCACGGGTGCGGCGGGCTCGGGTCGCGCGAACGCGTTCGGCAGCGGCCCGGCCAGTAAGCCGGTGATCACCCCCCACCCGACGATAGCCCTCGCCGCCGTCCGGCCTCTGCCGTACCCGCCACGCCTCATGCCGCGCCCTCCGTCACGCGTTCCTGCAACGGTCTTGATGGTCCTCCGGGTTGAGGAGACGGGTCATCGGACCGGACGGTCGTTGAGGGTCATCCGAAGTGTTCAGCGCGCGTCATCCCGCAAGCGGATGCGGTCGGCGGCGTCGTGCCGATGCCGCTTCAGCCGGCGGTGAGGTTGCGTTCCAGGAGACTCAGCAGTCGGGCCAGGTCGCGACGGTCGTCGTCGGTGAGTCCGGCGAGGGTGCGGTCCTCCAGCTCCTGCCACACCTGCCCCACCTCTGCGCGCAGCGCTTCGCCCGCCGCCGTGGTCTCGACGAGCACGGCACGGCGGTCGTCGGGGGAGGGGCGGCGGCTGACGAGTCCGGCCTGCTCGAGTCGCTGGACCATGCGGGTCACGGTCGAGGCGTCGATGCCCAGCAGTTTGATCAGTTCGGACTGGCGCTGCGGGCCGACCTCCCACAGCCGCATCATCAGCAGCTCCTGACCGGGGTAGAGCCCGAGGCGGCGCAGCAGCTGCCCGGCGGTGACGCGGTGGGACCGGGCGACGCGGGAGATGGCGTGGCTGATCTCCCCGCATTCCATGCCGCACGCCACGGCGGGAGACGGCGTGGTCGGGGCGGGGGATGCGTCGGGGTCGGTCGGCGGCGGGGTGGGGCCGGGCATGAGCGCGCTTCTCTCTGTGGGGGAGGCCTTCGGTGGGGGAGGCCTTCGACACCATTATGTTGGCCGGCCAAGTAATGCGCTACAGTGGGCCCACGCCAAATGCTTGGCCAGCCAACTATTCATGGAGTGAAACAGACATGACCACCGCCTTCGACCCCATCGACCTGGCCGGACACCGGCTCGCCAACCGCATCGCCATGGCGCCGATGACCCGCAGCCGCGCCGGCGAGGGGGGTACGGCCACCGATTTGACCGCCGAGTACTACGCGCAGCGCGCGTCCGCCGGCCTGATCATCACCGAGGGCATCCAGCCCTCCGTCGTGGGCCAGGGCTACCCCTGGACCCCGGGGCTGCACAGCGCCGAGCAGGTCGCGTCCTGGCGCAAGGTCACCGACGCGGTGCACGCCGCGGGCGGCCGGATCTTCGCGCAGCTCATGCACACCGGCCGGGTCGGCCACCCCGTCCTGCTGCCCGACGGCCTGACCCCGGTGGCCCCCTCCGCGATCGCCGCCGAGGGCCGCGTCTTCACCGCCGAGGGCATGAAGGAGTTCGTCACCCCCCGCGAGCTGACGGACCAGGAGATACGCGCCACCGTCACCGACTTCGCCACTGCCGCGCGCCACGCGATCGAGGCCGGCTTCGACGGGGTCGAGCTGCACGGCGCCAACGGCTACCTGATCCACCAGTTCCTGGCGCCCAACGCCAACCGGCGCACCGACGCGTGGGGCGGCACCACGGAGAACCGCCTCCGCTTCGCCCTCGAGGTCGTCGAGGCCGTCGTCGCCGAGATCGGTGCCGGCAGGACCGCGCTGCGCATCTCCCCGTCGAACCCGTTCAACACGATCGAGGAGACCGACGCCGCGCGCACCTACGCCGCGCTGGTCGACGCGATCGAGCCGCTGGGCCTGGCCTACCTGCACGTCCTGGAAGCCGTCGACATCCGCGAGATCACCCTCGACCTGCGCAAGCGGTTCTCCGGCACGCTCCTCGTCAACGCCTTCACCGACGGACCGACCGGCCCCGACGCCCTGTCGGTCGTCGAGGACGGCATCGCCGACATGATCTCCTACGGCTCGCTGTTCGTCTCCAACCCGGACCTGCCCGCCCGCCTGAAGGCCGGCGGCCCGTTCACCGCCCCCGACCCCGAGACCCTCTACGGCGGCGGCGCCAAGGGCTACACCGACTACCCGGCGCTGGCCGGCTGAGCGGTCCTCGCCCCGGCCGACCCGTGGACGGCGCGGGGGCAGCGAACTGTCGCCCCCGCTACCCCTGCGCCCTCGTCCGCGGCTCGGCCTTCCTCGCGGAGCCGTCCGGCTCGCCGGCCCCGCCGGCATCGGGGGCCGCCAGATCGAGCAGCGTCATCGCGTCGTGGTCGGGACTGCCGGGCGGGGCCATGTAGATCACCACGCGCTGCCCGTCCGTCCGGTTCAGGCTCATCACCTCGTGAGTGAGCGTCATCGTGCCCACGAGCGGATGGTGGAAGGTCTTCGAACCCTCGCCGATCGAGCGCACCTCGTAGCGCTCCCACAGGCGGTTGAAGTCGGGGCTCTTGACGACCAGCTCACCGATGAGCGCGGCCAGGTCCGGCGCGTCCGGATCGCTGCCCGCGAAGGCGCGCAGCTGGGCGACGCCCCCCTTGGCCTTCTGCTCCCAGTCCGGAAACAGCGTGCGGGCCGCCGGGTGCAGGAACGTGTACCGGATGGTGTTGCGCTGGCGGGCGGGCCAGTCGGCCATGCCGTGCAGCAGGCGCAAGCCGCCGGGATTCGCCGCCAGCAGGTCATTCGTACGCCCCACGACGTAGGCGGGGTTCGGCCGGACCGTCTCCAGGAGCTGTTTCACGCTGGCACGCACGGTGCGGGACAACGGCGGACGGGGCTCGGGGGCGCGGCGTGCCGCCTGGGCCGCGAGATCGCGGAAGTAATCGCGCTCCTCGTCGTCCAGCCGCAGGGCGCGGGCCAGTGCTTCGACGACGGCGGGGCCGGGTCGGGTCTCCTTGCCGCGTTCCAGGCGCGTGTAGTAGTCCACGCTCACGCCCGCGAGCGTGGCCAGTTCCTCGCGGCGCAGTCCGGGGGTGCGTCGCACCCCCGGCCCGGTCGGCAGTCCCACGTCGGCGGGGCGCACACCGCCGCGTCGGGCCCGCAGAAAGCGTCCCAGCTCCGTCTGTTCGGTCATGTCGAACAGTCTGCCAGCGCCCCGCCCGGCCCCGGTCGCCCGGTGGGGGGCCCTCTCGCACCCCCGCACGGCACACCCCGGAAGGGCGCGGTCTGCCTCCCGCCGGCACACCGGGCGAAGGTTGTTTCCAACAGGGCGTCAGCACACGGCCCGTACGGAATGCACCGAGAGGAACGACCGCGTGACCACGACTTTGAGCAAGCCAACTCCCGTCCGGCCCCCGGCTGCCGGCCCGCGCCGGGTGCCGTCCGCGGTGATTCTCGGCGCGGCGCTGCTGGGATTCTTCGTGATCGGTCTGGACGCGTCGGCCGTGAACGTCGCTCTCCCCGCCATCGGGCGGACGCTGGGCGGCAGCACGGCCGGACTGCAGTGGATCGTCGACGCCTACACGCTGATGTTCGCGGCACTCATGCTGTCGGCCGGAGCGCTCTCCGACCGCGTCGGCGCCAACCGGGTCTTCGCCCTCGGCCTGACGGTGTTCACCGCGGCATCGGTGGCCTGCGGTCTGGCGCCCTCCCTGGGACCGCTGATCGGTGCCCGCCTGGTGCAGGGCTGCGCGGCGGCCGTCATGCTCCCCTCGTCGCTGGCGCTCGTCCGCCAGGAGTTCCCCGACGCGGCCGAGCGCGCCAGGGCGATCGCCCTGTGGACGGTCGGCGGCGCCGTCTCGACCGCCGCGGGCCCGGTGGTCGGGGGAGCGCTGACCAGCTCCCTGGGCTGGCAGGCGATCTTCTTCCTCAACGTGCCGGTCGGCCTGCTCACCCTCGCCGTCCTGACCCGGGTGCCCCGCTCGCCCCGCCGCGCGGCGTCCCTCGACCCCGTGGGACAGCTGACGGCGGTCCTCGCGCTGGGCGCCCTGACCTACGGGGTGATCGAGGGCGGAGCGGCCGGCTTCGACACGCCCGCCGCCGTGGGCAGCCTGCTCGTCGCCGGCCTGGCGACGGTCGCCTTCGTCGTCACCGAAGCCCGCGTCGCCGATCCCATGGTGCCCCTGAGCCTGTTCCGGTCCCGCACCGCGACCGTCAGCCTCCTGATCGGTTTCGCCATCAACGCGGCGTACTACGGCACGGTGTTCGTCCTCAGCCTGTTCTTCCAGGAGATCCTCGGCCAGTCCGCGGTGACCGCCGGGCTGCTGTTCCTGCCCATGACCGCACTGATCGCGGGCGCCAACGTGGCCTCCGCCAGGGCCGCCGCGCGCTTCGGCCCGCGTTTTCCGATCGCGGTCGGGCAGCTGGCCTGCGTCCTGGGCCTGCTCGCTCTCCTCACGGTGGACGCGAGCACGAACAAGGTCCTCGTCGCCTTCATGCTGGCCCCCGTCGGCATCGGCCTCGGCTTCGCCGTCCCGTCCCTGACCGCCGCGATGCTGGGCGACATCGACCCCGAACGCGCGGGCATGGCGGGCGGAGTGCTCAACGCGGCCCGCCAGACCGGCGGCGCCATGGCCGTCGCCGCCTTCGGCGCGTTCGTCTCGGACCGGTCCTCGTTCGTCCCGGGCATGCGCCTCAGCCTGTTCGTCGCCGCCGTCCTGCTCCTGGCGACGAGCGTCGCGGCGCGCGCCCTGCCCCGTAGCCGGCGGGGCTGAGGCGGCGGCCCGTTCCGTGGGGAGAAAATCGCGTGCTTCCGGACCAAAGCGGCTTCTACGGTGGGGCAATGGACTCCGTACGGGTACGACCGATGCGCGAGGGCGATCTCGAGTCCGCGGAACGCGCCTCGGCGGTGACGTTCCTCGCGGCGGATCGGCTGAGCAGAAGAGTCGGCGCACCGGAGCCGGAACCGCGTTCAGCCGCCGGCTCGAAGCAGTGGATCGACCGGATGCGGTTCTTCCTGACGGTGGATCCGGACGGCTGCTGGGTGGCGGACGTCGACGGCGACGTCGTCGGTTTCGCGATCTCGCAGAATCGCGGCCGCCTGTGGTACTTGGCGACCTACGGCGTGCTGCCCGACCACCAGGGCAAGGGAATCGGCAAGCGCCTGATGGACGCCGTCCTGGCGCACGCCGACGGCCGACCCGGCATGTTCTCGTCCACCGTGCACCCCGGGGCGACTCGCCGCTACCGGCTGGCCGGCTTCTCGCTGCACCCGCAGATGCACATGGTCGGCACCGTCGACCGGTCCACGCTCCCGGCGGTCACCGGACTCCGGGAAGGGGAGATCGACGACCTCGCGTGGATGGACCGGCTGGACCGGGACCTCCGCGGGGCCGGCCACGGCCCCGACCACCCCTACATGCTGAACACCCTGCGACTGGTCGTGTCCCGGGCGAAGGGCCGGCCGGGATACGTGTACCTCGGCGACCGCGGGCAGGCCGTCCTGCTCGCCGCCGCGCACCCGCGGACCGCCCGCGATCTCTTGTGGGAGGCGCTGGCCTCGGCACGGGGGGACACCCTCGTCAACTGCGTCACCGTCGCCAACGAGTGGGCCGTGGACGTCGGCCTGGCGGCGCGCCTCGACATCGGCCAGGAGGGATACCTCGCGGTCCGCGGCATGAACGCCCCCGCCCCCTACCTCGCCGGCGGCCACTTCCTCTGACGCCGCTCCAAGAAAGCCCCCCCCCGGCTCAGGCAGCCGTACCGGCGACCTGGGTGTCCAGGGCGGCGAGGAGCCAGTCGTGGGCGGCGCCGGGGGTCGGCTCCGGTGGGCCGGACGGCGGGGAGGTCAGTTCGGCGACGAGGTGCCAGTAGCGGTCGATACGGGGATCCGCGGCGAGCACGCCGCTGAGCTCGCGACGGAAGGCGGGCGTGTCGCGCGTGCCGCGCGAGCGGGCGTAGGCGGCGACGAAGCAGTCGAGCGCTTCGCCCTCGTACGGCGCCCGCCGCGCTCGCAGGTGCGGCGACGCCAGCTCGTAGGCCTCGGCGAGACCCTCGTAGAGCACGGCCGGGCGGTAGCCCTCGTCGGACCGGTGCGCCGCCGGCTGCCAGTGCGCGGTGTCGGTGGTTCCGGGGCAGGGGGCGGAGACGAAGGCGTGCAGCCGGGCGAACGTCAGCACCTGGGCCGGCGTCGGGTTCTCCGGCAGTTGTGGCACCGCCCGTTCGACGACCGCCGCCACGACGCGGGCCGGCATCCGCGGGGGCAGCCAGCGCCGCCAGAAACGCGCCAGCGCGGCCGTGCTGGGCGGGGTGGACACCGCGCCGATCAGGCGCAGCCGCTCGGCGCGCTCCTCGGGGCCGCAGTCCCGCAGCAGTTGGAGGGCGGCCTCCCGCCAGCGCAGCGCCGCCAGTTGCGAGCCGATGTCGCGCAACTGCCCCGCGATGACGTCCTCCAGCGCGTCCTCCCGGTCGAGGACCCGGCCCACGTCCGGGACCGGCAGGTCGAGGGTGCGCAGGGAACGGATCAGGCGGAGCCGGTCGAGCGCCTCGGGGCCGTACCGGCGATGCCCCCCGGCGCTGCGGGCGGCCTCCGGCAGCAGACCGCGATCGGAGTAGAAGCGGACGGTCTTGACGGTGACGCCCGCGTGTTCGGCGAGCTCCCCGATGCTCCACATGCCGTCAGGTGACACGGCTTGAACCTCCCCCAGCTGGAACTTTTACCGTACCGGCGAGCGCGGGAGGCCGGTGCGGCCGGGCCCGCGGACCACGGCGTACGAGGAGAGGTTCATGACGGCATTCATCCTGGTGTCGGGCGCCCACACCGGCGGCTGGACCTGGCGGGAGGTGGCCGACCGGCTGAGGGAGTCGGGGCACGAGGCGCACCCGGTGACGCTCACCGGCATGGGCGACCGCCGCCACCTGGCGGGTCCCGAGACGGATCTGGAAACCCACGTCGAGGACGTGGTGCAGCTGATCGACCATCTGGACGCGTCGGACGTGGTGCTGGTCGGCCACTGCTACGGCATCCACCCGGTGCTCGGCGCCGCCGACCGGCGTCCGGAGCGGATCGCCCGGATCGTCCACCTGGACGCGGGCATGCCCCAGGACGGCGACCCGGCCCTCAACCTGGTGCCCGACCCGGAGCTCCGCGACCGGATCCTGAACGCGCCGAACCCGGCCGAGCGGACCGAGGACGACTGGCGCATCCCGCCGCCGCCCCTCGACGAATGGCAGCGCTGGGGCAGCGTCGCCGGCGTCCCCGCGGACGCGCTCGCACGGCTGGCCCGCCTCGCCGCACCGCAGCCGG
>KL569390.1:9146-12191 GCA_000715685.1 Streptomyces lilacinus
CCGAACTCCCGGCCACCGGCGTCTTCTGCACCGCCAACGGGCCGAGCATCGCCATGGCCGAGGCCCTGGTGCGGCTGGGCGACCCCCGCCTCGAGGCGCTGCTCACCGACCCCCGGGTGAGCTTCTTCGACCTCGAGACCGGGCACTGGCCGATGCTCTCCTGCCCCGACGACCTGGTCGAGGTCCTGCTCCGGGCCGCCGCGGGAGAAGGACACCGCATCACCGCCGCCGCGGCGTGCGAGAAACCCGGCCACCTGGGCCCCTTCCTCCTGGACGTACCGGAGCGGCCCCGCGAGCGGGTGGGACAGGTCGACCTCCACCTCCCCGACGCCGACGGGCCGCGACCGGCGGTGGTCTTCGTCCACGGCGGCCCGGTGCCCCGCGACGCGCGGCCGACGCCGCGGGACTGGCCGACCTTCGTGGGCTACGCCCAGTACGTGGCGAGCCTGGGAGCGGTCGGCGCGACCGTGGACCACGGGCTCCACGAGCTCGCCGACTACGAGCGCGCCGCCGAGGACGTCGCCGCGGCGGTCGAGCTCGTACGAGCCGATCCGCGCGTCGACCCGGACCGCGTCGCGCTGTGGCACCTCTCCGCCGGCGGCCTGCTGTCGGCCGACTGGCTCGCGGCGCCCCCGCCGTGGCTGCGGTGCCTGGCGCTCACCTATCCCATCCTCGCGCCGCTGCCCAACTGGGGAGTCGTCGGCGCCCGCTTCCGCCCCGTGGCCGCGGTGCGCGACGCGGGGGAGCTGCCGATCGTCCTGACCCGGGTGGGGCTGGAGCACGCGGCGATCGCGGCGACGGTCGAGGAGTTCCTGACCGCCGCGGAGGAGTCCGCGGCGAACGTGGAGGTGATCGACATTCCGCTCGGCCACCACGGCTTCGAGACGCTCGACCACACCGACCAGGCGCGCCACGCCGTGGACCGCGCGGTGCGCTCCGTGCTGCGGCACCTGGAGAGCTGAGGCGCGCATCGACGCATAGCAGGGATGCTTTAGGGGAAAAAAGAGTAAAAACCTCAGCTAAATAGCAATTTGTTAATTGCTCACATAAAAGCTACGGGGTGGGGGAGCTGTGGGCGCAAGGGTGACCGTCCTCGGTCTGGGGGCGATGGGCACGGCGCTGGCCGGCACCTTTGTGGCCGCCGGCCACCGGACGACCGTCTGGAACCGGACGCCGGGCAAGGCGGACGCCCTGGTCGCCCGGGGCGCCGTGGAGGCGACGTCGGCCGCCGGGGCCGTGGCCGCGAGCCCGCTGGTCGTGGTCTGCCTGACGGCGTACGACGCGGTCCGCGAGGTCCTGGCCCCCCTGGCCGGCGCACTCGCGGGCCGAACGGTCGTCAACCTCACCTCGGGCCCGCCGAAGGACGCGCCCGAGACGGCCGCCCGGGTGGAGCGGCTCGGCGCCGCGTACCTCGACGGAGTCGTCATGGCGACCCCGTCCCGCATCGGCGACCCGGCATCCTTGATCCTCTACGGCGGCTCGCGGCAGGCCTTCCACGACCACCGCGAGACGCTCGCCGCCCTGGGCGACCCGGTGCACCTGGGCACCGACCCCGCCCTGTCCTCGGTGTACGACACCGCGCTGCTGGGCCTGATGTGGGCCACCCTGACGGGCTGGTTGCACGGCGCCGCGCTCCTCGCCGAGGTGACCGCGGCGGCGTACACCGAAGTGGCCGGCAAGTGGATGAGGACCGTCGGCGGATTCATGAACGCCTACGCCCGGCAGATCGACTCCGGCACCTACCCCGGCGACGAATTCCCCCTGCAACTGCACTTCATGACGATGGACATCCTCGTCCGCACCAGCCGGGCCCGGGGAGTGGACTCCGGGCTGCCGGAGCTGTTCGAGGAACTGGCCGGGCGGGCCATCGCCGCCGGACACGACGGCGACAGCTACGCGCGCCTGATCGAGTACGTGCGACGGGGCGACCGGGCGTGAGCGCGGCAACCCCGTCGGTACACCTGCGCCGAGCGCCGGCAGTGGCCGGCGGAGGCCGGATTCCGCGAGAGCCGCGTGCGACACCTGGCCGGACCCGAGTCGATGGTGATCGGCGTCAAGTGACACCCGGCCGGCCCGGCGCGGGCGGTGCCTGCCGTTGTTCCGTGCGGACGGTGTCCGACGGCAGGTGGATGTCGAGGAAGCACACGTCGTCACGCCGCTCCGACCGGCGCAGCGGCAGCAGCAGCGCCCCGAGAGAGCCGGAGCCGTCGCCGCCGAGTTCCCGGAGCGCGGCGTGGGCGAGGCGGGCGAAGCCCACGTCGAGGTGTTCGCGCGGGCGCTCGATCAGGCCGTCGGTGTAGAGCACGAGGTGGTCGCCGGGCTCCAGGCGGCAGGTCGCCTCGCTGTAGGACGGCTTGAGCGTCGCGCCCAGCAGGATGCCCTGGGGGTGCCGGAGGTACTCCGCCCGGCCCCGGCGCAGGAGCAGGGGCGGGGGGTGCCCCGCCTGGGCCCAGGTGAGGCAGCGGGTCTTCGGGTCGTAGCGGGCGAGCACCATGGTGGCAGTGGTGCCGTGGGCCTGGGAGGTGTGCAGGAGCAGGGTGTTGAGCCGGTCCAGCGCGCCCGTCAGGGAGGATCCGGTGATGACCATGCCCTTCGCGGTGAAGCGCAGCTGCGCCATGGCGGCCACCGCGTCGATGCCGTGCCCGGCCACGTCCCCGACGGCGAACAGCACCGTTCCGTCCGGCATTTCCAGCGCGCTGTACCAGTCGCCGCCGACGTTCACACCGTCGTCGGACGGCAGGTAGGCGACATCGACGCGCAGGTCGGCGAGTTTGAGCGACTGCTCCGGGAGCGGCAGGAGGGCGTGCTGCAGCCGGGCGGCGACGGTTCGCTCCGTCTCGAGCACACCCCGCTGCGACACGACGGCCTGCTCGCTCTCCAGCAGGGCCAGCTCCGCACGCCGCTGGACGGTGAGGTCCTGGAAGAAGCCGTGCACCTCCACCGGGGAGCCGTCCGCGTCGAGGACCGCCTCGGCCACGATGCGCAGGTGCCTGACGCCCGACGCGGTCCTGATCCGGAACGGCTGGTCGACGGACGCGCCGTCAC
>KL569390.1:12452-17351 GCA_000715685.1 Streptomyces lilacinus
GGTCGACGGACGCGCCGTCACCGAGCAGCCGTTGGACCGCCCGGGCCATGGCGGGCACGTCCTCGGGCAGGAGGTGGTCGGGGAGCTCCTCGAGCGGCATCGGGCCGCGGGCCGGATCGCGGTCGAAGACGGTGTAGACCTGGGGCGACCAGGTGATGGTGTCGGTGACCAGGTTCCAGTCCGCCCAGCCCAGGTTGCCCAGCCGCTGCACGTCCTCGAGCCGCTGCTCCTGCCGGGCCGTCGCGTCGTGCCGGACCCAGGAGACCACCAGGGAGTCGCGCAGCCGGGCGGCGCGCACGGAGTAGAGCGTACTGCGCGGAACTCCGGCGACGACCTCCTCGTACTCGAAGGGCCCGCCCTCGAACGGCCGGCCCGTGGCGAGCGTGTCGAGATATCCCTGCCACAGGGGCGACCCGGCCACCGTGGGATAGCACTCGAGGATGCGCAGGCCCACGAGTTGTCGGCCCCGGCGGCCGGCGATGTCGACCGAGTCGGGGGCGGCGGCGTCGATGCGGAAGTCCTCGACCTCCCCCGACGGCGACCGCAACGGCGTGAGCAGGATCGTGGGCCCCGGCAGGGCGTCGAACGTCGCCTGCAGGAGATCCGTCGCCCGGTCGGCCGCCCGCTGACCGGGTGCGTCGAAGGCCCTCAGGTGCCCCGCGCACAGCCGGGCCACGGCGCGCAGGAGATCCCGGGTCCCGGGGGCGAAGGGAGCGGCCGCGGTGCGCAGGACGCCGATGGCCGTGGCGACCACACCACCCGTGTGCACGGGGATCCAGGCGCGCGAGGGCCAGTGTTCGGGCGGGTCGCCGATCAGCACGTAGCGCTCCTTGTCCCGTACGGGATCCTCGAGCCAGACGGCCTCGCGCGTTCGGATGGCCTCCATGGCCGCGACACCGCTCAGCGGCGGCAGACGTCGCCACTGGGCGGCCAGGGCCGCCGGCAGACCGGCGTGCCCGACGAGGTCCAGGCCTCCGTCGGGCGGGCTGGTGTAGATCATCACCGCGTCGGCCCCGGCCGCTTCGGCGAGGTGATCCCGCAGGCACTGGGCCAGCTCCTCGCGGTTCGCGACGCCCGTCAGGGCCCGGCCCAGCTCGCCGAGAACTGCCGCGTGCTCCGGGCACTCCGGCGCGTCGTCCGGCCGTGCGCGCGATGCCGTGCGCTGGGTGTACCGCGCGGAATCAAAAACCGAGGCCCCTGACTGCCGCGGCAGCGACGCGACGGATTCGACACCCCGCTCCATCGACTCCGTGGAGGGGGCCGAGCGCGACGGGATCTGCCCGAGCGCTATCCAGCACTCCTCCGTCAGGGTGCGGCCGGCCTGGTGAGCCCGCCGCGTCAGCATGTCGTAGGCGGCGGCCGCGGAGCAGCGGGACTGGGCCATCACCACACCCTTCGCGCGCTCCAGCACCGCGGTGGTGGATACCAGACGTTCCAGGCGTTCGTTTTCCGTCCGCAACCTGGCGATCACTTTGGCCAGGGCGACCACCTGCGGCACGGCGGCGGTCTTCTTCGAATCGACAGACTCGCTCGTCACGATCCCGAGCATGGCACAGCGCGGGCCGACGAGGATCGTTCGCTTCCGGCCCAGCCCCCGGCCGGGCGCGCATCCTTGACAAGCCCGCCGCGAGGGCTGTAACGGCCTACGACCGACGGCGCGGCTTGCCGCGCTTGGCGCCGCCGCCGGCGGTGCGGCCGGAACCCCCGCGGGGGCTCTTGCCCGTCGCCTTGCCGGCCACCGGCTTGCGCTGGGCGCCGCCCGTGGCGGGGCGCTTCTTCTTCGGCTGCGCCGGGGCGTCGGCGGGGTCCGGGCGACGACCTCGCGAGCTGTTGACGGTCCGGCCGCGGACGATCCCGATGAAGTCCTCCACCAGGTCGGTGGTCCGCTCCTCGGGCCACGACAGCGCGACCCGCGACTGCGGGACGTCGGTGATCGTCCGGTACGTGAGGTCCTTGCGGTGGTGCAGACGGGCGAGCGACTGCGGGACGACGAGCAGACCCACTCCCGCCGCCACCAGCTCGACGGCGTCCGCCGTCGTGGCGGGGCGCTCGAAGGCGGGGCGTCCCGGCGGGCCCTCCCAGTCGAGGACGTCGTCCAGGGGATGCAGCACGATCTCGTCGGCCAGATCCACGGCGGTGACCTCCTCGACCGCCGCGATGACGTGGTCCTTGGGGATCACGACCACCGTCGTCTCGGTGTAGAGGGGGATCGCGCTGAGATCCGTCCCGTCGACGGGCAGCCGCACGAAACCCGCGTCGGCGCCGCCGCCCCGCAGCACCCCGCACGCCTCGGCGGCGGACGCCGCGACGAGGGCCAGCGGGATGTCGGGCAGCCGCTCGTTCCAGATCCGCACCCATTTCGTGGGCGTCACTCCCGGGACGTACGCGAGCCGGAACGAAGGGGTCACATCCGAGCCTGTCACCCGCCCAGGTTACCCGTCGTGGTCAGAGGTAGCGCACACGCTCGAATACCCTTGACACCATGACGTCGCACAAGACCACCCAGACGATGAAGCCCGCGACCGCGGCGAAGAAGCTGGGTGTGTACCTCCCCGCCACCCCCACCGAGTTCCAGGAGGGTGTCGTCTCGCGCAACGAGCTCAACGCGCTGCAGGCCGATCCGCCCGAGTGGCTGCAGGAGCTGCGACGCAACGGCCCGCACCCCCGGCCGGTGGTCGCGGCCAAGCTGGGCGTCTCCATCGCGGGCCTCGCGCGCGGCGGAGTCACCGAGGCCCTCACCACCGAGCAGATCGACGCGCTGAAGAACGACATGCCCGAGTGGCTGCGGAAGGAGCGCGCCACCCAGGCCGAGGTCCGCAAGGAAGCGGCGCGCATCAAGGAGAAGAACGCGCAGCAGGACGCCTGACCCCGCCGCCCGCGTTCCTGATCCTCACCCCTCGACGACGCCGGGTTCCTCGGCCCGTCCCGGGGCAGTGAGTCCGTGGACACAGATACGAGAGCCCCCGATGCCGGACGCCGGTCCGGTGCCGGGGGCTCTCGTGGTGCCCGCCGCCGGAGATTCCCCGACCGCGCTCGTACGACCGCGCTCATGGGGCGGAGCGGCCGACAAGACCCCGTCCCGGGATGTGGGTAGAGTGTCGCCGCCAACAGCAAGATCGCAGGTCACACGGGGTCAGAACATGGGAATATTCGAGCGGGTCAAAAACCTGGGCGATTCGGTGGGCACCGCCGCCACCGCCTTCGGCAAGGACGTCGCCCACGCGGTGCAGCGCGGCGTCGACGCCGGCCGGGCCGGGACCAACGCCTCCGGGGACTGGGTGGTCTCCGTCCTGCGCTCCCTGCCCGCACCCGCCGCGCCCGCGCACGAGGAGTGGGAGTTCTCGCTCGGCGCCCTCGTCTGCCGGCACCCCCGCGTCCCCGCCGTCACCGCGAAGGCGCTGCGCCCCCTGGACGCCATCGGCGCCCTGCGCTTCGGCCCCGAGTCCGTCGGCTTCGACGGGGAGGACGTCCCCTGGTCGAAGGTGATCCACCTCCAGCTGCACGACGCGTTCAGCGCCATGACCACGGAGGCGCTCGACGCCGAGATCGACCGGATCCGGGACCTGCTGCCCATGCTTCCCGGGCGGAAATGGGTGGTCACCAAGGTCGTCGAGGGCCTCGCCTCGGTCATGCTCGCCGCGCTGGAGCAGGCGGCCGAGCAGCGGCTGGAGACCGTCGCCGTCGCCTGCGAGATCACCTACCGGGGCGCGCTCGGAATGAAGAAGACGCTGCGGGCCAACATCTTCAGCACCGCCCTGCTGGCCCAGCAGGCGGAGGTCATGCGCAGCCTGGTGGCCACCGCCCGGGCCCACGGCGTGCCCGTCCTGCCCGCCGAGGCCCCCCTCCTGGGCACCCCCACCGGCGAGCGGGTGCTCGCCCTGCGCCGCCGCACCGACGCGGTGGCCGCGCAGCTGCGCGCCGAACAGGACACGGACACGCCGGCCCTCGAAGCCGCGCCCCACCCGACGGCCTGAGGACGACCGGGAACGCTCAGCTCGACCGGGGAACGACGAGCCGGTACCGGACGCCGGGCCGGCCGTCGAGCGTGATCTCCTCGACGGCGGTGAACCCGGTGCGTTCCAGGACCGCCCGCGACGCGGGATTGTCGAGGGTGGTCCTGTACGACGTGGCGGCGAGGTCGCACACCGCTCGTACCGCGGCCGTCGCGACGCCTCGTCCGGCGGCGCGCTCCGCGATGCGATAGCCCAGCTCGGCGACGCCCGCCACGTCGTCCACGTCCACGAGGTTGACGCGACCGACCAGGCCCCCGTGCTCGTCCACGACGACGTGGAAGTGGCACAGCCCGCTGTCCTGTTCGGCGAGCAGGGCCCGGTGACGGGAGGCGAACTCGGCGAAGTACGCGTCCCCCCGGTCGGGCACGGAACGCGCGAAGTACGCGCGGTTCTCCCGCTCGAACGCCAGCAGCGCGGGCGCGTGGTCCCCTCGGAGCCGCTCCAACTTGATCATGCGCGGCAGCATACGTGCCGGTGATTGGTACGAAGAAGCCCCGGGCGGGAGCGAGGCTCCCGCCCGGGCCACAACGGAACTGCTCGTGCCTCAGCCCTCGACGCCGTAGTACTGCGCCAGGAAGCCGATCACCTCCTCGGCATGCGGGCTCAGCTCCGGAAGATGCGCGGCCAGGGCCGTGCGGACGGCCTCGGCCAGCTCGGCCCGGCCGGTGGCCGCGCCCTTGACGTACGGGTCGAGGCGCCGCACGAGCTCGTAGTTGCTCTCCACGTCCAGCTGCCGCATCGTCCGCTCCAGCGGAGCCGCGTCGGCCCACGGGCGGCAGGAGCCGGCTGACGAACGTCACGCGGTGCATGACGCGCCAGCACGGCGGCTTCCTGTCGGACTGGCGGGCCCGGCGCAGCGCGGCCGCGTTCGGATCGGTGCCGCTCT
>KL569390.1:17587-19592 GCA_000715685.1 Streptomyces lilacinus
GGACTGGCGGGCCCGGCGCAGCGCGGCCGCGTTCGGATCGGTGCCGCTCTCCAGCCAGGCCGGGTCGACGACCTTGTGGAAGAACGTGTCGAAGTGCTCGCTGTCCTCCCCCAGGTAGAAGCTCAGGAACCGGTAGGCGTCGACCTTGCCCGGCGCGTTGACCGGCTTGCCGTCGGCGTCGAAGACGGGCTTGCGGTTCGCGTCGTACTGCTGGACGTTGCCGGACGGCGAGCAGGTGACGTTCAGGCCGAAGGACCGGGTCGCCTCCTTGCCGCGTGCCCGGGTGACGGTCATGCCGCCGCCGATCGACGCGTCCAGCTGCGCGTTGATCCCGACCCCCATGACGTCGAACGACGTGCCGACGGACGCGCCCACCGAGCCGGACAGCGAGTACGACCCGGAGGTCGTCTCGCTCACCGCGTCGGCGGTCTCCGTCGTCTCCGCGAAGAACCCGCCGTCCGCGGTCCAGACGTACGTGTTGACCAGGTCACGGCGGGAGAAACCGTCCCCGGTGGTGCTGCCGGCCGTGTCACGACCCTTGCCCGGGGCGGTGTCGCCCCCGATCGCGGTGCCCAGGACGCGGCCCGCCCGCTCGGCGGTGGGGTCGGGGGTGCCGGTCTCGGTCGAGACCGTCTCGAAGTAGCCGCGCAGGCGCTGCTGCTCGCGCTGGATGCGCCGCTTGATGGCGTACGCCTCGCGCGGCTTGTAGTAGCTGTACTCGCCGTGCTCGCGGCCCGACGCGTAGTCGGGGTCGAGGACCCTGCCCCGCTCGTCGTACCCCACCGTGCCGTCGAGCGTTCCCTGCTTGGTGTAGCGGGGGTTCAGCGGGAACGGCACGACGTTCCAGTCCTTGGGCACGTCGGGGTTGGGCTGGATGCGGTACGCGACGAGGGCGCCGCTGTGCGCGAGCCGCAGGGCGAAGACATCGGCCGTCTGGGACTGGACGACGGCGAAACCGGTGTTCACCGGGACGTACCGGCGGCCGAGCGCGGGGTTGAGCGGCTTCAGCGGGTCCTCCCAACTGCCGGAGAGGTCCACCTTCATCGCGCGGGCGGTGTTCTCGCCCTGGGAGACCGCGGTCTCGTCGGCCCAGCTGTTGGAGAACTCCAGACTGCCGCGCACACCCACCGACACCTTGGCCTTCGCCATGGACTTGGCGACGCCGAAGCCCAGCGGCGCGGCGATCATCCACATGTCGACGTCGACCTCGTTGGACAGCGCGAAGTTGAACGCCGCGTCCACGCTGCGCTCCTTGGCCGACGACAGAGAGTGGACGACCTCCTCGGCCTGGGTGAACTCCACCGACGCGACACCGTCGTACGTCGCGCGGTCCGGGTCGACGGTGTTGGGGGTGAGGTTCTTTCCGCCAGGGAGTCCGGAAGCGGGACGGCGGTTCACGCTCCCCGCTCCCGCCAGTGGCGCCCGCGCCCTGAAGATCATTCCGAGGGGCGGTGACAGAGACGGCCACCGGAGGCGATACTTGATCTACACGGTGCCCGGCGAGCCGGGCCGCCGTTTACCGTAGTGATCGTGATCGATTCCGATGATGTCCGCCGCATCGCGCTGTCCCTCCCGGAGACCGTCGAGAAGGAGGCATGGAGCATGCCCACCTTCCGCGTCGCCGGCAAGATGTACATCACGGTCCCCGACGACCAGACGTCGTTCGCCGTGCGCTGCCCACGGCACGAGCGGGCGGAGCTGATCGCGGCCGAGCCGGAGAAGTTCTGGGTGCCGGCCCACGAGGCGAGTTCGTCGTGGGTACGCGTACGGCTGGCGGCCCTCGAGGACCTCGACGAGCTGCGCGACATCCTCGTGGACTCCTGGCAGCAGGCCGCACCCCAGCGTCTCCTCGACGACCATCCCGCCTTGAGGCCCGGCGGCCGGCCGGATCCCGCGGAGGACTGAGCGCCCTTTCCCGGGGCCGACGGGACGTCAGAAGAGCTGATCCCGCTCCCGGGTTAGGGTGGCGATCGCAGCTGGTTCGCCCCGTCCGCCAGGCGGGAGG
>KL569390.1:19862-20065 GCA_000715685.1 Streptomyces lilacinus
CGCAGCTGGTTCGCCCCGTCCGCCAGGCGGGAGGCGTCGTAAGAGGGAACCCGGTGGGAGTCCGGGACTGCCCCGCAGCGGTGAGTGGGAACGACCGCCGTCATACGCACTGGGTCCGGTACGTGGGCCCGGGAAGCGACGGCCAGTAGGTGTGCGACCCCGTGTCGGACGTGCCCGCGAGTCCGAAGACCTGCCCGTTGCCC
>KL569390.1:20372-21620 GCA_000715685.1 Streptomyces lilacinus
CCCATGTGCGACCGTTCGCGCATGGACATCTCGGTGACCTCGAGGGCGGGTCGGCGTACACATCGGACGGGCGGGCACCGTAGTGCCGCGAGAAGCCGTCCGGTCCGTCACCCCTTCGCGCCCTCGTCGCCGTCCCGGGATCCCGGAAAAGGCTCGCGAAGGAGAGTTCCGTGACCAGCAAGTCCGCAGCCGCGGCAGCACGGGCCACCGTGTACGGCTACCCCCGTCAAGGCCCGCATCGCGAACTGAAGAAGGCGGTCGAGGGCTACTGGAAGGGCCGCGTCACCGCCCGGTCCCTCCGGGAGACGGCCGCCGCACTGCGCCGCGCCAACTGGCGGCAGCTCGCCGAGGCCGGCATCCACGAGGTCCCCACCGGCGACTTCTCGTACTACGACCACGTCCTGGACACCAGCGTCATGGTCGGCGCGGTACCCGCCCGGCACCGGGCGGCCGTCGAGGCCGACGCGCTGGACGGCTACTTCGCGATGGCCCGCGGCACCCAGGACGTGGCGCCGCTGGAGATGACCAAGTGGTTCGACACCAACTACCACTACCTGGTCCCCGAACTCGGCCCCGGCACCGTCTTCGTCGCCGACTCGACCAAGCAGGTCACCGAGCTGAAGGAAGCCCTCGCGCTGGGCCTCGCCGCCCGACCCGTCCTCGTCGGCCCGGTCACCTACCTCCTGCTGGCCAAGCCCGCGCCCGGCGTCGCCCCCGGCTTCGAGCCCCTGACCCTCCTCGACCGGCTGCTCCCGGTCTACGCCGAGGTGCTCGCCGACCTGCGGGCCGCCGGCGCCGAGTGGGTCCAGCTCGACGAGCCCGCCCTCGTCCAGGACCGCACCCCGGCCGAACTCAACGCCGCCGCCCGCGCCTACCGCGAGCTGGGCGGCCTCACCGACCGGCCCAAGCTCCTGGCCGCCTCCTACTTCGACCGCCTCGGCGAGGCCCTCCCCGTCCTGGCCAAGGCCCCCGTCGAGGGCCTCGCCCTCGACTTCACGCGGTCCGCCGCCGCCAACCTCGAGGACCTCGCCGCCGCCGGCGGACTGCCCGGCAAGCGCCTCGTCGCGGGCGTCGTCAACGGCCGCAACGTATGGATCGACGACTTCGAGAAGTCGCTGGCCACCCTCGGTACCCTCCTCGGCCTCGCCGACCGGGTCGACGTCGCGGCCTCCTGCTCCCTGCTCCACGTCCCGCTGGACGCCGCGGCCGAACGGGACGTCGACCCGCAGATCGCCCGCTGGCTCCCCC
>KL569390.1:21898-23164 GCA_000715685.1 Streptomyces lilacinus
CTGGCTCGCCTTCGCCCGCCAGAAGGCGGACGAAGTCGTCACCCTGGCCCGCGGCCTGGCCCGGGGAACCGACACCATCGCCGCCGAACTCGCCGCCAACCGCGCCGACCTGGCCTTCCGGGCGGGCTCCGCCCTCACCCGCGACCCGGCCGTGCGCGCCCGCGCCGCCGCCGTCACCGACGCCGACGGCCGCCGCTCCCTGCCCTACGCCGAGCGCGCGACCGCCCAGCGCGCCCACCTCCGGCTGCCCCTGCTGCCGACCACCACCATCGGCTCCTTCCCGCAGACCGGCGACCTGCGCACCGCCCGCGCCGACCTGCGCGCCGGCCGCATCGACGGCCCCGCCTACGAGGCCCGCATCGAGGCCGAGATCCGCGAGGTCGTCGCCTTCCAGGAGAAGGCCGGCCTCGACGTCCTCGTCCACGGCGAGCCCGAACGCAACGACATGGTCCAGTACTTCGCCGAACAGCTCACCGGCTACCTCGCCACCCAGCACGGCTGGGTCCAGTCCTACGGCACCCGCTACGTCCGCCCGCCGATCCTCGCCGGCGACATCGCCCGCCCCGAGCCCATGACGGTCCGCTGGACCCGCTACGCCCAGTCGCTCACCGAGCGCCCGGTCAAGGGCATGCTCACCGGCCCCGTCACCATGCTCGCCTGGTCCTTCGTCCGCGACGACCAGCCGCTCGCCGACACCGCCCGCCAGGTCGCCCTCGCCCTGCGCGACGAGGTCGACGACCTCGAGGCCGCCGGCACCCCGGTCATCCAGGTCGACGAGCCCGCCCTCCGCGAGACCCTGCCGCTGCGGGCCGCCGACCGCGCCGCGTACCTCGCGTGGGCGACCGAGGCCTTCCGCCTGACCACGGGCGGCGTACGGCCGGCCACGCAGATCCACACACACATGTGCTACGCCGAGTTCGGCGACATCCTGTCGGCCATCGACGACCTCGACGCCGACGTCATCAGCCTGGAGGCCGCCCGCTCCCACATGCGGGTCGCCGACGAGCTGGCCGCCGCCGGATACCCGCGCGAGGTCGGCCCCGGCGTCTACGACATCCACTCGCCCCGCGTCCCCGGCACCGACGAGGCCGCGCGGCTGCTGCGCAAGGGGCTCGAGGCCATCCCCGCCGAACGCCTGTGGGTCAACCCCGACTGCGGCCTGAAGACCCGCGGCTGGCCGGAGGTCCGGGCCTCGCTCGACCACCTGGTGGCGGCCGCCCGCACGGTACGGGAGGCGCTGCCCACCGAGGGCTCCTGACGCCGGCC
>KL569390.1:23464-33136 GCA_000715685.1 Streptomyces lilacinus
ACACCCAGGCGCTCGACGCTCCAGCCGCCCGCTGCCGAGCCGGCCGCGATGCCGGCGAGGAGCGCGGTCACGGCCAGCGTCATGCCCTCGTTCAGCCGACCCGGCGGCGTCGTGCCCTGCACCAGGCCCATGCCGGTGACCATGGTGGGCGCGGTCGCCATCCCCGCCAGGAGCAGCGCGCCGGCCAGGGCGAGGAGACTCCCCGTACCCGCGGCGACGAGCGGGCCGAGAGCCAGCACCGCCATCGTGGCCAGACACCGCCGGAAGCGCGCACCCGCCGGCCCCGCCGGCCGGCACAGCCCGTACAGGAGTCCCGCGACACACGACCCGGCCGCCTGCAGACCCAGCACCACCCCTGCCGCGGCGCGGTGGCCCTGGGCGTCGGCGAAGCCGACGGTGACCACCTCGAGCGAGCCGAAGAGCGCGCCCGTGCAGCCGAAGACGGCCAGCAGCAGCGCCAGGGCGGCGTTGCCGCGCAGCGGCGACCGGGACGAGGACGGCCGGGGCCCGAGCGGCGGTTCGGTGCGGCGCTGCGCGGCGAAGAGGATCGTGCCGGTCAGGAACAGCGCCGTGCCGACGAGCGTGCCGGCCTCGGGGAAGAACGTCGTGCACAGGAAGACGGCGAGCACCGGCCCGAGCATGAAGCAGGCCTCGTCCGCGGCCTGTTCGAAGGAGTTCGCGGTGTGCCGGGCGGCCGGGTCGTCGCGGAAGAGGTGCGCCCAGCGGGCGCGCGCCATGCCACCGGTGTTGGGCGTGGTCGCCGTCGCGGCGTACGCGACGAACAGCGCCCACGCCGGCGCGTCCCACCGCACGCACGCCACCAGCGCCAGCGACCCCGACGCGGCGACGACCGCGGCGGGCACGGCGATCCGCGCCTGCCCGTACCGGTCCACGAGCCGCGCCGTCCACGGCGCCACGACCGCTGTCGTGGCCAGCCCGGTCGCGGTGACGGCACCGGCGAGCGCGTACGACCCCCGCGCCGCCGAGATCATCAGCACCGCGCCGACGCCGAACATCCCCATGGGCAGCCGCGCGAGCAGGTTCCACACGACGAACGCCCGGGCCCCGGGGACCGCGAGGATCCGGGCGTACGGCCCCGGCCGGCGGCGGCGACGAGCGGGCCCCGGGGCGCCGGCGCGGTCCAGAGCGACGAGGGTGGCACCGGTGACGGCGAAGAGGGGAGCGGAGGTGCGACGCGCGGTCGTGGTGGTTGCGGGCATGCCCCCACCCTCGCCGTGATCGGGGTGGGTGGTCCAACACCTGATGAGCGGCCTTTCACGCACTCCCGTTGTCAAAAGATCGCGGCCTTTTGGATGAAGACGCGGCGAGCTCCGGTGGTCCGGGTGTTTCGTGGATACGACAAGGTGCGTCACCGCTTCCGGAAGGGGAACACCGCTGTGCCCGTACCGACCACGATCGACCACCGCGCCCGCACCTACAGCCTCGCGCACGCCTACTGGATGGCCAGGGCGTCGGATCTGGCCTACAAGGACGAGGCCACCATCGAGGACCAGGCCAAGCGCTGGGGGTTCGAGCGGGTGCGGCACCATCGCACCCGCTTCACGCCGCCGTTCCCGCTGGAGGACACGCAGGCCTTCACCATGGCCGGCGATCACATGATCGTCACCGCGTTCCGGGGGACCGAGCCGGCGCAGATCAGGGACTGGCTCTCGGACGCCACCACCCCGCCCTGGCCGGGGCCCGGCCGGACCGGCTACGTCCACTACGGCTTCGGCGAGGCGCTGGACTCGGTCTTCCCGGCGGTGAAGGACACCCTCGCGGAGTTCAGGACCAACGGGCAGAGCGTGTGGTTCACCGGCCACAGCCTCGGCGGCGCGCTGGCGATGCTCGCCGGAGCCCGCATGTACCTGGAGGATCCGCGCCTGCTGGCCGACGGCGTCTACACCTTCGGGCAGCCCCGCACCTGCGACCGCCTGCTGGCGGCCGCGTGCAACAAGGGCTTCAAGCAGCGCCTGTACCGGTTCGTGAACAACAACGACATCGTGCCGCAGCTGCCCCCGGAGCCGGCCTACACCCACGTCGAGGAGCTGCGGTACATCGACTCCGGAGGCAGGGTCCACGAGACGATGTCGTTCTTCGGCGGACTCGCCGACCGGGCCCGGGGCCTGACCGCGGACGCGTTCGCCCCCGCGAGCGACGGCGTGCGGGACCACTCGATCCGCAAGTACGTCGCGGCCCTGGAGAAGAACCTCGTCTGACCGTCCGGGCCGTCGCCACGAGGGCGACGGCCCTTCGACTTCACCTGAGTGGGTGATGCGGGACGCCGTATGTCCGGCGTGACGAGGGGCATTCATACCGTTGACGTGAGAACGCGACGCCGCGTCGGGGGGTCCCGTGGTGCATGCCAGGACATCGACTTCGGTACCGGACGACGCGATCGCCGTTGTCGGGGCGGCGTGCCGGCTGCCCGGCGGCATCGTCGACCCGGAGGGGCTGTGGGAGGTGCTGGCCGACGGCCGCGCCGTGGTCAGCCCGGGGCCGCCGGAGGGGCGCTTCGACCCGGCACGGTTCTGGGACCCGGACCCCGAGCGCCCCGGCAGGAGTTACACGTTCGCCGGCGGCTACCTCGCCGACGTCGCCGGCTTCGACGCGGCGTACTTCGGCATGTCCCCGCGCGAGGCCACGTGCCTGGACCCGCAGCAGCGGCTGGTGCTGGAGCTGACGACGGAGGCGTTCGACGACGCGGCCGTCGACCCGGCGGGGCTGGCCGGTTCGGACACGGCGGTGTTCGTCGGGGTCTCGGACATGTCCTACGGCGGACTGCAGATGGCCCGCCTCGAAGAGGTGAGAGCGCACACCATGAGCGGCAGCGCCCTCTCGCTGACCGCCAACCGGGTCTCGCGCGTCTTCGACCTGCGCGGGCCCAGCATGGCGGTCGACACCGCGTGCTCCTCCTCGCTCGTCGCGCTGCACCAGGCGTGCGAGACGCTGCGCTCCGGGCGCAGCCCCGCGGCGGTCGTCGGCGGGGTCAACCTCCTGCTGGGCCCGCAGGCGTTCGTCGGCTTCTCGCGTGCCTCGATGCTCTCTCCGCGCGGGCGGTGCGCGACGTTCTCGGCGGAGGCCGACGGCTACGTCCGGTCCGAGGGTGCCGTGGTCGTCCTCCTCAAGCCCCTGGCCGCCGCCCTGGCCGACGGCGACCGCGTCCACGTGGTGATCGCGGCCAGCGGCGTCAACTGCGACGGTCGCACCTCGGGCCTCGCGGTGCCCAGCGTCGAGATGCAGCGCCGCCTGCTGGAGGAGGTCTACGGGCGGGCCGGGATCGCCCCGGACGACGTGGCCTACTTCGAGGCCCACGGGACGGGCACCCCGGTGGGGGACCCGCCGGAGTGCGAGGCCGTCGGGCGGGCCCTGGGCGTACGACGCACCCGCGGCGCCCTGCCGGTCGGCTCGGTCAAGACGAACCTCGGGCACGGCGAGCCGGCCTCCGGAGTCACCGGGCTCCTCAAGGGCATGCTGGTCCTGCGGCACGGCCTGATACCGCCCACCCTCCACGCCGAGCCGGCCAACCCGGCCATCGACTTCACCGCCCTCAACCTCGCCCCCGTCACCGAGCCGAGACCGCTTCCGGACCACCCCGCCGGCCCGGGCTTCGTCGGCGTCAACAGCTTCGGCTTCGGCGGCGCCAACGCCCACGTCGTCCTCGCCGCCCCGCCCCCGGCTCCCGCACCCGCGCCCCCTGCCGCCGGGCCGCTGCCGCTGGTCGTCTCGGCCCGCACGGCCGAGGCCCTGGGCCGCGCCGCGGCGGCGACGGCCGCCCGCCTGGACCGCGCGGGCACGAACGACGTCGACGTCGACGCCAGTGACTTCCACGACGTCTGCTGGACCGCCACGAGGCGCCGGGCCCGACACCCGCACCGCCTCGCCGTGCTCGCCGCCACGCCCCGGGAAGCGGCGGAGCGGCTCACCGAACTGGCCGCCGACGAGGGCGCCCTGCGCACCGCCGCCACGCCGGCCGCGGGCGAGGGGGCGGTCGCGTTCGTGTTCTGCGGCAACGGCAGCCAGTGGGACGGCATGGCCGCCGACCTGATGGCCGGCGAGCCGGTCTTCCGCGCCGCGGTCGAGCAGGCCGACGCCCACCTGCGCCCCCACCTCGGCTGGTCCGTCGCCGACGTCCTCGCCCGCCCGGCACCCAAGGGCGACGAGGCCCCCGAGTGGCCGATGGCGGACACCCTCTACGCGCAGCCCGCCCTGTTCGCGCTCCAACTCGGCCTGGTCGCGATGCTCGACGCCCACGGGGTCCGGCCGGACGCCGTGCTGGGCCACAGCAGCGGCGAGCTCGCCGCCTCGTGCGTCAGCGGCGCCCTCGACCTGTCCGCCGCCGCCCGCGTCGTCGCGGCCCGCAGCCGGGCCCAGGCCACCACCGGGGGCCAGGGCCGCATGGCGGCGGTCGCCCTCGGCGAGGAGGAGACCGAACGGGCCCTCGCCCCGTTCGCCGGCCGGCTGGAGATCGCGGCGGTCAACAGCGCCCGTGACGTCACCGTTTCCGGGGAGGCGTCGGCGCTGCGCGAGCTCGGCCGTACGCTGGCCGCCCGCGACGTCCCCTTCCGGGAGCTGGACGTCGACCACTCCTTCCACAGCGCCGCCATGGACGGCATCGAGGAACGGCTGCGGCACGCCCTGAACGGCTTTCCGGACGCCGCCCCGAACGCCCCGGCGGCCGCGGCACCGCGCATCCCGATGTACTCGACCGTCACCGGACGCCGCGTGGCGGCGGGCGAGTTGGACGCCGACTACTGGTGGCGCAACGTGCGCCGCACGGTCCGCTTCGCCGACGCCGTCCGCGCCCTGGCCGACGACGGGCTCGCCGCCGCCGTCGAGATCGGGCCGCGGCCGACCCTGCGGGGCGCCCTGAACCGGCTCGCCGCCGAGCGCCCCCGCGGCGCGGGCTTCACCGTCACGCCGGTCACCCCCCAGGACGACGCGGGAGCCCTCCGGGAGGGAGCGGGCGTACGGCAGGCGGCCGCCGGCCTGCTGGCCGCCGACGCGCTCCGGCCCACCGGCCCCGACCCGTGGTTCCCCGCCCCCGGCCGGGTGACCGACCTGCCGGCCTACCCCTGGCAGCGGCAGCGCCACTGGCACGGCACCCCGGAGCACTGGGTGCGCACCAGCGGCGACGGCGTGCTCGTCCACCCCCTGCTGGGCGAGCGCCTCCCCGCCCTGGAGCCGATCTGGCACGCCACGGTGGAGCGCACCCGCACCCCGTGGCTCGGTGACCACGATGTCGCGGGGACCGTGGTCATGCCGGCCGTCGGCTACGTGGAGATGGCCCTCGCCGCCGGCCGCGAGGTCTTCGACGCCCCCGTCGAGCTGGACACCGTCGACATCCCCCGCGGGCTTCCCCTGACCTGGGATGCGTCGATGGACGTCCGACTGCAGACCTCCCTCTCGGACGAGGACGGCATCTGGCGGATCGCCAGCCGCGCCGGTGACACCGGCGCCTGGCGCCTGCACGCCCGCGGCCGCGCGCGCCGCCTCGCCACCCCCACGCCGCCGGCGTCCCTGGAGACCACGGCACTCGCCGAGCGCCTCCCGGAACACTGGGACGCGCGACAGCTCTACGACACCCTCGCCCGAGCCGGCCTGAACTACGGCCCGACCTTCCGGCTGCTGCACGACCTCCGTTTCGACCGGAGCCAGGTACTGGCCCGTTACGCCTGCGTCGCGGCCGAGGCCGGCCACGACGGCCACGTCGTCCTCCCGCCCCTCCTCGACAGCGCCCTGCAGGCATGCGCACCCCTGATGGCCGAAGCCGACACGGTCTACCTGCCCTCGGCGATCGGCCGCGTCCGCGTGTGGGAGGCTCCGCCCTCGACGGGCTGGGTGCACGTGCGTCAGCGCTCCCGGACCCGACGGGAGATCGCCTGGGACATCGCCCTCACCGACGACGAGGGAACCGTCCGGGTCGCGATGGACGGCGTCCGCCTCCGGCGGGTGCCGACGGCCGCCATGGACGACCTCGGCCAGTACGTCACCGTCCTGCGCGCCGCCCCGCTGCCGCACCGGTCCGTGCGACCCTCTCCCGCCCCCGCCCCGACGGCCCTCCTCACGGCGGCCCGAGCGGAGATCGACGCCGTCGTCGCAGCACTGCCGCACGAGGTCCACGCCCGCTGGCTGCGCGATCTGCGGCGAACCGTCGCCGAACACGCCGCCGAGCTGATCGACCGCCTCGTCCCGGGCCGCGGGGCCCGCACGCTCGACGACCTCCTCGCGGCCGGAGCCCTGCCGCGCTTCCGCGGACTCCTGCTCCTGCTGGCAGGCATGGCGGAGCGGCAGGGACTCCTCGAACGCGACGGCCTGGCATGGCGCCCGCGCGACCTCCGGGACCCGGGCCCGACGGCCCGCGAGTTCCTGCTCTCCGTCCAGGACCAGCTCGCCCCCGGCGTGCTCCTCGTGCGCAACCTCCGTGCCCTGCCGGAGGTGGTGCGCGGATCGCGGGACCCCATGGACGCCCTCTTCCTCGACAGCGGCCCCGACCTCGTCCAGCAGTTCTACGACATCAGCCCGCTGAGCGCCTTCCACAACCGCGTCGCCCGCGCGCTGCTGAGGCAACTGGTGGCCGCCTGGCCGGACGACCGGGACCTGCGGATCCTGGAGGTGGGGGCGGGCACCGGCGGGCTCACCTCCTGGCTGCTCCCCGTCCTGCCCGCCGACCGGACCCGCTACGTCTTCACCGACGTCTCGCAGGCGTTCTTCCCGGCGGCCCAGGGCCGTTTCGCCGACCACGACTTCGTCGAGTACCGCCGGCTCGACCTCGACGCCGATCCCCTCGGGCAGGGCTTCGCCCCCGGGGACTTCGACGTCGTCGTGGCCGGATACGCGCTCCACGCCGCCCGGGATCTCGGCGCCTGCCTGCGCCGGCTGGCGTCGATCAGCGCCCCGGGCGGGCACCTGATCGCCCTGGAAGTCCATTCACCGGAATCCCTGGTGGGCATCTTCGGCGCGTTGGAGAGCTTCTGGCACGCCGAGGACGTCGACCTGCGGCCCGACTCCCTCCTGCTGCCCCGCGACCGCTGGCCCGCCCTCCTGCGTGACCACGGGTACGAGGACGTCACGCGGACGAGCGTGCCCCTGCCGCCGCTGTGCGACGAGTTCTCGGCCCTGCTGGCCCGCAGAGCCGCGTCGCCCCCCGCCGCCGAGGAGCAGCTCGCCGCGGAGGTCCCGCCGGCCCCGGCGGGCCCGGAGGCCGAGCCGCAGACCGAGCCGCTGTCCTGGCTGCTGATCACCGAGGACGGCGCCGGGACCGAGCTGACCCGAGAACTGACCGAGCTCCTCGCCGCGGACGGCAGCCCCCACGTCGACACCTGCTCCGCCGACGACCTGACGGACGGTCGGCACCCGTCCCTCCTCGCCGACGGCCCCGGTCCCCTCGGCATCGCGTACCTGCTCGGCGACCGCCCGGACCGCGCCGCGGCCGGCGACCCGCACGCCACGGTCGACCTCGCGGTACGACGGCTGGCCGTCCTGCGCGCGATCGCGCGCACCCACCGAGCGGAGGGCACCGGTCCCGCGCCGCGCGCCCTCGTCCTCGTATGCCACCCCACAGGAGCCCTCCCCGCCCCGGAGCGGCCGGCCGTCCCGGGCCATGCCGCCGTCTGGGGCGCCGCGCGCAGTCTGGCGACGGAGTTGGCGTCACTGACCGTCAAGCGCGTGTCCTTCGACCGGGGGACGGACCCGCGCGCGGACGCCGAGCGGCTGCTGGCCGAACTGCGGCCGGCCGCCCCGGACGACGAGGACGAGATCGTCCTCACCCGCGAGGGACGCTTCGTCCCGCGCGTCGTCCGGGCCCCACGGCCCGAGAAGCCGAGCAGTGGCAACGATGAAGGCGCGGGCGCGGGCACCGACAGCTACCGCTTGACGGTCGACGCCGTCGGACTCGGCTACCGCCTCGGCTGGGACCAACTGCCCGTCTCCCGACCCGGTCCGGGCGAAGTGGTCGTCGCCGTGCGGGCCGCCGCGCTGAACTACCGTGATGTCCTGGTCGTCACGGGTCTGCTGCCCCCGATCGCCGAGGACGGCATCGACTCCGAGGACTGCCTGGGCCTCGAGGGCGCGGGCGTGATCACGGCCGTCGGCCCCGACGTCACCGGACTCACGGTCGGAGACCATGTTTTCGGGCTGATGCCCGCGTGCACCCGGCACGCCCGCACCTACGCGTCCCTCGTACGCCCGATCCCCGACGGCATGACCTTCGCCGAGGCCGCGACCCTGCCCGTCGCCTTCCTCACCGTCCAGCACGGGCTGGAGGACGTGGCCCGGCTGCGCCCGCGCGAGACCCTGCTCGTCCACGGCGGAGCGGGCGGCGTGGGGCTGGCCGCCCTCCAGTACGCCCGGTCGGCCGGGGCGGAGGTCATCGCGACGGCCGGCTCGCCCGCCAAGCGGGACCTGCTGGACTTCCTGGGGGCGGACCACGTCCTCGACTCCCGCGACCTGTCCTTCGCCGACCGGGTGCGCGACATCACCGGCGGCCGCGGAGTCGACGTCGTGCTCAACTCCCTCAGCGGGGAGGCCCTGGCCCGCGGCATGGAAGTCCTCGCGGGCGGCGGGCGGTTCGTCGAGCTGGGCAAGCGCGACGTCTACGCCAACAGCCGGGCCCTGCTCAGGCCCCTGTCGGGCAACGGCTCCCTGCACGTGGTCGACCTCGCCCGCCTGATGCTGCTCCGGCCGGAAGCCGTCACGGGCGCCCTGGACACGCTGGCCGACCGCGTGCGCACCGGGCGGTACCGCCCCCTCCTGCACCAGGTGTACCCCGCCTCGCGCGTCGAGGAGGCGTTCCGCCTGCTGCAGCACTCCAAGCACATCGGCAAGGTCCTGATCTCCTTCGACGAACCCGTCCGGGTCCGCACCCGCCCCGCCCCGCAGGCCCCCGACCCGCACGGCACGTACCTGGTCGTCGGCGGATTCAGCGGCCTCGGCGCCCGGACCGCCCTTCACCTCGCCGAGCGCGGCGCCCGGCACCTGGCACTCGTCGGCCGCCGGGGAGTCGACACTCCCGAGGGCCCGACCCTGCTCGAACGGCTCGCCGCCCTCGGCGCCTCGGTGACCGCGCACGCCCTCGACGTCGCCGACGCCGCCGCGGTCGCAGGCCTCCTCCGGGACATCGACGCCACCGGGCACCCGCTGCGCGGTGTCGTCCACGCCGCCCTCGTCCTGGAGGACGACGAGTTGGTCGGCCTGGACGACGAGCGCGTCCGCGCCGTCCTCGCCCCGAAGATGGCCGGCGCCGCGATCCTCGACGAGCTCACCCGGGGGAAGGGCGTCTCCCTGACCCTGTACTCCTCCCTCAGCGCCTGGGTGGGCAACGTGCGGCAGACCAACTACGCGGCCGCCAACCTCTTCCTCGAAGCCCTCGTCCGCCGGCGCCGCGCGGCCGGGGAGGCCGGGCTGGCGGTCGCGTGGGGCGCGATCGGCGAGACCGGCTACGTCGTGCGCGAGGGCCTGACGGAGGTGATCACAGCGATGGGCTTCCTCCCGCTCGGCCCCGACGAGGCCTGCGCCGCCCTCGAGCGTTTCCACGCCGAGGGCACCGACGTCACGAGCTACGCGCGCTGCGACTGGGCCCGGCTGACGATGGTCTCGCCCCTGCTCACGGGCCTGCGCTTCGCCGCCGTCGTCCCCCCGCCGCTCGTGGGCACCGACTACCGGCTGGGGGGT
>KL569390.1:33370-33700 GCA_000715685.1 Streptomyces lilacinus
AGCCCGCTCAGAGATGTGTATAAGAGACAGCGCCTGGCCCACCTCTCACGGGAAGAGGCGCTCGCGATCCTGGAGAAGACGCTGGCCGCCGTCGTGGCCGGCATCCTGCACCTGCCCGTCGAGCAACTGGACCCGACCGGGAACCTCAGGGACTACGGCATGGACTCGCTGATGGCCATGGAACTGCTGGCGAGCATGCGCAAGCAGTTCCAGTGCGAGGTGCCGGTCATGGAGCTCCTGCACACCGACGGTTCCCTCCGGGGCATCAGCGAGATCATCCTGCCCCGGCTCATGGCACAGCGCCCACCGTCCACGGGCGGCGGCGCGGCG
>KL569390.1:33969-36339 GCA_000715685.1 Streptomyces lilacinus
GGCCGGGCCCGACGGCCCGCAGCCGTGAGGCGGTCGGACGGAGTCCGGCCCCGGGGTCGCGCGTGCCGCCCGTACTAGTGCGCCATCTCCCCTCCTGCACTAGTGCACTGGGGCCCATAAACCCGGGCGTTCATAGTGCACTTGCGACTTGCCATGCCCGCTGCGTACGCCGTACATTCAGTGCCATGCGGAACACCGACATACTCATCTCCGGCGCCGGCATCGGCGGACCCGCCCTCGCGTACTGGCTCACCACGGCCGGCTTCACCGTCACGGTCGTCGAGCGCGCACCCGAACCCCGCCCGGGCGGCCAGACCGTGGACCTGCGCGGAGCCGGCCGTGACGTGATCACGCGCATGGGACTCATGGGACGCGCCCGGGAGTTGAGCGTGGACCAGCGCGGCCTCGCGACGGTCGACGCCTCGGGCCGGTTCACCTCCCGGATGCCGACGGACAGTTTCGGCGGCGAGGGCATGGTCTCCGAGATCGAGATCCTGCGCGGCGACCTCGGCCGCCTGCTGTACGAGGCCACCCTGCCGGACACCGAGTACCTCTTCGACGACACCGTCACCGGGCTCGAGCAGGACGACGAGGGCGTCGCCGTCACCTTCGAGAAGGCCGCTCCGCGCCGCTTCGGGCTGGTCGTCGGCGCGGACGGTCTGCACTCCGTCGTCCGCGCGCTGGCCTTCGGGCCGGAGTCGGCGTGCGTGCGCCCGCTGGACGTCTACACCGCGTGGTTCACCCTCACCGAGGAGTGGGACCTCGACGGCTGGTTCCAGATGTACAACGCGCCCGGCGGACTGGTCGCCTCGGCGCGGCCGGGCCGGCTCCCCGGCGAGATCAAGGCCGGGCTCAGCTTCCGCTCGGCGCCCCTCGCCCACGACCGCCGCGACTCCGCCGCGCAGAAGGAGCTCGTGGCGCGACGCTTCGCCGGTGCCGGCTGGGAGGTGCCCCGCCTGCTGCGGGGCATGCGCGCCGCGTCCGACTTCTTCTTCGACTCGATGAGCCAGGTGCGCCTGGACCGCTGGTCCCGCGGCCGCGCGGTGCTGCTCGGCGACGCCGGCTACTGCGCGTCGCCGCTCACCGGCCTGGGCACCAGCCTGGCCCTGGTCGGCGCCTACGTCCTGGCCGGTGAACTCGCCGCCGCCGACGGCGACCACCGCGTCGCCTTCGCGAAGTACGACGAGGTGATGCGCGACTACGTCGGCCGGGCGCAGCAGCTGCCGCCCGGCGGCGCCGCCGGATTCGCGCCGTCCAGCGCGCTCGGGATCCGGCTGCGCGACCTCTCGATGCGCTCCATGACCCGGTGGCCGGTGCGGAACCTGCTCGCCGCGCAGTTCGCCAAGGCCGGGGACATCGCGCTGCCCGACTACGGGCGGATCACCGCTCCCGTCCCGACCCGCTGACGACGGCGGTCCGAACGGTCACGCGGCGGATGCGCGGTGCTCGCGCCACTCCGGCGCCAGCACCGACCAGACCTCCACGTCCTGCCGGACGCCCCGGTGCGCGGAGCTCTCCCGCTGCACCCCGTCCCGGACCATCCCGAGCCGCTTGGCGACATTGATGCTCGCGGTGTTGGTGGAGGCCGCGCGCCACTCCACGCGGTGGATCCCGCGCGTCTCGACGGCCCAGTCGATGAGCACCCCGATCGCGCGGGTGACCAGCCCGCGGCCGACGGCGGACTCCTCGAGCCAGCAGCCGACCTCGCACGTGCCCTGCTCGGCGTCGAACGTCCGGAAGAGGACGCCCCCGACGAGGGTGCCCTTCAGCCAGATGCCGTGGATCCGCCCGCTGTCGGCGGCCTGCTTGTCCGCGTACGACTGAAGGAAAGCCCTGGCGGAGGCGAGGTCAGTGGCCCGGTCCGACAGCGCGATGTGGCGCCCGATGTGCTCGCGGGACCGGTCGATGTGGGCGAGGTACTCCTCGGCGTTCCACGGCTCCAGCGGCCGCAGTTCGGCACCGTCGTCACCCAGCGATATCGCGAACATCTCACTCCTCCAAGGCGTGCACGTGACACGTGCACAACTCGGCAAGGGATGATCTTGTTCCCGGGCCCGGGTCACCCCCTACCCGTCATACCTGAGAGCTACGCGGAAGTGCGCTCCCCGGTGTGACGCCGACCAGGTCACCCTCTCCCTACCTTCCTACCGGCACCACGCACAAGACATCCGGTACGGAAGGACCACCACCATGGCGTCCCGCCCGCGCAGCAGCCGTCTGCGCCGCACCCTGCTCGCCGCGCTCGTCGCCCTCTCGGTGGCCGTGCCGGTGTCCGGTACGGCGCACGCCGCGGCCGTCCCGGCTCCCGAACCGACCGTCCGGGGCCCGCTGCCGGCCGCGACGCCCGCCGCGCTGGCCGCGCGGTACACC
>KL569390.1:36584-50479 GCA_000715685.1 Streptomyces lilacinus
GCTGCGGGCCGCCGCGCTGCACGCCATGGCCGCACCGGAGCGGCACTTCCTCTCCTTCGACGGCCGCGACGGCGGTCGCACCGCCGAGGTCTTCGGCGACCTCTCCCGCGCCGAGCGGGTCGCCGTGCTGGTGCCGGGCTCGGACACCGACCTGGACCGGTACGGGCGCCTGCGGGCCGGCGCGGCGGCACTGCGCGGGGAGCTGGGAGAGCGGTCCGCCGTCGTCGCCTGGCTCGGCTACGCGACGCCGGCCACCGTGAGCCCCGACGTCCTCACGGCCGGGCGCGCGGACGACGCGGCGCCCCCGCTGCGCCGCTTCACGGCCCAGCTGCGCGCCGCCCGGCCCACCGCGCGGATCGCGGTACTCTGCCACTCCTACGGCTCGGTCGTCTGCGCACGGGCCGCCTCGGACCTGCCGGTGTCCGACCTCGTGCTGTTCGGCAGCCCCGGCGCCGGCGCCGACACCGTCGGCCGGCTGCGGACGCGGGCCACCGTGTGGGCGGGCCGGGCCCGCGGCGACTGGATAGCCGACGTGCCGCACGTACGGCTCGAACTGCCCTTCGCCACCGTCGGGCTGGGCGCCGACCCGGTGTCGAAGGCGTTCGGGGCCCGGGTCTTCGACGCGGGCGACGGCGGTCACAGCGACTACCTCGAGCCGGGTTCCGTACCGCTGCGGAACATCGCCCGGATCGTCGCCGGCACGACGCCTTCGGGGTACGCGGAGGGGGGCCGTCGTGCGTGAGCTCGTCCGGCGGATCGACTCCGCCACCCCGCCCGACCGCGACCGGGCCCTCGACGCCCTGCGCGCCTTCGCCATCCTCGGCGTGGTGCTCGGCCACTGGCTGGTCACCGCCCTGGTCGCCGACAGCGGCACCGTGCGTTCCACCAGCCCGCTCGAGCACCTGCCCCACCTCGCCCCGGTCTCCTGGACGTTCCAGACCCTCGCCGTCTTCTTCCTGGTCGGCGGGCACGTCGGCGCCGGCGGCTTCGCCGCCGCCCGCGCCCGGGGGACGACGTACGGGAAGTGGCTGCGCGCCCGGACGGCGCGGCTGTTCCGGCCCGTCGTCCCCGTCCTGGTCGTGTGGGGCGCGGCGGCGGTCGGCATGCTCGCCTCGGGGGTGGGCTCCGAGACCCTGCACACGCTGCTCCAGCTGGTCCTGTCGCCGCTGTGGTTCCTGCTGGTCTTCGCGGCGCTGACGGCGGCGACCCCGCTGCTCGCCCGACTGCACCCGCTGTGGCCCCTCGCCGTCGTCCTGCACGTCGACCTGATCCGCTTCGGACTCGACGGTCCCGAGTGGCTCGGCTGGGTCAACGTGGCGGCGGGCTGGGCGGTCCCGTACTGCCTGGGCGCCGCCCGGGCCCGCGGCGCCCTGCGGAACCGCACGACCGAATGGGTGCTGCTGGTCGGCGGCGCCGCCGCCACGACCGGGCTGGTGCTGTGGGGCGGCTACCCCGCCGCCATGGTCGGCGTGCCGGGGGCCGCGATCTCCAACCTCAACCCGCCCACCCTCGCGGCGGTCGCCTTCGGCCTCGCCCAGTGCGGGGCGGCGCTGCTGCTGACCGGACCGCTGCGCCGGGTGCTCGCCCGGCCGGCTGCCTGGGCGGCGGTGGCACTGGTCAACCTCTGCGCCATGACCATCTTCCTCTGGCACCAGACCGCGATGATGGCCGTCACCGCGACCGGCCTGCTCGCCGGCCGCCCCCTGCCCGGCCTCCACACCGTGCCCGACGGCACGGACTGGCTCCTCGCCCGGCTGACCTGGCTGCCGGCGTTCGCCGCGGCGCTCCTGGTCTGCCGGGCCGCGTTCCACACGTACGAACGGAGGCGGCCGCGCGACCACGAGCGGGACCGTCCCAGGGGCGAAGGGCGTCCCGCCGCGCCGGCGGTGATGTGACCGCCGGCCCCGGTGGTCGCCCTCCTGCCGGCCTCAGGCGAGGTCGACGCCGTAGTCCGTGACGATGCCGGCGAGCCCGTTGTCGTAACCCTGGCCGATGGCACGGAACTTCCACTCGCCGCCCCGGCGGTACAGCGCGCCGAAGACCATGGCGGTTTCGGTGGCGGCGTCGTAGGACAGTTCGTAGCGGCACATCTCGCGGCCGGTCGCGTTGTCGACGACACGGATGTACGCCTCGTCGACCTTCCCGAAGCTCTGCCCGCGGGCGGACGCGTCGTGGATGGAGACGGTGAACACCACCTGCTCCACGCCGCCCGCCCGGTCGAGGCCGTCGAGGTCGACGGTGATCCGCTCGTCGTCGCCGTCGCCCGCGCCCGTGGTGTTGTCACCGAGGTGGCGCACCGATCCGTCGGGGGTGGAGAGGTTGTTGTAGAAGACGAAGTGCCCGTCGGAGAGCACCCTGTTGTCGGGACCGCAGACCAGGGCGGCGGCATCGAGGTCGAAGGCGACGCCTTCGGCGCCGACGTCCCAGCCCAGACCGACCGTCACGTCGGCGAGCGGCGTGCCGTCCTGAGTCAGGCTGGTGTTCTGTCCCTTGGCGAGGCTGGCACCCACGGTTCGGGGGGATCCTTTCGCTCGAGCTGCCGTCCATGTCCATGTTTCACGGCCATCGTCACGCAACAACGCCGGGTCCCACGCGATGGTTCCCGAGTTGCGCAAGTATGAAAACATGAGCCGGGCGAGCGGGCCGCATCCGGTCCGGCCGGACATACCCCATTTGTGCAGGTGTGGTAAGTCGAGGTTACGCTGTGTCCCGGCCGGTCCGGGAATGCACGGCGGTCGGCCGCCCAGCGCTTGTTCGAAGACGTCGTGGGGGTTTGGATGCTGACGGGTCGTCGCCGCCGTGCCGGTGCCTTCGTGGTCACCGCGTGCGTCATGGGCCTCGCGCTCACCTGGTGCGGAACGAAGGGGGACGAGGCCGCGCCGTCGACTGCGCGGCCTTCCGCGTCCCCGTCCGCCGCGCCCCCGGGCCCGGGCTCGGGCTCGGGGGAAGACAAGGGTCGCGGCGCGGAACCCCTGCCCGGACTGCCCTCGGCCGGCGAGGCCCGCGCGGAGCTGGCCCGTCTGGTGGTGGCCGCGCCGCGCTCGATGTCCGGCTACAGCCGCGCCCGCTTCCCCCACTGGGCGCAGCAGGGCCACCGTTGCGACACCCGCGAGACCGTCCTGGCCCGCGACGGTCGGGCCGTGCGGCGGGACGCGGAGTGCCGGGCCGTCTCCGGCGCCTGGCACAGCCTGTACGACGGCAAGGACCTCAAGGCGGCGTCCGAGGTGGACATCGACCACATCGTGCCCCTGGCCAACGCCTGGCGGTCCGGCGCCGACGCGTGGGACACCGAACGGCGGAAGGCGTTCGCCAACGACCTGACGCACCCCCAGCTGCTCACCGTCTCCGCCGGCTCCAACCGGGCCAAGGGCGACCAGTCCCCGGACCAGTGGCAGCCGCCGGACACCGCGGCCTGGTGCGTCTACGGCAGGGCGTGGACCTCGGTGAAGTCCACCTACGGCCTCACCGTCACGAACGACGAACGCGCCATGCTCACGAAAATGCTGGGCACGTGCCCCTCATGAGAGACGCGTCACGAGAGACCGAGTCGTGAGAGACCGAGTCGTGAGAGACCGAGTCGTGAGGCACGAGTCATGAGGGGCGAGCGAGCCGACCACTGCGCGGGCGAGGTCACTGCCGGCCCCGGCGGGGCGATGACCGACGACGTCGGCGTCATCACCGGAGACCTCACCGTCGTCACCGCCCGCCGCCCCGACGGCCTGGCCGACGTACGGGTGCAGTACACCGGCGCCGAGGAGTGGTACACCCTGACGGGAAGCCCCTGTCCGATTCCGCCCGGCGGCCTCCGGGCGCTCCACGACGCGGTCGTGGCGGCCGTCCGGGCCGGCGGCGGAGCCGAGGTGTCGGCGCCCCACTGAAGCGGCACGCCCCGCCGACGGAGGAGGACCCCGCATGTGTCGCCTGTTCGGCCTCAGCAGCGCGCCCCACCGCACGTACGCCACCTTCTGGCTGCTGGACGCTCCCGACAGCCTCAGGGACCAGAGCCACCGCGACCCGGACGGCACCGGCCTCGGCTGGTTCGGCGTCGACGGCACCCCGCACCTCCACAAGGCGCCGCTGGCCGCCTACGAGGACCGCGCCTTCGCCGCGGACGCCAAACAGGTGACGTCGGCGACCTTCGTCGCCCACGTCCGTTACGCCTCCACGGGCGGCCTCGACGCCCGCAACACCCATCCCTTCGAACAGGACGGGCGGTTGTTCGCCCACAACGGCGTCATCGAGGGCCTCGACGCATTCGACGCCCATCTCGGCCCCGACAGGTCCCTGGCGACGGGAGACACCGACTCCGAACGCTTCTTCGCCCTGATCACCCGTGAGACCCGGGCCCATGGCGGCGACGTCGCGACGGGCATCGAACACGCCGCCCGCTGGGTGGCCCGACACCTGCCCGTCTACGCCCTCAACCTCGTCCTCGCCACCCCGGACAAGCTGTGGGCGCTGCGCTATCCCGACACCCACGAGCTCTACGTCCTCGAGCGCCACGCGGGAGGCCTCCACGGCGCGCGGCATCTCGACCACAGCGGCACGGCCGGCCGTATGCGCGTCCATTCCGGCGACTTGGCCGAGACCCCGGCGGTGGTGATCGCCAGCGAACGCATGGACGACAACCCCCACTGGCGCCTCCTGGCCCCCGGCGAACTCCTCCACGTCGCCCCCGGCCCCCACGTCACCACCCGCATCGCCCTCCCCGACCCGCCGACCCACCGCCTCACCCTCGCCGACCTCCGCCCGGAGGCCGCCGCGTCCCAGAAGGCGGCGTGAGGGACCGGCGGCACACGGGTATGACCGAATAAACCGCCAATTGCGAGATATGTCCCTTACGCTCTCGGCATGCGCAATCATCGTTTGCTGGGTGTCGTCCTCGGTGGTGTCTCGATGGCCGCGGCGGCCGCCTGGGCGGTCGTCGTCGTCGCCGAGCACCCCGCCCCGCGGTCGGGCGGGCTCACCGTCGAGCAGGTGAGGGGCATCAGTGGGGACACCTCCGGTGTCCCCAACCCCCGCCCCGCCGCCCGCGCCGGCGACATCGAGGGCGACGACCAGGGCCCCGACGACGACCTCGACGACGGAATCGTGGAGGGAATCGTCGAGGGCCCCCTCGGCAACTGACCGCTCGGCGACCGACCGTCCCGGAAGGCTTACCGGGCCCGGGCGTCCGAGAGGGCATCACCCCAGCCGCTCTGAATCATGGTCTGAAAGGCCCAGGAGCCGCCTCGCCTCACCATGATGTCGGCGTACCGCAGTTGATGGGTGGTGCCGTCCGTGGTCATGGTCGCGTCGGTGAAGACCACGGCTATGGCGGGGCTGATAAAGACCGGCGTGCGCGTCGACTCGAAGGTGATGTCCCCCGCGCCGCTCTCGCTCATCACCCGGGTCATGGTCTCGACGAACTCAGCGCGATCCCACTGCGCGACGCGTCCGTCGCCCGCCGAGTCGTCGCTGACCAGGTTGAGCGGAAACACCGCGAGGTCGGCCATCCGCTCCACCTCGCGCCGGGCACTGAGCGCGTCGTAGTCGGCGAACCAAGCCTGGAGGCTCTCGCGGTCCTCGGCGGTGGGGGTGTATCCGGTGTCGGGCAGGACGGTCATGGGTTCTCCCTAGTCAAATTTGATTACTCCCCCAGGATGCCACACCGGGACCGGTTCCCGCCGCCGGGAGCGGAACGCGGCTCGGGCCGGCACCCGTGGGGTGCCGGCCCGAGCGCGGAGTACGGCCAGGGAGAGAAGGAACTACGGGAATAGTGGGAAGCCGTCGCCCACGCCTACGCCGGCTTCATGCCCCGCATTCGCCCTGCCCTGGTTTGTTCAGGAGATGGGAGAGGGGCGGAAGGAGAAGAAGGATCAGGAGGAAATGTCGAACACCATTTCTTCGGAGTGGCTGGTGGTGCCGCTCTCGAATCTGCTGGACTGCCACGTGCCGAGGCGAATTTGCAGTTTCTCCCGGGGGGAGACGTGCCCGGACACGGAGACGGGCAGCCGGCCGTAGCCGCCGTGGTCGCAGCCGGCCTTGCCGGTGAGCTGCCAGGGTTGGCTCTGGCCGGCGTGCTCGAGCCAGACGGTCGTCGGACGCGCGTCGGGGGAGCAGGTCGCCTGGAGCACGCCGTTGATGGTGTAGTTGCCGCTCCCGTCCCAGTTGAGCAGGCCGGCGAAGCTGGTGTACCCGATGCCGCTCGAGGAGGTGCGCTGCTGGGCGAGCCCGACGCGGTTCTGCCCCTCGGCGTGTGCGGCGGTGGCGGGGAGCAGGGCGGTGGCCGCTGTGGCGGCGAGGGCGGTCACCACGGCCTTGATGCTGGTCTTCACTGACAAATCCATTCGGTCCGGGGGTGTGCGACAGCGAAGGCACGGATGCTCGGCTCCGCTGTCGGGGGACTTGCTGTGCGGCAGTCACATTACGTTTGCCGGCCCATGAATTGGTCAGTGCACGATCAGCCAAACTCCGCGTCAACAGACGGGAATTGGCGGCCCTGTGTCGGTGTGGCGAGGCGGCTCGAACATCGAATCCCGGTCCGCCCGAAACGGTCATAACGCCACCAGGTGTCGCGCATGAAGTGTTTGCTTCGATCAATGCCAAGTGGCCTCTGAATCAATCTCGTAACCGGCAGTCGCGACCCCCGGGATCGGCCCGGCCGAAAGACTCCCTAGCGGGCCACGACCGAGCCACGAGCGAGAGCCGGGTGAGGCTCGAGCGGGGCGCTTGAGGCACTCGAGGCGTTCTGTACAACTGGAGATCGCGTCGGCCCTCTCCCCCCCCCTCGCGGGAGGGCCGACGCGTGCCAGCCCGGGTACGGACCCGGCTTGCCGGCCCGCACAGGGCGGGCCGGGAGCGGTCACGCGCTGGTGGGCACGCCCGCGTTGAGGAGGATCTCGCGCGCGGACAGGGCCGTGCTCTGGGCGGCGGTCAGGCCGGTGGCCGCCAGGTGGGCGTCCACGATCCGCAGGCCCGCCGCGTACCCGGCGAAGTCCGGCAGTCCCACGGGCTCCTGCCCCATGAGCTCCGCTGTGGCATCGCCCAGCACGTACGCGGTCAGGTTCTGCATCCCGGCCACGTCGATGTCGGCAGTGATCTTTTCGTAGGCACTGTCCAGCTCGGCGCCGCTCAGCGCCTTCGACCACGGGCCCATGGCCTGCTCGCCGGCCAGTTCCCGCACGAACGCCTCGGCCAGTCCCTCGGCGACGACGTGTTCTCCGACGGTGACGGTCATCGGGTTCCAGGCCACGTTCGCGTAGCGCACGTTGTGGTGGAGCTCGTGCGCGGCGGCGTGGTCGATCTTCTGCAGGCTGGTCTCGGTGGGCCACATCAGCAGGTGGATCGCACCCGGGATGCCGCCCAGGCCGAAGTAGCCGGCGTTGCGGACCGTCAGGTGCTCGTCGTCGGGATCGCCGAGCACCAGGACGACGTGCACGGTCTCGGCGTGCTTGATGCCGGGCGCCGCACCGCTGATCCGCTCCCACGCGGCGGCGAGGGAGTCCCCGATCCGGTCCCACACCCCCGCGTCCTGCATCTGACGCAGGGCGGTCACGTATCGGGGGTCCTCACGGTCGAGCCGGAATCCACTGCCTTGGCGGTGCATCTCCACGAGATCCACATCACCCATCACGGGGGACATCACGCTGTGGAGCGGGCTGAGCATCTCTCGCAGGGCGTCGGGCCGCTCCTCCAACGGTCGCTGCAGGAGATCGAGCATGGCGGACGCCGTGTCATGAACAACAATCTTCATGCCTCGGACCGTAGGTCCTCACGTTACGGGAGGATCAAGCGGCGTTGACGAGGCCGGCGATGGCGGGCTCCCCGCTTCGTCGAGCAGGCGGTGCATGTCCGCGGCCGGAAGCGCCGGATTCTCCGCCGCGAACCGTGCGGTGACGGGATCGCTGAGCAACTCGTGCAGCCGCCCCAGCGGCAGCCGAGGCGCGCGTGTATAAGAGACAGGCGCCGCACAGCGCACACTGTCGACCTCGTCCCGGCTGAGCTCCTCGAGCAGTTGAGGCGATGCGCCGGGGTCCCGTACGGCGTAGCGGCGCAGTCGCGGGTCCTCGTGGTCCGCGAGGGCGGCCAGGCGGTGGCGGGGGAAGCCGGGCTTGGCCACGAGGGAGTCGAGGGTGTAGCCGTCCCAGCGCAGGAAGATCTGCCACACGAGCTCCGGTGGCGGTGTCGGGTGGTTTTCGCAGAGGAAGAGCCGTACGACGAAGTCGTCGTCCTGGGCCAGGAGCTCGACCAGATCCGGTGGAAGGTGCGGACTGGCGGCAGCGCTGCGGCGCAGCCACAGGTGTGCGGAGTGGGCGCAGCGGCGCAGGACGTCGAGGTCCTCGCGGGCTTCCCACACCCAGGGCAGCGGGTAGAGCCGGTCGGTGGGCTTGATCTCGTAGGCGATGGCGGCCCGTTGTTCCTCCGACAATCCCGGCCGGACGGAGACCGCGAGGCGTACGGAGGGGTCGGGGTCCTGGGCGAGGTGGGCAACCAGGTCGGCGGGCAGGGAGGGGTTCTCGGCAATCGCCGCCCGCTCCGCTGGCATGTCGCTGTGCGCGAAGTGTTCGGCCAGGGCACGGTCGAGCCGTCCGCAACTCAGCACCTGGTTCCGCTTCCAGGCCTCGAGCTCTTGGGCGAGTTGCGCGGTGTACCGCTCGTCGTCGGACGCGGCGCGGAGAGCGGCGGCCCTTCGTACGTGCGGATCGTCGTCGGCGAGGAGCGCTTCCCGGTCGTCGTGGGTCAGCTCGTGCCATGCCCGGCAGGCGGCGTGGCGGAAATCCGGGTCCGGGTGGTGGGCGAGACCGGCCAGCAGACGAAGGGGGACGCACGGCGCTGCCAGGGCCTCGCGTCGGACGGTCGGGTGCGGGTCGTTGAACAAGCGCTCGTAGGCATGGTCGGGCAAGGGGTCGGGCAGCGCCCGGTAGCGGGTCGGGCAGCATGTCAGGGCGAGCCGAACCTTCTTGGCCGGGTCATCCACCAGCCGCGCCCGCTGCGCGGCAGCGGCGTACGGGCTTTCGGCGAACGCGGCCCGGACCTTCTCGTCGGGGTGGCTGACGACGGCGTCGGCCACGACATCGGGAAGGTCCCCACGCCACGCCACCCGGGCCGCGACATCAGCCGTCTCCGGTCCCAGAAGGCGCAGGAGGACGTCGGGCGGAGCGGCCGGGTTCTCGGCGAGGCCGATGAGGACGGGGGAGTGGGAGATGGAGCGGTCGGCCACGGGGTGCTTCCAGTCGGTCGGCGAACGGGATGACGGAGGGCCGGCCTCCGTCCTACGAGCGATCAGGCAGCCTCGCCCAGCGCCGGCGCCTGAGCGGAGAGCAGCAGCGTCTCTGCCCGCCCGCGCACGAGGAGGTTCTGCGTCCCGAGGCCGATCGCCAGGTAGGCGTACAACGATGCGGTCCCCAGGACCCCCGTCCCGGCCGCATGGTCGATCCACAGACCCAGCCCGAGGTGCGCCCCCACCGACGCCAGCCACAGCCCGGTCGTGGCCGCCGACCCCTTGCGCAGCACCTCGCCCTCGGGACCGCGCCAGACCCGTACGGTCCGCGCCCGGGCCAGACCGAAGCCCGCCGCGACGGCCAGGCTCAGGACGAGAAGGACGACGGGCAGGGCGCTCAGCGGGTGATCCTTGACGACCGAGGCGACGCCGAAGCCCATCCCCAAGACACCCAGGAGGCCCAGAAGCACCGGAGCGACCAGCGAGCCGTAGCGCCGCACCGGCCGGGTCCGCAGTTGCCGTCGTACCACCAGACCGACGATCAATACCGCTATGACGAGAGCGGCCTCGCTGTGCGTATTCTGCATCTCGACTCCCCCGTGGTGGCCCGGCGCTCGGGCTGCAACGTCGTACCGTCCATTGTGCGCGGACGTCCGCAGAGCCGTGACGGAGGGGCGATTCGTGCCGCCTGGAAGCAGACAGTGAACCGGCAGCGAGGCATGGGGCCCCGAACGCCTCAATGGCCGACGTGAGAGGGTGCAGTGTGCCCTACCACCTGCAGTTTTTCTTCGAATACGGCGTCCCGCACACTCCGTTGTGGCCGGGTCTGCCCGGCGCGCCCGATCTCGACAGCCCGTATGGCTCCCCATGCGAGCTGGAACGACTGCCGATCAGCGCGGCCATTCGGACCGAATTGGAGAGACTGTGCGAGTGGTACCAATCGTCCCTCGACTGGGACTATCCACCGGATCCGTCTCCGTGGTCCGAGGAGCAGTGGGAGCTGTTCATGCAGCAGACGGAGGCCGCGCTCGAGACTCTGCGACGTGAGCTGGGTGACAGCTGGGTAATCGTGGATCGGCGTGAGTCGTCCTGACGTGGATGGTCCGTGCAACGGGCCATCGGACCGGTGCAGCCGCTGAACGTCGGGGGCTGTGCCGGGCCGGAACCGACGGGAGTGTCGGACGCGTGTCGATCAGGACGGAGCACACCAGGGACCTGGGGGGCACGGGGTGGAACCGGAAGCGGAACGGGAACGGCGACGCCGGATCAGTCGGCGCGGGGTGCTGATCGGGGGCGGAGCCGTGGTGGCCGCGGGCGCGGCCGGATACGCCGGATGGGACGGGCTCGTGCGATGGTGGTGGCGCGTCGCCGGGCTGGAGAGACCGCGTAGGGAGGGCGTACTCGATCACGCGGGGGCCGAGTGGGTGGCCGCGTCGTCGGCGAACTGGCGGCGGGCGGACAGGCCGCTGGACTACGAGATCGACCGGGTCGTCGTCCACGTGGTCGAGGGCAGTTACGGCGATGCCCTTCGGGTGTTCCGCGACCCTTTGCACGAGGCGGCCGCGCACTATGTGGTGCGCAAGGACGGGTACATCGCACAGACCGTCCGCGAGCTGGATGTGGCCTTCCATTCGGGGAACCGCGCATTCAACGAGCGCAGCGTCGGGATCGAGCACGAGGGATACGTGGACCGGCCCGGCGATTTCACGGACGCGATGTACGTCGCCTCGGCCCGGCTGACGGCCGGGATATGCGCGCGCTACGCGATCCCGGTGGACCGGACCCACATCGTCGCCCATTCCGAGGTGCCGGGCACGGATCACACCGACCCCGGCCCGCACTGGGACTGGGACCGATACCTGAAGCTCGTACGGGCGGCTGCCGACTGAGCCCTCGCGGCGGACCGATTGTCAGACCCTCGCGGTAGCTTTCTGCGATGAGTGCTGACATCGAATACGTACGTGGTGACGCGACCCTGCCGTGTGGTCCGGGACCCAAAATCATTGCTCACGTGTGCAACGACATCGGCGCGTGGGGCGCCGGCTTCGTTGTCGCCGTGTCCCGGCGATGGCCACAGCCGGAGGCCGCCTATCGCCAATGGCACCGTGACCGGGCGACCAGTGGGTTTGCCTTGGGCGCGGCTCAATTCGTTCAGGTCGACGAGCAGCTGTGGGTGGCCAACATGGTGGGGCAACACGGCATTCGCACCCGTACCTCCCGCGGCACGCCCGTGCGCTACGAAGCGATGGCGAAGGCCCTCGCAGTAGTGGGGGAGAAGGCGGTGGCCGAAGGAGCAACCGTTCACATGCCGCGGATCGGGTGCGGGCTGGCCGGAGGGCGGTGGGAGACCGTGGAACCGCTCATCGCCGGGCACCTGACACGGCGGGGAATCGCGGTGACCGTGTACGACCCGCTGTAAAGCAGTGGGCCAGAGCCATGTCGCCGTTATGTCCGCTCCAGCAGCGACGTTCCCAAGGGGGTGATCCGGTGTACGACACATTGCCCTTCTCGATGGCTCGCGACGAGGTCCGCTTCGCGAAGTGCGGCCAGTTGGCGGCTGGCGGTCGGAACCGGGAGGAGGGCCCTGCGGGCGATTTCGGTCGTACTGCCCGACCCGTCACCCAGGGTTGCCAGGACAACTGCGCGTGTCCGCCCGAGCAAGGAGCTCAGCCCGCCGTCACGGCCGAGACCGGAGGACGTGGTCGCCCATCCCACGCTGTGCTCGATCGGGTAGACCAGCACGGGCGTCAGACTCGGGTCTCTGAAGGCGGTGGGAGCGTGCAGGCAGAAGAAGGAAGGCTGGAGTACGAGTCCCCGGCCGCGCAGATCGATGTCCTGACTGGTGGGGTAGTCCAGGTGCAGAACCGGGAAGCTCCAGCGTGCCGAGGGGTGGAGGGTCTCGAACACCGCCTCCCAGCCCCGATCCGCGACAAGGCGGTGGCGGCTGGTGCGGTGGCGGTCTATCTGTGCCTGGATGCGGGACCAGTACGGCCCCAAGCAGGAATCGAAGTACTCGGCTGCCGCCGCCGCGACGGCGGTGACCGCGTCAGTGCGTCCTTCGGCCAGTGAGCCGACCCACGTCGGCAGACGACGGCGGGGATGCAGCTGTGCCAGCGGCGTCAGATCCGTACGCAGCGTCGACCGCGGTGTCCCGCGCAGCGCTTCGAGCTGGGCGGGAAGGGTCCGGGCTCTCGTGGTGGGCGTGAGGAAGTCGACGGAGTACCCCTTGGCCGGCGCCAGCGCGGTCAACAGTGTGGTCGTCGGTGGCACGTAGGGAAGCACCTGGCGTTTCCAGTCGCCGAACAGCACGGCGGCATCGCGCCCGCGCAGCCGGTGCAGGCTGATGAGCATCTCCCACAGAGGATCGGGTCCCGGAGCGATGGTGGTCCGTGCCAGATCCTCTCCGGTGAAGTGGATCCTGAGCATCCGGCCTCCGCTGTCTTCGGCCCCTGGAGCTGGGCTGTTGCACCTTGGTGGAAGGGTTTAGCGCCTCATCCGGCGCAGGAGCCAGACTCTTTTCGGCACATCAGGCCGCCGGAATCCGCAGCGGTTTCTGCCGAGGATCGAGTTCTGTCCGAATGAATCGGAGGAAGCATGAAGTCCACGTACGCTCGCTCGATGGCCGCCTTGTCCGTGTCCGGAGCGGCACTGCTCGCCCTCGCCGCAGCCCCGTCACCAGCCGCGGCGCAGGTTCAGCGGTCCACTGCCCCGACGACGACGGAGGCCCTCGCCTGCGGCCGTTACAACGGCACAACGATCACCCGGTACGGACAGAACAACATCCGGGTCTGGGAAGTCCAGTGCCTCCTCAACAACTACAGCGCCTTTCCTGAGGAGCTGGAGCAGGATTCCGATTTCGGGCCGGCCACCCTCAGGGGTGTGAAGTGGTTGCAGCGCTGTGCGCACATCGCTGTCGACGGCGAAGTCGGCCCCGCCACCTGGAACGCCCTGCGCACCAGCTCCTGCTGATCCCGAAGGGGCAGGAGCACGCCACCCCCCCCACACGCCCGCTCCGGTCACGGGCAGCGAATCCGTTCGGGGAATGGTCACCGTGACCGTTCCCCGAACGCTTTCCCGATGCAAGGGTGCCTCGCCGGCACAGAAGTTGTCCCGTCTCGCGAGATCTTGCCTCTGTCTCACCCGACCTTGTTCAGTTCGCATTCCGGGGACAAGGCCAGGTGAGACTGTCCGTGTCGGTCTCGGAATCCAAGCCGCGCGGCGCCCTGTCGGGCCGAACGAGTGGCCCGGAGCTCAGTTCCTCGTCGACGGCGCCGGGGTGTCCGCCGGCCCCGCCACATGTACAGGTTCCAGCACGAAGACGGGGATCACACGGTCGGTCTTCTCCTGGTATTCGGCGTACGGGGGATACGCGGCCACCGCGCGCTCCCACCACTCGGCCTTTTCGTTCCCGGTGATTTCACGGGCTGTCATGTCCTGGCGTACGGACCCGTCCTGGAGCTCCACGTGCGGGTCGGACTTGACGTTGAAGTACCAGAGCGGGTGACGCGGGAAGCCGCCCTTCGAGGCCACGGCGGCGTAGCGCCCGGCGTGCTCCACGCGCATCAGCGGGATCTTGCGGATCTTGCCGCTCTTCGCGCCGCGCGTCGTAACGATGACGACGGGCAGGCCCGTGTCCCAGAGCGTCGTTCCCTGCGTGCCGCCCGAACTCTCGTACAGCTCGACCTGCTCGCGC
>KL569390.1:50791-60821 GCA_000715685.1 Streptomyces lilacinus
TGGTCACCCCGTCGTCGCTCACGGATTATGTTGCCCAGTCCAACACAAGCCTCCCGCGGAGGCGAGACCACCGTTCCTGCTCCCAACCCTGGAAATGAGCCTGGCTGACAACTTCAAGTGAGACGAGGTTCCGGTGTCTCACCCGACTTTTGTCTCTCCGCAGATCAGGGCGTCGCCTGGCGGCAAGGTCGAATGAGACGGGACTGAAGCCGGCCACGGCCGGCCGTCGGCGCCGAACTAGTCTTTGCGCCATGCCCGAGGACTCTCCGCTCATCAAGAGCCTGCGCGCGGCCGTGGACGCCGCCCCCGACGACGTGCCCCTGCGACTGCACTTCGCCGAGCTCCTGCTCGGGCTGGGGCGGCAACAGGAGGCGATAGCCCAGGTGGCCACGGCCCTGCAGCGGGAACCGGGCCATGCGGAAGCACAGAGACTGATGGCGCGCGCCGTCGCGCCGGCGGCCACGAGCCCGGCGCCGAGCCCCGCTCAGGCCCCTGCCACCGATGCGGCATCCGACGGTTCCGATGGTTCCGGCGCGTACGACTGGCAGCGTGCCGAGGACGAGCTCTCCGGCGTCGTCCCGCCCCGCTTCGTCCACCCGGACCCGGAGCAGGGCCAGGACCCGCACCCGGATCGCCCGATGCCCGCCCACGGCGACGACCCGTACGACGACAGCGGGTCGTCCCCCTGGGACGTCGAGAGCGGCACCCTCACCCTCGCCGACGTCGGCGGCATGCAGGAGGTCAAGGAGCGCCTCGAGGCCGCCTTCCTCGCGCCCATGCGCAACCCCGAGCTGCGCAAGCTCTACGGCAAGAGCCTGCGCGGCGGCCTGCTCATGTACGGGCCGCCCGGCTGCGGCAAGACCTTCATCGCCCGTGCCGTCGCCGGTGAGCTCGGCGCCCGCTTCATGTCCGTCAGCATCAGCGACGTCCTCGACATGTGGATGGGCAACTCCGAACGCAACCTCCGCCAGCTCTTCGAGACCGCCCGCCGCAACGCACCCTGCGTGCTCTTCCTCGACGAGATCGACGCGCTCGGCGCCAAGCGCAGCCAGATCCGCCACACCGGCATGCGCACGACCGTCAACCAGCTCCTCACCGAGCTCGACGGCGTGAGCGGCGGGGCCAACGAAGGCGTCTTCGTCCTCGCCGCGACCAACCACCCCTGGGACGTGGACACCGCCCTGCGTCGCCCCGGTCGCCTGGACCGGATGCTGCTCGTGCTGCCGCCCGATCAGCCGGCCCGCGAATCGATCCTGCGCCACCACCTCGAACAGCGGCCCGTCGCCGGCATCGACCTGGCCAAGCTGGCCAAGCGGACGGAGGGATTCTCGGGTGCCGACCTCGAGCACCTCTGCGAGTCGGCCGCCGAGCGCGCGTTGATGGACTCCGTACGGACCGGCGACGCCCGAATGATCGGCATGGGCGACTTCACGGCCGTCCTCGGCCAGATACGACCCTCCACCGGCCCCTGGTTCGCCTCCGCCCGCAACGTCGCCCAATTCGCCAACGAAGGCGGTGCCTACGACGAACTGCTGGCCTACCTCAAGAAGCGGAAGATGCTGTGAGCAACACGGGCACAGGCACCGAACTGAAGGAACGAGCCAAGGCCCACATGGAGGTCGAGCGGTACGACCAGGCAGCCGAGCTCATGGCCCGGTACCTGGTGGACGCGCCCGGGGACGCCTGGGCGTGGTCGTACCTCGCCGACTGCCGCTTCCGCTGCGGCGACCGGGAGGGCGCCCTGAAGGCGGCGGACGAAGGCATCGCCGCCGACCCCGAGTGCTGGTACCCGTGGGAGCGCCGCGCCTTCCTGCTGCCGTTCTTCGGCCGCGTCGACGAGGCGCTCGAGGCCGCCCGGGAAGCCGTCCGGGTGGGCCCCGACATCTCGGACACCCACAGCATCCTCGCCAAATGCCTGGTCATCAAGGGCGACGGGGAGGGCGCCTACGAAGCCTCCCTCAGGGCGGTCGAGCTCTCGCCCGACGACGCCAGGCTGCACTTCAACCTCGCCTGGCCCGCGGAGGCGACCGGACGCCCCGACGTCCAGGAACAGGCCCTGCGCAACGCGCTGCGCCTGGAACCGGACCACGCCGCCGCCCGCGCCCGGCTCGCGGAACTGCGGGCCGACGCACAGCAGATCAAGCTGCCCGAGCTGGCAGGGGAGTACGCCGCCGCACTGGGCGCCGAGCCCAACGCGCGCTACATCGAGCACAAGCTGAACCTGCTCGTCCTCCGGCTGCTGCGCCGTACACGCTGGTTCGCCCTGATCTGCCTGGTGATGGCCGCCCTGGCGTCCCGGGCCTTCCCGACGGGGGACGACCCGCGCGAGCTGCCCGCGCCGCTCGGCCCGCGGCTGTGGTCCCTGGTCCTGATGAGTGTCGTCTGGGCTCTGGGGGCCTGGTTCCTCGCCTATCGCAAACTGCCGCGGGGCGCCCGGTCGACCGTATGGTCGCTGCTCCGCCGCCACTGGCCCGCGCGACTGCCCCTCGCGCACGCGCTGTGGGGGATGGTGTGCGCGGTCGTGCTGGTGCTCGTCCCGTGGACGGACCGAGGGTACGAGCAGACGCTCGCCCTCGTGGGCGCGGTGCCCGTGGTGCTCGCCATGTGGTTCGGGCACGCCTGGCGGCGACAGGAGAACGAACGACGCGAGAAGGGGAAGGGGTAGTGCGCTCCGCGGCGGGGGAGCGCGGCGCTTCGGGTCGCACCGCCGTGTGAGCGGGCGGCCCAGGGTGGTACTGGCGTTCCCAGGAAAGCCAGGGCTCTGGATCACCCTCCCGGCCGGGCGGAGAGTGGTGCGCATCAGGCCACCGCACGAGCCGGCCGGTGGGGGCAGTCCCCGCCGGCCCGCGCAGCAGATCCAGGAGCACCCATGAGCCACCCCGCCCTCGCCGCCCGCACCGCCGTCGTCACCGGCGCCGCCAGCGGCATCGGCACGGCCGCTGCCCGCGTACTCGCCGCGGGCGGCGCCCGCGTCGCCCTGCTCTCCCGGCGCACCGACCGGCTGGACGCGCTGGCCGCCGAACTGACCGCCGCCGGAGGCCAGGCCCTCGCCGTCACCGCCGACATCACCGACCAGGCCTCCGTCGACGCCGCCGTCAAGGCCGTGCACGATGCCTACGGCCGGGTCGACCTGGTGGTCAACAACGCCGGCGTGATGCTGCCCAACCCCCTCGCCGACGGCCGGCTCGACGAGTGGACCCGCATGATCGACACCAACCTCACCGGCGCCCTGCGCGTCATCCGCGCCTTCACCCCCGACCTCACCGCGGCCGCCGCCGACGGCCGCACCGCCGACCTGGTCAACGTCTCCTCCATCGCCTCCCACGTCCTCTTCCCCAACTACGCCGTGTACGGGGCCACCAAGGCCGCCCTCACCCAGCTGTCCGCCGCACTGCGCACCGAGCTGGGCCCGCGCGACGTCCGGGTCAGCACCGTCGAGCCGGGCCTGACCGACACCGAACTCGGCGGCCACATCGACAACCCGGAACTGCGCGAGCAGCTCGGCGGGATGTTCACCGAGATCCCCGCCCTCGCCGCCGAGGACATCGCCGACCTCGTCGCGTACATCGTCAGCCGTCCCCGGCACGTCAACCTGCGCCACTCCGTCGTGCTGCCGACCCGCCAGGCCTGACACCTTCCCGCGACCGCGACCGCGACCGCGACCGCGACCGGGGCCGGGACCGGTCTGGGGCGGCGGCCCGAGTGCGTTCGGTGAGCCTGGCCCTGCCAGGGCCGGGCTCACCGCCGACGCGACCAGGCACAATCACCGTATGAGCACAACGATCGACCTGGGCGCCTTCCTGCGGACCCGCCGCTCCCGGCTGCGCCCCGAGGACGTCGCCCTGCCGGACTTCGGCGGCCGGCGCCGGGTCGCCGGATTGCGCCGCGAGGAGATCGCCCGGCTCGCGGGCGTCAGCGTCGACTACTACGTCCGTATGGAACAGGGCCGCGCGTCCAACCCCTCACCGGCCGTCCTCGACGCCCTCGCCCGCGCCCTGCGCCTGGACGAGGACGAGACCCGGCACCTGCACCGCCTCGCCCAGCCCCGCCCCGCGGCCCGCCACACCCCCGCACCCTCGCCCGAACAGCAGCAGGTGCGCCCCATGCTCCGGCGGTTGCTGGAGGAACTGCGGGACGTCCCGGCGATGGTGATGGGCCGGCGCATGGACGTCCTCGCCTGGAACGCGGCCGCCTGCGCCCTCCTCGGCGACTACGCGGCCCGGAAACCCGCCGAGCGCAACATCCCCCGCATCACCTTCCTCGACCCCGCCTCCCGGGAGCTCTTCGCGGACTGGACCACCTGCGCGCGCGAGAACGTCGCCTACCTGCGTCTCGAGGCCGGCCGGCACCCCGACGACCCGCAGTTGGCGAGCCTGATCGGCGAGTTGTCGATGAAGAGCGAGGACTTCCGCCGCTGGTGGGCCGAGCACCCCGTCCAGGACAAGACCTCCGGCATCAAGCGGTTCCACCACCCCGTCGTCGGCGACCTGGCCCTCACCTACGAGACCCTGCGCGCCGCGGACGATCCCGGCCAGGCTCTGATCACCTACGCCGCCGAACCCGGCACTCCCTCCCACGACGCCCTGCACATGCTGCTGGCCTGGGCCGCCCCGACCGTGCGCAGGGAAGGGCAGGTCGGCGGCCATGTCCAGGGCTGAGGCGAACGCCGATCGCGGTCGGGAAGGAAACCGGGAGGGGAAAGGCGGCCTCCTGGTGCCCGGCTTGGTGAATCTCGCCCTCGGCGTACCGGCGATGATCCCGCTCCACCTCGCCCGGTGGCTGCTGACCGAGTACCTGCCGATGGACTGCCACAGCTCGGACGACCTGACGCGCCCCGGGCTCACCAACTGCGACTATCACACGCTCGACCACGCCTATCCGGTGATGTTCCTGCTGGCGGTCACCGGGCTGTTCATGCTGGCGCTCATTCTCGTCGTGGACGTCCTCCGGCCGCGTCAGCGCGGCACATGGCTCGGCATGGCCGTGCTGATCCCGGTCCCGTTCGCGGTGTGCACGGCACTGTTCTGAGGCCGGCGCCGGCGACCATCCCGCGAGCGCCTCCCTCAGTCGCCCAGCGCGAGCCGGATCCCGAACGCGGCGACGACGGTGCCCGTGATCCGGTCGAGCAGCCGCCGCGCAGAGGGCCGCTGCAGGCGGCCGCGGAGTGCGCGGGCGAAGCCGATGAGCGCGCACGCCCAGACGACGGCCAGGACGATGTGGACGCCGGCCAGCAGCACACCCATGGTGAGGTGGGGCGCGCCGGCCGGGATGAACTGCGGCAGGACGGCCACGTAGAAGGCGCCCATCTTCGGGTTGAGCAAATTGGTCAGCGTGCCCTGGCGCCAGCCGCCGCGCACCGTGTCCAGGTCGGGGGAATCGGGCTCGGCGGCCGTGTCGTCCTGCTGCGCGTCGGCCGGGCGGCGGCGGGCCGCCCACAGCATCCGCGCGCCCATCCACACCAGGTAGGCGGCACCCGCCCAGCGGACCACTTCGTACGCGACGTGGGAGGCGGTCAGCAGCGCCGTGACGCCGAGTGAGGTGAGGACGCCCCAGATCAGGGTGCCGGTCTGGATGCCGAGGACGACGCCCCACGCCCGCCGACGGCGGCCGAGCGCGGCGGTGCGGAGTATGAGAGCGGTGTCCAGACCGGGGGTGAGAGTGAGCAGACCCACGATCAGGGCGAAGGCCCACAGGGCGGAGACAGTGATCATGAGCGGTCACTGTAGATCCGGACTACGGCGAACTGCCAGAATCCTGCCCGGAATCGGGCAGGAAATCGCAATGACCTCTGGTGGTCTCTCGCACCCGCCCGCCTACTCCGGCCTCCTCACCCTCTGGAAGCCGCCCGCCTGACCATGGTCGACGTCGCCGAGGCGCGGGGCTCGGCGAGCGTCGCGCAGAGGTCCTCGTAGGCGCCGCGCAGGGCCAGCAGCTGCTTGGTGGTGCGGCCGGCCGTCGTCGTGACGCGGACGGACATGTGGTCGTGCGCCACGATCCATCGGTGCGCCGGCTCGTCGCCGGTGTGGAAGCCCGTGGCCCAGTCGTTGCCGCTCATCACGTACGCGTCGGCGTGCGGGGAGTAGGCGATGACGGCCGTGCCGGAGACGTCGCGATCGACGGTCGCCCCCGTCCGCAGATTCGTCGCGCGCAGGACCAGCGCACCGGACTCGATCGCGAAGACCGGTGTGCCGTTCCCGTCGACCCACGTGCGCAACGTGAGGTCGCTGACCGGGAATTCGGCCCGGGCGGGGAAATCGCACACCTCGCCCGCCGGATACTCGTACGGCACCGAGGCGGGGTGGGTGACCACCGGCCCGCCGGCGCCCCGCTCGACGGGCACCGGACGCGCCTGCGCCGCCCCTCCCGTCGCGGCCACCACCGCGAGCGCCACCGCGGCGGCCGATCCGCTCCGTCTCTTCCAGCCCATCGCGTCCCCCTCGTCGCCCCACCGCTTGAGGTGTTCGTCCGGCAGAGGGTAGCCCCGCCGCCCGCGGGCCACCACAGGTCGGGCGTCGACCGCGCATGCCCGTACGCCGGGCCGCCCCCAGGGACGGCACCGGCGGCAGCGCAGGAGATCATGGACGTGTACAGGCCAAAGGAAATGCGACGAGGGAGCGGAAGTGACGAGCGCGAGCGGGACGGAACGGGGCGCCACCGCGCGGGGCGGGTGGGAGACCACCGAGGCCTGGGCGGCGGGTGGCGAAGCGGAACGGATCGCGGAGTTCGGCGAGGCCCTCGCGCAGGAGAGCGAGGAGACCCGGGAGCGTCTGCGCGCCCTGGACCGGAACCTGGCCCACGCCCTGCGCGTCCTGGCCCTCACCCCGGGCAGGGAGTTCGTCGAGCAACTGCTGCGCCTGTACCGCCGGACGCGCGGCGTGGGCACGGGCCCGGAGACGAGCCCGCGTTTCCTCGCCTCCCTCATCGCCCAGGCCCAGTCGCTGGACGACGCGCTCCACGTGCTCTCCGACGACGGCACCGACCGGGCCGACGAACTGCGCGTCTGCCTGTTCCACGAACTGCTGCTGCGCGGCGAGAACCCGCGGGAACTGCGCCGACGCGCGGACACCGCCTACCTCGTGCCCCCCTGGCACGTCCTGGCCTGGCTGCCCGACGAACTCGCCGAGATGGAATACGGCGCCGAGTTCCCCAGCCGTTCCTACCGGGGGAGCGTCGGCACGGGCTTCTCGGGTCTCTCCTCGCCCGTATGGGTCGACGCGGCCGCCCGCCGGGCCGGCGCGGCGTACCGGGTCCGCGAGGCCACCCCCGCACACCTGGTCGAGGCGATCGGCGGCCCGCCGTCGGTGGGCGGCTGGGCCGGTTACGAGGCGGGCGTGTTCACCACGGAGCGGGCGGTCGCCCCGGAGGCCCTGCCGGGTGTCCTGACGACGCTGCCGATGGACTGCCTCGAGGGTCTGAAGGAGCACCAGCGCTTCGACTGGGCGCCCTGCCCGCTCGACGAGGTCTGGGAGCTCCTGTACGCGACCGCGTCGGGCGGAGGCCTCTACCACCCGGGCGTCCACGGCGCGTACGGACGCCTGTCCGCCTGGCGGTCCGTCGCGGGACTCTGCGGCGCCGGGCGCGGTGCCGGCGCGGCCGAGGTGGAACGCCGCGCCCAGGCCTGCACGTGGGTCCGGTTCGAGGCGGACACCGAGTGGTTCCACAACGAGATCTACGACTACGGCATCGCGGCCCTCACCCCCGATGGACGCCGCATCGCGGTCCTGGCCGCCACTGACACCGACTGAGCCCGCTCCGGTTCCGCGTCGCACGGCCGTCGACAACTTGGCCGATTCCGCCGGGTGTCACGGGCGGCCCGTACACCCGTGCGGGATAGCCTGCGGAGGCGGGGGTTCATTCGTTGACCACGGGAGGCACCGTATGAAACTCATCGTCCGGACCGGGCTGGCCGCCGCTGTCGCGGTGGGAGCCTTCGCCGTGGCCGTCGCTCCCGCTTCCGCCGCCGTCAGCACGGCGAACGCCCACACGGTGACCAGTGCGCAGGCGGTGGTGGCGAACCCGAAGACGATCAAGCCGGCCGCGTACAACCAGGCGCGGAGCACCCTGGCCAAGGCCGGCAGCCAGACCGCGGCCAAGTCGCACCCCATTCACGGCAAGGACGACGTACCGGTCAGCTACGGCACCAGCCTGCTGGCCGCGGCGCGCGACGAGTTCCGGCAGACGGACCGGAAGCTGCCGGCGAAGCAGAAGAAGTCGGGCATGTCGATCCCGCACTACAACGCGATCCACAGTGCGGCGAAGACGATGGGCATCGACCGCTGGTGACGTCGTAGACGCACGCCACGCGGGCGAGGCCATCCGCCTGCCTACTCGTCCGGGTCGGGCCGCAGCGAGCGCCAGATCCGGTCGGGGAGGCAGCGGGTGGCCTCGTTCAGGTCGATGTCGTAGGTGCTGGACAGCCAGCGCCGCGCGGTCTCGGCGATCGGGCCCATGACGAGCACCTCGATCAGCGGGCCGGGGAGGGGAGCGAACTCGCCGGCTTCGATGTGCGGTCGCATCCATGCGGCGATGGCCCCGAACCTGTCCTCCTTGACCGCGCGGATCTCCTCGGCGTGACCGTCGAGGTAGCCGGAGTAGGCGGAGGCGTGCAGGAAGAGAGCGGCATCGCGCTGCTCCACGGTGAAGCGCAGGTACGCCTTCACGAGCGCGCGAATGCCGGTACGAGGCGTACGACTGCGACGCACCGCGTCGACCATCACGTCGCACAGCTGCTCCAGGCAGCGGGTGTAGAGGGCGGCGGCGAGGCCGTCGAAGCTGCCGAAGTGGTGGTAGAGGCTGCCGAGACTGACCCCGCTGGCCGCGGTGACCGCGTTCACCGTGAAGCCCTGCTGACCGGACGAGGCGTACACACGCAGCGCGGCGGTCAGGAGCTGCTCGACGGTGGCCTCGCCGCGCTGCTGCTTAGGAGACATCGCGCGGCCCCTCCATGGTCTCGATCGCCATGTCGGTCAGCCTAGATCAGAAGCGGACTGAAAAGAATTTCCAGAAAGTTGGTCAGTCCCGAGGGCCGATCACCCGCCCGCTCTCGGTCACGGTGATGGCCCCGGCCGGGCAGGAGTCGGCCGCGTCGAGCACCGTCTCGTCGGGAGCGGTCTCACCGCTCAGCGGTCGGGAGCGCTCCTCGTCCAGGACGAACGACGAGGCGGCCAGGGCCGTGCAGATGCCCGATCCCATGCACCGGCCGCGGTCCACCGTCACACGCCAGGTCATCGCTCACCACCCCACCGGCATCGAGCGCGGCCCGCGGACCAGCATCTGCGTCTTCCAGACGATGTCACCGGCCACGTGCAGGCCCGGCATCCGCAGGACGAGGGCCCGCAGGGCCTCCTGGAGCTCGACGCGGGCGAGGGGCGCGCCGAGGCAGTGGTGGACGCCGTGGCCGAACCCCATGTGCTGATTGCCCTCCCGGCCGAGGTCGAGCGTGTCGGGCTCGGGGAAGCGCAGCCCGTCGCGGTTGGCCGACCCCACCGACACCAGGACCGGCTCGCCCTTCCGCACCAGCGTGCCGCCCACCTCGATGTCCTGGGTCGCGTAGCGAGGCATGGAAGCGGCCATGCCCAGCGGGACGAAGCGCATCAACTCCTCGACCGCGGCGGGAATCAGCTCGGGATCCTTGTGCAGGCGCGCGAGCTCGTCGGGGTGGTCGAGGAGGGTGGCCACGAAGTTGGGGATCTGTGTCGCGGTGGTTTCGTGGCCGGCGACGAGGACGGCCACGCACAGGTCGATCAGCTCCGGCTCGGACAGCCGGTCGTCCCTGTCGCGGGCCCCGATCAGGGCCGTCATCAGGTCGTCGGCGGGCCGGGCGCGACGCTCGGCGATCAGCCCGGCCATGTACGCGCGCAACTCCTCCCGGCTCGCGTCGGCCTCCTCGGCCGTGAGGGAGCTGGTGGAGAGGGCGTCGTCACTCCACCTTCGGAAGAGCGGACGGTCCGCCTCGGGCACCCCGAGCAGCCGGCAGATCACGGAGACGGGCAGCGGCAGCGCGTAGTCCTCGACCTGTCTCTTATACACA
>KL569390.1:61060-63427 GCA_000715685.1 Streptomyces lilacinus
ATGTGTATAAGAGACAGATGTCGTCCAGGAGGCTCTCGGCCAACGCCCGGATGTCGGGGCGCAGTCGCTCCACCCGCTGCACGGTGAAGGCCTTCGTCACCAGCGTGCGCAGCCGGGTGTGGTCGGGCGGGTCCATCGCGAGGATGCCGCTGTTGGACTGGGCGGGCGACTGGCGGGGCTCGTCGTGGTCGGCGCAGGCGGCGCGGCTGAACCGCCGGTCGCCCAGGACGAGCCTGGCGTCGGCGTAGCGGGTGACGAGCCAGGCCGGCTCGCCGTAGGGCAGTTGGACGCGACGCAGCCCCTCGCCCCGGCGCGCCTCTTCGTACCGCTCGGACAGGCAGAGACCTGTGGCTTCGTTGAAGGGATAGGTGATGGGCTCGCTGTGGGAGGTGGACATCCGGACCCCTTTGTTCCCTCGTTGTTCCCTCGCGCAGACAGAAGCGGCAGGGCCATCGAGCGCCGGTGCGGCACGCGATGTAAGCACCTGCTTACAAAGACGGTAGGACGGGGTGGGGAAGACGTCAACGGGGCCTGGTAGCCAGCTGCTTGAATGCCTGGGAACGGGCGGCAGGCGCTTGAGGAGGAACGGGATGACCGCAGAGAAGCCGGTGCGCCGGCGCGACGCCGAGGCCACGCGGCAGTCCCTGGTCGAGGCGGCGGCGGAGCTGTTCGCCGAGCGCGGCTACGACCGGACGACGGTGCGCGCGATCGCCGCCCGCGCGGGGGTCAACCAGGCCCTGCTCTTCCGCTACTTCGGCTCGAAGACCGCTCTCTTCGGCGAAGTGGTGGCGCTGGACGGCCGCAGGCAGCTGCGGGAGACACCGGCCGAGAGCCTTCTCGAGGCCGCCCTGCGGAACCTCCTCACCCCCGTGGGCGACGCGCCCGGTGACCGCTCGCTGGAGGTCTTCCTGCGCTCCGTCGGCGGCGACGACGAGGCCGCCCGCACGAGCCGGCGCCTGACCGAGGAGTACGCCGGTGTGCTGGCCGGCCTCTCCGACGCGGAGGACGCCGAACTGCGCTCCGCCCTGGTCCTCGCCTGGCTGCTCGGCATCGGGCTCACCCGCGTCGTCGTCCGCCAGGAGCCGCTGGCCGGCGCCGACCCGGAGCACGTCTGCCGGCTGATGCTGGACGCGGCCCGGACGCTCCTCGAACGGTTGCCGTGATTCAGCACGGTTTCGCCGGCGCGGTCATGACCGTGCCGGCTTGGTGGCCCGGACGACGGCGGCGTGCATGCCGTCGGCGACCTGGTGGGTCGGGGTGATCTCGACGTCCTCGAACCCCGCCGCCTCCAGGCCGCGCCGGTACTCGGCGAAGGAGAGGGCCCCGGCGACGCAGCCGGCGAAGTCGCCCCGCTCCGCCCGTTGTCGGGGAGTGAGGTCGTCGTCGGCCACGATGTCGGAGAGCCCGATCCGGCCGCCGGGGACCAGGACACGGAAGATCTCGGCGAAGACAGCCGGCTTGTCGGTGGACAGGTTGATGACGCAGTTGGAGATCGCGACGTCGATCGTGTGCGCCGGGAGGGGGACGGCCTCGATGGTGCCCTTGAGGAACTCGACGTTCGTGGCCCCCGACTTTCTGGCATTCGCCGCGGCCAGAGCCAGCATTTCGTCGGTCATGTCCAGCCCGTACGCCGTACCGGTCGGCGCGACACGGCGGGCCGACAGCAGGACGTCGATGCCGCCCCCGGAACCGAGGTCGAGGACGCGCTCGCCGGGGCGGAGGTCGGCGACGGCGACGGGGTTGCCGCAGCCGAGCGAGGCGGCCACGGCCTCGGTGGGCAGGGCGTCGCGGTCGGCGTCGGCGTAGAGGGTCGCGCCGAAGGTCTCGTCGATCTCGACGGCCTGCGAGCCGCAGCATCCGGTGCCGCCTTCGGCGACCTGAAGGGCGGCCGCGGCGTAGCGTCGCCGGACGGTCTCGCGGAGATCGGTGTCGCGGTCGGCGTTCCGCTTGCTCATGCGTCCAGCTTGCGCGCTGATTCGAAGAACGTCAACATAGAAGCATGTCGAAACAAGAGCTGCCGCTGCTCGACGCGGCCGGTGCCGACGCCGACGTCTGTTGCCCCGGGCTCCTGTCCGCTCCGCTGGATCAGGAGCAGGCCGAGGACCTGGCCAAGGTGTTCAAGGCCCTCGGCGACCCGGTGCGGCTGCGGCTGCTGTCGATGATCGCCTCGCGGGCCGGCGGCGAGGTGTGCGTGTGCGACCTGACCCCGGCCTTCGACCTGTCGCAGCCGACGATCTCCCACCATCTGAAGCTGCTCCGGCAGGCCGGCCTCATCGACTGCGAGCGGCGCGGGACGTGGGTGTACTACTGGCTGCTGCCGGAGATGACCGACACGCTCGCCGCCGTCCTGACCCGCCCGGCCGGGCT
>KL569390.1:63736-66391 GCA_000715685.1 Streptomyces lilacinus
ATGTGTATAAGAGACAGGCCGAGTCCCCCGCGGTGCCGGTCGCGGCGCGGCTGTCCTTCCTGGACCGGTTCCTGGCGGTGTGGATTCTCGCCGCGATGGCGGCGGGGCTGGGCCTCGGCCGTCTCGTGCCCGGCCTGGGGAGCGCGCTGGCGAAGGTGACCGTCACCGGGGTCTCGCTGCCGATCGCGCTCGGCCTGCTGGTGATGATGTACCCGGTGCTGGCCAAGGTCCGCTACGACCGTCTCGGCACCGTCACCCGCGACCCACGACTGCTGATCCCGTCGTTGGTGCTGAACTGGGTCCTGGGGCCGGCGGTGATGTTCGCCCTGGCCTGGACGTTCCTGCCGGACCTGCCGGAGTACCGGACGGGGCTGATCGTCGTCGGGTTGGCCCGGTGCATCGCCATGGTGGTCATCTGGAACGACCTCGCGTGCGGTGACCGCGAGGCCGCCGCCGTTCTGGTCGCCCTGAACTCGGTGTTCCAGGTGATCGCGTTCTCCGCGCTCGGCTGGTTCTACCTCGACCTGCTGCCCGGCCTGCTCGGCCTGGAGACCGTCGGCCTGGACGCGTCCGTGGGGGAGATCGCCCGCTCCGTCCTGATCTTCCTGGGCATTCCGCTCGCCGCCGGCTTCCTCACCCGCCGCCTGGGCGAGAGGGCCCGCGGCCGCAGCTGGTACGAGTCGCGGGTGATCCCGCGCATCGGTCCGTTCGCGCTCTACGGACTGCTGTTCACGATCGTGGTGCTCTTCGCCCTCCAGGGGAAAGCGATCACCTCGCAGCCGTGGGACGTCGCGCGGATCGCCCTGCCGCTGCTGGTCTACTTCGTGGTGATGTGGTGCGGGTCCATGGCCCTGGGCCGTACGGTCGGCCTGGACCACCCGCGGGCGACGACGCTGGCGTTCACGGCCGCGGGCAACAACTTCGAGCTCGCCATCGCCGTCGCGATCGCCACCTTCGGCGCCACCAGTGGGCAGGCCCTCGCCGGAGTCGTCGGCCCCCTCATCGAGGTCCCCGTCCTGATCGGCCTGGTCCACGTCGCCCTGGCCGCCCGCCGCTTCTTCCCGCAGACCACCACCGCCGACGCCATTCTGCCGGCCGCTCCCTCGGCCACTCCTCCGGAAGGTTCCGCCCATGCCTGAGACCCAGTCCGACACCGTGCCCGAGACCAAGCCGTCCGTGCTGTTCGTGTGCGTCCACAACGCCGGACGTTCCCAGATGGCCGCCGCGTTCCTCGCCCACCTCGCCCGGGGCCGCGTGGACGTCCGCTCGGCGGGTTCCGCCCCGGCCGACACGGTCAATCCGGCCGTGGTCGAGGCGATGAGCGAGGTCGGCGTCGACCTCTCCGGGCAGTCGCCGAAGATGCTGACCACCGAGGCCGTGCGGGCGTCGGACGTCGTCATCACCATGGGCTGCGGGGACGCCTGCCCCGTCTTCCCCGGCAAGCGGTACCTCGACTGGGCGCTCGACGACCCCGCCGGCCAGGGCCTCGCCGCCGTACGGCCCATCCGCGACGAGATCGAGCGGCGCGTCCGCGACCTGCTGGACGAGCTGGGGGCGGGGCAGGGGAAGTAGCCCTGTCGTTCACCCACCGGCGCCCCGCCCGTACGACCTCATCCCTCTCCGGTCGCACCATCGGGTGAATGGAGATTGCCTGGTTGACGGCAGGGAAGGGTCACCGCACTCGCGCGTGAGCTCCGGCCCCGTCCGGGAGCCGGGCCCCGCGCGGCCAAGGAGGGCTCTTCATGTCACGCTCGTCCGCCCGTTCGCTTCTTCGCCTCCTCACCACGCTGCTCGCGGCACTCTCCCTGGGGGTGCTCCTGGTGAGCCCCACGGCCTCCGCGGCGTCCGACAGCGCGCTCCGCGCCGAGACCGTCGTCGTGATCGAGGGCTTCAGCTTCGTCCCGCAATCGGTGACCGTCAACGCAGGCGACACGGTCCGCTGGATCAACAACGACAACACGGAGCACACCACGACGTCCGACGGGCCCGGCTGGGACTCGGGAACCCTCACGCCCGGCACGAGCTTCACCCACGTCTTCGCGACCCGGGGGGCCTTCACCTACCACTGCGCCATCCACCCGGAGATGACGGGCACGGTCACGGTGCGGTAGCGCGCGGGCGGATGGACAAGGCGTGGTGGAACTCGTTGCGGGGATCCCACCGCGCCTTGATGTCCTGAAGCCGGGCGTAATGACCCTTGTAGTAGAGGGTCTGCCACGGCGTGCCCGAGGTGTTCAGGGCGGGGTCGGCGAGGTCGGTGTCGGGGTAGTTGATGAAGGAACCGTCGCTGACCGTGCCGGGCACGGGCACGCCGCCGCTGTCGGCATACACGGCGCGGTAGAAGTCGCGAATCCACGCCAGGCGCGGCCCCGGCTCCTCGTGCGGGCCGTCCCACCCGGTGAGGTAGATCGCCTTGAGGACGGAGTCCCGCTGCGCGACGGCCGTCGCCTCAGGGGCGACGGCGTTGACCTGACCGCCGTACGAGACGAGCCACACGGAACCGGTGATCTCGCCGCCGGCCTTGCCCGACAGGTGTTCGTGGATGGTGTCGATCTGTCGATCCGTGAAGCGTTTGCGCAGGTAGGCGGCCTTGGCCTTGAAGGCTGCCGGAGGGGTCTGCTGAACGGCCGCGGCGGCCTCCAGCCACGGCTGGCT
>KL569390.1:66615-69936 GCA_000715685.1 Streptomyces lilacinus
ACCTCCAGCCACGGCTGGCTCTGCCGGCTCCGCGTGGGGCGCACCCCCACTCCGCGGCCGACCGCGGCGACGTAGTCGTCCACCAGCCGCTCGGCGCCGGACCCGGTGGAGTCCACCCGCCCGACCAGGTCGACAGTGCCGCTCTTGCGGCTGTTGAGCATGAAGACGCTGAAGAGTCCCGCGTAGGGGGAGCCGGGCGCGCTGTTGTTCTCGTACCAGGCGCCGTGGTTCCGCACCAGCTGGGTGAAGGAGCGCCGGTCGAGGTCCTTCCAGGCCCAGGACGCGGCGAAGGCGAGCGTGGCCGCCGGCGGGCGGGGCAGCAACCGCGAGGGGTCGGAGCCCGTGGCGTCGGGGGACCGGAACCAGTAGCGGGTGACGACGCCGAAGTTGCCGCCACCGCCGCCGGTGTGCGCCCACCACAGGTCGCGGTGGGGATCGCCGGGCTCCCGCGTGGCCACCACGCTCCTGGCCCTCCCCTGCTTGTCGACGACCACCACCTCGACGCCGTACAGGTGGTCCACGGACAGGCCGTACCGGCGGGACAGCGCGCCGTACCCGCCCCCGAGGACGTGCCCGCCGACGCCGACCTCCGCGGTGGCACCGGCCGGGATGGCCACTCCCCAACCGAGGAAGAGCCGCCGGTACGCCTCGCCGAGCGAGGCGCCGGGCTCGACGGCGAACGCCCGTCGCCGCTCGTCGTAGGAGACGGCGGTCATGGGGGAGACGTCGATGAGGACGCGGACGGATGGGTCGTCGACGAAGTTCTCGAAGCAGTTCCCACCGCTGCGGACGGCGACGCGTTTGCCCTCGCGCACCGCTTGCTGCACGGCATCGACGACCTGCTCGGTCGTGCCGACCACGCGCACGTAGTCGGGCTTGCCGACGAAACGGGCGTTGGCCCCGCGACGTGTCAGCGACTGGTAGCGCGAGTCCGCCGAATCCACCGTGACCGGGCCGGGGCCGGGGCCGGCGCCGTGCCCGGGCGGCGCGGCGGCGCGAGGCACCGCGCTCGCCGTGGGGGCCGGAACGCCCGAGGCGGCCAGGCCCACGGCCGCCGCCCCGACCCATGCGGCCGTGCTCGCCAGTACGCCGCGCCGCGTCACTTCTGCCATGGCCTGCCTCCGCGAATGCCGGATGTCGAAGAAGGGATCACCTGAATCACCCCTCCACGATCGGACCCGGGCCGTGGCCGGGGCATCGTCCGCAGTGACCAACTCGCCTGCATACAACGGAGTACGGCGATCCATTCCCCGGAAGGTTGTGTCACCGCGTGTCCGTGCCGTGCCGTGCGATGCCGGGCCCGGCGTCCGGCTCAGCCCTCGAGCAGGGCCGCCGCGCAGCGCACGAGCTCCCGGTCCGTCTCGGGGGAGCGGTGCCCGGTGACACCGGTGCGCATCAGGGCCGCCCCCTCGACCAGGGCGACGAACGTCTCGGCCCGGGCCCGGCACACCTCGGGCGCCCACCCCGGCCGCCGATGCCGTACGAAGGCCTCCACGTGGCCCACGTACCTCCCGTAGAACTCCCGCACCACGGAAGCGATCTCGGGCTCGCGCGCCGCCATGCCCCACACCTCGACGTACAGCCGTACGAGGTGGGGGTCGTCCTGGTCGGCGAGGACCGCCGTCACCAGGTCGGTGGCGTCCCGCAGGGCGTCCGGCACATGGATGGCCGTCGGGTGATCCGACGACACGCGGAGCCCGGTGACCTCCTCGAGCCGCTGCAGCGAGCGGTCCAACGCCCGTTCCAGCATGGCCTTGACCAGGTCCGCGCGGGTGGGGAAGTAGTGCTGAAGGTGACCGATGCGCACCCCCGCCTCGGCGGCGATCGCCCGCAGGGAGGCCTCGCGGTTCCCCTGCGCCACCAGCACCGCCTCGGCGGCGTCCAGCAGACTCGCCCGCCGCGCGCTGCCCTGCGGCGTCAGACGCCCGCTCATGAGGCCTCGACCTCCACCCGTACTCCCGCGCGCTGCAGAGCGGCGATCGCCGCTCCGGGAGCAGGCCTCTGCTCGGGGAAAGCGACGCCTGCGACAGGCGTCGTCCCGTCCTCGCCCAGGGCCCACCGCAGGCCCAGCAGGCCGCCGAGCGCGGTGAGGTGGGCCTGCCCGGCGGGGTCGGTGACCGTGGCACGCAGCACCCTGCCACCACGCCCGCGCACATCGATCCGCAGCATCGCGCTGCCGCCCTCGCCCGGCGAGTGCAGCAGCGACCGCCGCACCGCACGCAGCCGATCGCCACGTCCCCACCGGAAGAAACCCGTCTTCTTCAGCGCCAACAGCGCGGAAGTCGACGAGTTCGCGCTGAACCCGATTCGGGTGACCGCCGTGTCGACGCCCAGTGTCAGCGGCAGCGTGAACTGCTCGGGGGTGTCGATCCGACCGACCTTCGTCCGATGGCCGCCGATCTCGACGAATCCGGCGTCGCTCAACGGCATGACGAGCTGCTCCCGCCCACCCGCCATCACCTCGTAGTCGAGGCCCAACCGGTCCATGAACTCCACCGAATCGGCGCCGGCCCGGTCCTCGAGGTCGTAGCGGACGGCGATCTCCACCGACTCGACGCCCGGCTCGACTCCCGACTCGGCGCCATCGGCCTGTTCGGCGAGCCACGCGGCCACGATGGCCGAAACACCGCCCATCCAGCCGGAGGACAGCAGGACCGGCGAGGCCGGGTCGGCGAGGGCCGCGACCGCGACCGCCCGCTTGAGCCGGGAGGTCCAGCGCGTGACGTCGACGTACGGGACGCCGCCGCGCATCGCCGCGCGCAGCACCCGGTCGTGAGGGTCGTTGACCGTACTGACCACGGCCCGCGCGCGGGCCCGGAAGGGAGCGGGGGCGGCCAGATCCCACCGGCGCAGCTCCGCCCCCGTCTCCGCCGCGACCGTCTCCCCGCGCTCCGGGCTGCGCCCGGTGAGCACCAGGGGCCACCGCGGCGCGGCCAGGCGCGCCAACTCCCCGCCCACCGTGCCGTATCCGCCCACGACGAGGACCGGCCCCGACCGCTCTATCTGGATCTCATCATTCACACCCCCACACTAGGTCAACTGACCTAGTCGAGAGACTGCTTCCGGCCACACCCGCCGACGAGCCCGCAGCGCGCTTACGGTGGCGTCATGGCCTTCTTCGTCGTCGAGCGCGGTTCGCGGCTGCCGGTCGAGACCGCGTGGCAGCGGCTGACGCGGTGGGAGCGCCACGCGGCGCACGTTCCCCTGACGTCCGTCACGGTCACGACCCCGCCTCCGACCGGCGTGGGCACGAGGCTGGTCGCCCGTACGGGTCGTGGCGTCGTCGCGTTCGACGACCCGATGGAGGTCGTGCGATGGCAG
>KL569390.1:70168-70445 GCA_000715685.1 Streptomyces lilacinus
CGGGGGGGGGGCCGCTGCCGGCTCGAGAAGCGCGGCCGTGTCGTCCGCGGCTGGGCGCGGATCGAGGTGCGCCCCGAGGGCAGGGGATCCCGGGTGGTGTGGTCCGGTGACCTGCGCGTACGAGGCGTGCCCCGGCTCCTCGGCGCCGCGACGGCATGGGCCGGCCGCCTGCTGTACGGGCGCGTCGTCGACGGGCTTCTGGGCGCGGGGTGAGAGCAGAGCCCGTGGGGCCCGGGAATCGCCCGGTGCCCTACCTGTCTCTTATACACATCTCTGA
>KL569390.1:70757-70952 GCA_000715685.1 Streptomyces lilacinus
CAGAGATGTGTATAAGAGACATCTCGACGCCGAGCTTGGCGTAGATGCGGCCGAGGTGCGTCTTGACGGTGGCCTCGCTGATGAACAGGGCGCGGGCGATCTCGCGGTTGCCCAGGCCGCGCGCGAGGTGGGTGAGGATGTCGCGTTCGCGGTCGGTGAGGGCGGGGCGGCGGTCGCGGACACGGGCCATGAGGC
>KL569390.1:71259-73814 GCA_000715685.1 Streptomyces lilacinus
CGGGTGGCGACAGCGCGGTGCGGCCGGCGGCCGCGGTGTGGATGGCGGCGAACAGTTCCTCCGGCTGTTCGGCCTTGAGGAGGTAGCCGGTGGCGCCCGCCTCGATGGCGCGGGTGATGTCCGCGTCGGTGTCGTAGGTGGTCAGCACGAGCACGCGAGGGCCGCCGGGCAGGGCCACGAGCCGTCGGGTGGCCTCGGTTCCGTCGATGCCGGCGCCCAACTGCAGGTCCATCAGCACGAGGTCGAGACCGCCCGGGCCGAGCCGCGACGCCAACGCGACCGCCTCCTCGCCGCTGCCCGCGTCCCCGACGACCTCGATGCCCGGCTCGCTCGACAGCAGGGCGCGCAGGCCGCTGCGGACGACGGCGTGGTCGTCGCACAGCAGGATGCGCACGGGGCCCGGGGCCGGCGTCGCCGTCATCAGGAGTCCTCGTAGGAGTACGGATCCGGGTGCGGACCGGAGGCCAGGGGTACGGAGGCGGACACCACGGTGCCGTCCCCCGGGGCGGACTCCACGGTCAGCGCGCCGCCGAGGGGACGCAGGCGGGCCCGCATCGCCGGCAGGCCGTGACCGCGGCCCGGGCCGGGGGCGGGCGTGCGGAGGGCGTCGAAGCCGCGCCCGTCGTCGGCGATGTCCAGCACGACCTGGTCGCCCAGATAGGTGAGCGTCAGCGCCGCCGTCCGGGCGTGGGCGTGCTCGCGGACGTTCGCCAGGGCACCCTGCGCGATCCGCAGCAGCGCCGACTGGACGGGCGGCGGCAGCGGCGCGGGCGCGCCCTCCACGTGGCAGCGCACGGCGACCGCCGACTCCCGCTCGGCCAGGGCGCGCAGTGCCTCGGGCAGGCCCGCGGCCGCGAGGTCCACCGGCGCGAGGTCGTGGACGAAGCGGCGGGCCTCGGCGAGGTTGGCCTCGGCGATGCCGGAGGCCGAGCGGACGTGGGAGCGGGCGGCGCCCGGGTCCGTCTCCCAGAGCCGGTCCGCGGCCTGCAGCAGCATGCGCTGGCTGGACAGCCCCTGGGCGAGCGTGTCGTGGATCTCCATCGAGAGCCGGTGCCGCTCGGCGAGCGTGCCCTCGCGCCGCTCGGTGGCGGCGAGGTCGTGGCGGGTGCGCAGCAGGTCGTCGATCAGGGCGCGCTGCCGCGCGGCCTGGCGGCGCAGGTGCAGGAAGACGGCCGTGGCGATCGCGGCGACCGCCGGCGGGGCGAGCAGGACGTGCGCGTCGACGGTGTCCGCCAGGCGGAGCTGGGCCGCGACCACGCAGACCGTCAGCAGTCCCACGAGGACGAGCGCCGCCCGGTCCGACAGCAGGCTCAGCCCCATGAAGATGAGCGGCACCGCGCACCACGCGAAACTCGGGGCGAGGAAGACGAGCACGAGCCACGTGCACACCACGCCGCCGAGCCACACCAGACGCGGCGCCGTGGCCCCGCCCCGCGCGCCGTCGGCGCTTCGCCGGGCCGGGCCGCCGATGCCGGGCGCGGGCCCGCAGACGTACGCCAGGGCCAGGACGAGGCTCAGCGCGAGGATCCACGGCGTACGGGGCTCGCCCGGGTGACGGGTGAGGAAACGGGCCAGGGACGCGCCGAGGAGGAGCAGGAACGCCCCGTACATCACCGCGTTCACACGGCGCTCACCGGCGTCGTCGGCGGCCGCACCGGTGCCGGCCGAGCCGGTGTCCCCGGGCTCGAGGACACCACGGGCAGCAGCCGTTCGCCGCCTCAGTCGATCACGCACTCACTTACCTCGCCCACCTTGCTCGTGCGTCTGTTCTATACCCGTGCGGGCCGGCGGGCATCAACCGATCGGATGACAGCGCCGTCACCCGTCCCGCCCGGAAGCGGCAGACGGTCCGTTGATCCACAAGCGGTACCGCCGCACGGAGGATCGAAGCACGGCGATCGGCTCGCCGAGCCCAGCCCCGCGAGCCGCCGCCACCCGTTCGATCGATCTCCCCAAGGAGACCCATGAAGACGCTCTCCCCGCGCACCCGTGTCCTCACCGCCGCCGCCGTCGGCGCGTCGGTGCTCGGCGTCGCCGCCCTGACCGCCGGGACCTCCGCCGCCGAGCCGGCCCCAGCCCAGCCCGCGGTGAAGTCCGCCGCGAAGGGCAAGGACCTGACCCGCACCTCCCACCTGACCGTCGACGCCGCCACCCGCGCGGCCCGGGCGGCCCTGAGCACCGCCGAGAAGGACGGCCAGAAGGTGTCCGTCGCCGTCGTCGACCGCGACGGCAACACCGTGGTCACGCTGCGCGGCGACGGCTCCGGACCGCAGTCCTACGAGTCCGCCCAGCGCAAGGCGTTCACCGCCGTCTCGTGGAACGCCCCCACCTCGGAGCTGGTCAAGCGGCTGCAGCAGGCACCCAACCTCAAGGACATCCCCGGCACCCTCTTCCTGCCCGGCGGCGCCCCCGTCCGTGCCGAGGGCGCCCCCGTCGCCGCCGTCGGCGTCGCGGGCGCGCCCAGCGGCGACCTGGACGAGAAGTTCGCGCAGGCCGGCGTCGCGGCCCTCGACGACTAGCCGGGGCTCCGCCCCGGACCCCGGTCCTCAATCGCC
>KL569391.1:0-3573 GCA_000715685.1 Streptomyces lilacinus
AGGAAACGGTGAAAGGGCGGGATTGGGGACAACTACCAACCACCGCCCCCGCCGAAGTCACCCCCGCCACCACCGAAGTCACCGCCACCCCCACCGTCGCCCCATCCCCCGCCCCCGAAATCGCCGGAGTCGAAGTCCGAGCCGGTGTAGTCCCCACCGTCCGGACCCCCCGCCTCCGCCGGAGCCGCATAAGCCGGCCCGCTCATCAGGCCGCCCAGCATCGTGCCCACCAGCAGCCCCGGCAGCAGGCCGCCGCCGAAGTAGCCGCCGGCCCAGGGGCCGTACGCGGGGCCGGCGTTCCAGTACGGCTGGGGGCCGCTCGCCGTCTGGACCTGGCGGGCGAGCGGTTCCTCGCCCTCCGCCACCCGCGTGGCGTCCGCCGCGCACGCCGGTACGGTCCGCACCGCGCCCCCCGGCGGCGCCCACTCCACGTCCTGGACCGACGGCCCGTGGCGCGGGTCGAAGAAGCAGGGCAGCCGGCGCTCGGGCAGCGGGGCGCCCGTGCGGCGGGCGGCGAGGGTGGCCAGGGCGAAGCGCCCCTCGTCCAGGGACTGGGTGACGCCCTGCACCTCCTGCGGCTTGCCGGCCGCCGCCATCTTGGACTTCGCCTCCTCGTACATGTCCAGCGCCCGCGCGTAGTCGGCGCGCATCTCGTCCGTGGCGCCGGCCTCGGACGGCGAGAAGTCCAGCCGGTCCAGCTCCTCCCCAAAAGCGGTGATGTCCTCGTCGACGACGACGCGCAGCGCGTCCAGCTCCGCTCGCTCGCGCTCCTCCCGCCGGCGCTTGTTGCGCCGGTAGAGGGCGTAGGCGCCGGCGCCGCCGGCCACGACGACCGCGCCGCCGGTGATCAGGCCCGCGGTGCCGAGGCCCTGGTCGGTGCCGCCCCAGGAGCCGGGGGCGTGGCCCTTGGCGGTGCGGTCGGCCTGGTCGACGAAGCCGTTGAGCTGGGTGCGGGTGTCGCCGCCGGTGCGCTGGACGGACCCGACGAGGTTGGTGACGGCGTTGCGGGACATCACCGAGCGGTCGGCCTTGGCGTTGAAGGCGTCGCCGAGGTGGACGGCGTAGACGCCGGCGAGCCCGACCTTGGTGCGCAGGTCCTGGATGACGGTGGCCCGGGGGAATTCGGGGGCGTTGGGCAGCACGGCCACGAAGACCGGCTTGTCGGCGTCCCTGATCTTCCTCGCCAGCGCGTCGGCGTCGGCCGCCGGCAGTTGGTCGGAGGCCCGGGGGTCGACGTAGACGGGGTTCTTGCGCAGCGCCTCGGCGACGGTGTCCAGCCCGGTTGCGGCGGTGCCGGCGTGGGCGGGGGGCGGGCAGAGCGCGGTGCCCGCCCAGACGAGGAGGGCCGCGGTCAGGGCCACGAGCCAGGCCCTCCACGGCCTGGGCGACGCCCCGGGGACAGCGATGGCGGACATGGCGAGCTCCTTGGACGTTTCACGATCTACTGTGCACCTACCACCGGGGCGGATCAATCAGGCATGAACGCTCCCCCTCATCCGTACGAGCCCCTCATCCGTACGAGAGGTTGGCGCAGGGATCGTCCGCCGCCGAGCGGGCCCGGGCCGCCACGTCGGAGGAGAGCACCTCAGGGGCGGTCGGCTCGGCGCTCGCGGGTGCCGCCGGGGCGGCCGCGTAGTCGCGGCCCAGGGTGACGGCGATGCCGTCGATGTCGGCCCCCCGTACGTACGCGCCGGGGAAGAGCCGGGCGAGGGTCCGGGCGTGTCCTGCCTGGCCCGAGCCGAACTCGATCACCGTGCTCGCCTGGTCCTGGTCGCGCGCGGTGGTGGTGCCGGTGACCCGGAAGCCGTGCCGCTGGGCGGCCTCGGCGGCCCGGGCGGCGAGCCCGTCGATGTCGGTGCCGTTGCGCACGGCGACCTTCGCGCCGCCACCGGCAATGGGATCGGGGGAAGGGGAGGCGGAGGGGGAGCCCCCGCGCGCGCCGCCCTTGCCCGCGTCCTTGCCGTCGATGGTGCGGTCAGCCCGGAGGGAGGCCCACAGGGCGTCGGCGTCGGGCTGGACGACGGCGACGCGGTTGCCGTCGTACCGCCAGGGCAGGGTCACGAACTTCATGTCGTGCGGGTCGATGTCCTTGAGCGACATCGCGAACGCCAGCATCTTGGACGCGGACCCCAGCCCCGGGTCGACGGTCATGGACTTGGTGGCCGCGTCGGCCAGCGGCAGCAGCGTTCCGGGGCTGAAGCCCTGCGCGCGCACCTTGCGCACGAGGGACGACAGGAAGGCCTGCTGGCGCTGGATGCGCCCGATGTCGGAGCCGTCCCCGAGGCCGTGCCGCACGCGTACGTAGTCCAGGGCCCGTTGGCCGGAGACGCTCTGCTGCCCCTTGCGGAAGAGGAGTTCGCCGCGCGAGCCGAGGTTGGGGTTGAGGTCGCCCCGGTAGACGTCCTGGGGGACGCAGACGTCGACGCCGCCCACGGCCGAGGTCATGTCGGAGAAGCCGGCGAAGTCGACGACGACGGTGTGGTCGACGCGCAGCCCGGTGAGTCTCTCGACGGTGTTCTGGGTGCAGGCCGGGTTGCCCTTGGGCGATCCGCCCACGGAGAAGGCGGAGTTGAACATGGCGCGCTGCCGCTCGGTCGTCCAACTGCCGTCCGGGGTCAGGCACGGCGGGATGTCGACGAGGGTGTCCCGGGGGATCGACACGGCGATGGCGTGCTCGCGGTCGCCGTAGACGTGGAGCAGGAAGGCCGTGTCGGAGCGGCCCACGTCGCCCTCGCCGCCGCCCAGGGCGCTGTTGCCGCCGGCGCGCGAGTCCGAGCCGATGACCAGGACGTTCTGCCCGTCGACGCCGGCGCCGGGCCGGTTCTTGGACAGGCCGTCGGCGTCGAAGGTGTTGATGTTGCCGTTGAGCTTCAGGTAGAGCCATCCGGCGCCGGCGGTCAGCAGCACCAGGAACGACACCGCGACCAGGACGACCGTCCGCGCCCGTCCGCGCCCGCTGCTGGGCCTGCCTCGCCTGCCGGTCATATCCGCGTCCTCATCCGCTCCCCCGGTCCGTGCCTGTCGCCGGGTTAGACGGGCCGCCACGAACTTTGGTTGTCCAGTTGCGCAATCTAGCAAGTATTGTGTGGGCGGCTGTCCGGCGGTCACGGATTCAAACCGGGCGTCGGCCGGATGAAGCGTCAGTCAGACGAAAGGTGGTGGATCGCGGTGCTGCGCAACGCGCTGGAGCCCTGGCACGTCCTCGTGCTCGTCCTCGTCGTGGTCGTGCTGTTCGGGTCGCGGAAGCTGCCCGAGGCGGCCCGGGCCGTCGGCAAGTCCGTACGGATCCTCAGGAGCGAGGCGAAGGCGATGAAGAGCGACGGGGGTGACGTGCAACAGCCTGACGCACAGGGCAGCGCTGTCGACAGCGCCCGGTGACCTCCACGTCACCTGGACGTCCCCTTCGGTACACCCGCCCCTGGTGAGCTTCCTTCCGGCCGGGCACAGCGCCTCGGCCCACCGAGGAGGAATTGACCATGGGTTCTCGTCCGCACAGCCGTCGTCTCGCATGGGGCGCCGCCGCACTGCTCGTCGCCGGTGTCGCGGTGCCCGCCGCGGCCGCGGCCTCCGAGC
>KL569391.1:3840-8417 GCA_000715685.1 Streptomyces lilacinus
GAGATGTGTATAAGAGACAGGACGCGGCCGGCCACGGCGCCAAGAAGGCCAAGAACGTCATCCTGCTCATCGGTGACGGCATGGGCGACTCGGAGATCACCCTCGCCCGTGACTACACCGTGGGCGCGGCCGGCCGGCTCAACATGGACAGGTTCCCGATGACGGGCGCGTACACCACGTACTCCGTCGACAAGAACGGCAAGCCGGACTACGTGACCGACTCCGCCGCCAGCGGCACCGGCTGGGCGACCGGGCACAAGACCGTCAACGGCCGGATATCGAAGACCCCCGGCACCGACAAGCCGATGACCACCATCCTGGAGCTGGCCCAGCGCAACGGCCTGGCCACCGGCAGCGTCACCACCGCCGAGCTCACCGACGCCACCCCGGCCGTGCTGGCCTCGCACGCCACCGACCGCAGCTGCCAGGGCCCGGCCGACATGAAGGCCTGCCCGAACGACACGATCGCCAAGGGCGGCCCGGGCTCGATCGCCGAGCAGAGCGTCAACCACAAGGTGGACGTGCTCCTCGGCGGCGGCAAGGCCCGCTTCGACCAGAAGGTCACCGACGGCCGCTACAAGGGCCTGACCGTCACCCAGCAGGCCGAGAAGCTCGGCTACCAGGTCGTGACCGACTCCAAGGGCCTGTCGGCGGCCACGTCCGGCAAGCCCGTCCTCGGCCTCTTCGCCGACGGCAACGTGCCCGTCGAGTGGACCGGCAAGGCCGCCGCCGTCGGCGGCACCGCCGCCCAGCGCTGCGTCACGAACAACCCCGAGCGCAAGGCCGGCACCCCCGCCCTGGAGGACCAGGCCCGCAAGGCGCTCGAGCTGCTGAACACCCCGAAGGCCAAGAAGAATGGTTTCTTCCTGCAGATCGAGGGTGCCTCCATCGACAAGCGCGACCACGCCGCCGACCCCTGCGGCCAGATCGGCGAGACCGCCGCGTTCGACCGCGCCGTGAAGGTCGCCCGCGACTACGCCGCCAAGCACCCCGACACCCTGGTCGTCACCACCGCCGACCACGGCCACACCAGCCAGATCGTGCCGCTGGAGGCCACCCCGCCCGGCCTGTCCTCGACGCTGGTCACCAACGAGGGCCAGCAGCTGAAGGTCAACTACTCGACCAACACCCCGGGCCAGGCCCAGGAGCACACCGGCACCCAGGTCCGCATCGCCGCCCAGGGCCCGCAGGCCCAGCGCGTCCTCGGCCTCACCGACCAGACCGAGCTCTTCACCACCATCCGCACCGCGCTCTCGCTGCGCTGACGCGCCACCGCCCGGACGGGCCCGGCCGCCGTGGGGGCGACCGGGCCCGTCCCGTTCCCCGCCGGCCCTCCGGCCCGTACGCACGTTTGACCCGTATCCGATTGCGCCAGTTATCCGGCCGGAAGATTGGTGGATCACGCACCCGGTAAGCACCGCGCAGCGTCGAGACTGAGAGACCCCCGACCCCCAGGGTCATCACTCGCGCGCAGGAGGAACACCGATGTCCGGGTCTCGTGTCCTGGCCCTCGGCCACTACCAGCCCGCCAGGGTCCTCACCAACGACGAGCTGGCCGACATGGTCGACACCAGCGACGAGTGGATCCGCTCCCGCGTGGGCATCCGCACCCGCCGGATCGCCGGCCCGGACGAGACCGTCGCGTCCATGGCCACGGAGGCCGCCGCCAAGGCCCTGGCCAACAGCGGCCTGGCCCCCGCCGACATCGACCTCGTCCTCGTCGCCACCTGCACCGCCGTCGACCGCAGCCCCAACACCGCGGCGCGCGTCGCCGCCGAGCTGGGCCTGCCCTCGCCCGCCGTCATGGACGTGAACGTCGTCTGCGCCGGCTTCACCCACGCCCTCGCCTCCGCCGACCACGCCATCCGCGCCGGCGCGGCGACGAACGCGCTGGTCATCGGCGTCGAGAAGTTCACCGACGTCACGGACTGGACCGACCGCACCACCTGCGTCCTGGTCGGCGACGGCGCGGGCGCGGCCGTGGTCACGGCGGCGCCCGAGCCGGAGATCGGCCCGGTCGTCTGGGGCTCGGTGCCCTCGATGGGGCACGCCGTCCGGATCGAGGGCACGCCCTCGCGCTTCGCCCAGGAGGGCCAGTCCGTCTACCGCTGGGCCACGACCACGCTGCCGCCGATCGCCCGCCGGGTGTGCGAGCGCGCCGGCGTCCGGCCGGAGGACCTGGCGGCGGTCGTCCTCCACCAGGCCAACCTGCGGATCATCGAGCCGGTGGCCCGGAAGATCGGCGCGGTCGACGCGATCGTCGCGAGCGACGTGACCGAGTCCGGCAACACCTCGGCCGCGAGCATCCCGCTCGCGCTCTCCAAGCTCGTCCAGTCCGGCCGCGTCGCCCCGGGCGCGCCGATCCTGCTCTTCGGCTTCGGCGGCAACCTCTCGTACGCGGGTCAGGTCATCCGCTGCCCGTAGCCCGTAGCCGCCCCGGCGGCCGCTCTCAGGGCTGCTCGCGCAGGTAGAGGGCGCCGCAGGCGTGGCACAGGGCGAGGCCGGGGGTGCCCCAGTCGTCCGTGCTGCGGGTGGAGGCGGCCGCCTCCAGTTCGCGGCCGCACATCGCGGTCGTGCTGTCGCTGCGGACGACGTGCCAGACCTTGATCTCCGACATCGGGTCCGCGGCGGCCCGGCCGTCGACGTACTCGGCGCGCAGTTCGTGCTCCATGCGACCACGATGCGCCGCTCGGCGGCGGGATGCTAGTCGGAGGGCTGCAGCCCGCCCCGGACCTCAGAAGACGGACCAACCCGTCAACGTCGTGCTGCATCCCCCGGGGGCAACCCCCGGACCCCCCGGCCGACACCGCGGGCACCGCGCCTCAGAAGACCGACCACCCCGTAAGTGTCGTGAAGTGGTCCAGCGCCGCCACGCCCGCGACCGAGTTGCCGCGGGCGTCCAGGCCCGGGCTCCAGACGCACAGGGTGCAGCGGCCCGGTATGACGGCGACGATGCCGCCGCCCACGCCGCTCTTGCCGGGCAGCCCCACGCGGTACGCGAAGTCGCCGGCCGCGTCGTACGTCCCGCACGTCAGCATGACCGCGTTGATCTGCTTCGCCTCGCGCCGCGGCATCAGTCGCGTGCCGTCCGCGCGCAGGCCGTGCCGTGCCAGGAAGCCGGCCGCGAGGGCCAGGTCGCGGCAGCTCATCTCGATCGAGCACTGCCAGAAGTAGTGCTCGAGCACCGTGGGCACGGGGTTGTCGAGGTTGCCGTAGCTGGCCATGAAGTGGGCGAGGGCGGCGTTGCGGTCGCCGTGCTCGGACTCGGACTTGGCGACGGCCTGGTCGAAGGAGACGTCCGGGTTGCCGCTCTCGGCGCGCAGGAACTCCAGCATCGTGGTGCTGGCGTCACCGGTCAGCGTCTGCAGCCGGTCGGTCACGACGAGCGCGCCGGCATTGATGAACGGATTGCGCGGAATGCCGTTCTCGTACTCCAGCTGCACCAGGGAGTTGAAGGGGTTGCCGGACGGCTCGGTGCCCACCCGCTGCCAGATCAGGTCGCCGCCCTCGGCGAGCACCAGCGCGAGGCCGAACGCCTTGGAGATGGACTGGACGGAGAAGGGCCGCTCCCAGTCCCCCACGCCGTACACGCCGCCGTCGACGTCGGCGACGGCCATCCCGAACTGCGCGGTGTCCACGTTGGCGAGGGCCGGGATGTAGTCGGCCACCTGGCCGCGGCCGACCAGCGGGCGCACGAAGGCGGCGACCTCTTCGAGTACGGCCTGGTAGTCCACTGCTGCGCTGCGCTTTCCTAGCTTCGTCGCCGGCTTCGTTGCCGGCCGGGCAAGAGTACAAAATGGACGGTGTGACCAGCGACAATCCCCCCGGTACGGCCGACCCGGCCGCGTTGCGGCCGCTGCTGCCGTCGCCCCTCGCCGAGGTGGCGGACGAGCGGTTCGCCCGGCGCGGGCTGCGGCTGCTGCTCAAGCGGGACGACCTCATACATCCCGACCTGCCGGGCAACAAGTGGCGCAAGCTGGAGCCGAACCTGCGCGCCGCGGCCGCCGCCGGCCGCCGCACGCTGCTGACGTTCGGCGGGGCGTACTCCAACCACCTGCGGGCCACGGCGGCGGCGGGCCGGCTGCTGGGGTTCGAGACGATCGGGATCGTACGGGGCGACGAGCTCGCGGACCGGCCGCTCAATCCGTCGCTCGCGCGGTGCGCGGCGGACGGCATGCGGCTGCGGTTCGTGGACCGCGCGACGTACCGGCGCAAGGCGGAGCCCGAGGTGCTCGCCGCGCTGGCGCCGCCGGACTGTTTCGTGATCCCCGAGGGCGGCAGCAACGCGGCGGCCGCGCGGGGCTGCGAGGCACTGGGGCGCGAGCTGCGGGGCGTGGCGGACGTGGTGGGCGTGGCCTGCGGTACGGGCGGGACGCTGGCGGGACTGGCGGCGGGGCTCGCCCCGGGGCAGCGGGCGATCGGCTTCCCGGTGCTCAAGGGAGGCTTCCTCGGGGAGGAGGTCCTGCGTCTGCAACGCGAGGCCTTCGGGGGGCGGCGCGGGGACTGGGTGCTGGACGAGCGCTTTCACGGCGGGGGGTACGGGAAGCGGACGCCGGAGCTGGATGCCTTTGCGGAGG
>KL569391.1:8648-8810 GCA_000715685.1 Streptomyces lilacinus
GATGTGTATAAGAGACAGCTGTACGGGTTGACCGTGCTGGCCGAGGAGGGGGCGTTCGTGCCCGGCACCGTGGTGGTTGCCGTGGTCACGGGGGCGCCGTAGCCGGGTGCGGGCCGGCGGTGGGTTTGTGCCCACCCTCCCCCAGCTACCGCTGGGAGGTGC